>QJPH01000357.1 GCA_003242955.1 Candidatus Methylumidiphilus alinenensis
GGGCGCAACAGGCTTGTTCCGTCGTTTTGGCAACGTCTTTTGTTGACCGTCAAAACGGCCTATGTGCCATTTTTTTCACCGCTAGGAGTCCCGATTTGCATTCATGTACAGCGTTTTTTCTTAACAAAGGAAAATAATAAAAGACACTCATTCAAACTATCCTGTGTGTCTGTGCTTTGCAAAATGGTAACCCAACAAGTAACTATTCGATATTAAAAACGCTGTATATGTAGTACTTAAAAATTATGAATATTTTAACTTTTAGCGAAGCCCGAGCCAACTTGAAAACCGTGATGGATGATGTTTGCAAAGACCACACTCCAACCGTCGTTACCCGTGTAAGTGGTGAACATATTGTGATGTTGTCTCTGGCTGATTTCAATAGCATAGAGGAAACAATGTACCTCCTTGGATCTGCGAATAATGCCAGTCGTTTAATGGAATCCATTGCACAGCTTAAAGCTGGTAAGGCTCAACCACGAGACCTAATCCGAAATGGCAAGCAAGAAGAGCAAAAACAAGAACCAAGCTAAAAATGGCGTTGTTTCATTCACTCCAAATGCATGGGATGAGTACCTTTTATGGCAAAAAGAAAACCCGAAGATAGTAGATGAAATCAATAACCTAATAGAGGAATGCCGACGTAATCCTTTCAAGGGAACAGGAAAGCCAGAGCCTCTCAAAGGAAACCTTACAGGTTTTTGGTCTAGGCGAATTACCAACGAGCATCGTTTGGTCTATTTGCCTGAAGACGAAACCATCTATGTTGTATCTTGTCGATACCACTATTAAGTTTTGTGTGTGCAACCATGCCTGTCTAACCACGAAACGTTACGGACGGGATTACAAATCCCATCCGGCTGTAGGTTTTTTGTATGCCGGATTGCGTGGTTCATTCTACAAATCCCCCTCGGCCCCCATTTTCCAAAGGGGGGGGCAAAGGCAATGCGTACCATCAGTAATTAATGGTCAAACTCTCGCTTTGCTTCCCGGACAACAGGAATTCAAGCCTGCCTGTCTGTTCGTCAAACGTGAAATCTACCATTGCCTCGTTGACGATTATCGAAACAGGGCGGTTCCGGCTATACGCTAGGAACTGTCCGCTGCCACGCACCCGCAAAGTAATCCTATTCGGTGATACCTGCTGCCATTCATTGACTGCACCACCGCTGTTGTAATATTGTGGCAGGCCGATTGGGGCAAAACCACCCACGACCGGGACGATGGTCATGATTTCAAAACCTAATGGGGCCAACAAGGTAAGCGGCCAGGTTTCATCACGCTTGAACAGGCGCAGTTGACAGGCATTGTGGGCGTACACCGCATACCACTCAGCCGTTGGGTCGAAAGCAGGCGAATTGATGTCCAACGGAGAAACAGCACCGCTGATTTCACTGGAATCCTCTCCATGCAGGCAGTTGAAGATGCCGACCACGCCGCTGCCGGCGGTGTTTACATTGAAAACCTTGAGCAGCATGTCTTCTTTGGTCACGTCATGGAACAGGCAGTCGCGGGTAGGGCGGCCCACACCGCAGGCGCGCAGCACGCTGCCATCGGGTAGCGCCAGTTTTCGTAGGATGTCAAGGTTGTGTTCGTCTGGCTTGTCTGACACATACACAGGACCGCCGCTCACCGCCCGACCGGCAGCGTGAAATGCGCCGTTTTCATGACCAGACTGAAACATATCCCAGTCGGGATGGATAAATTCGCCAAACCACATCCCCACCTGAGCGTTGGTATAGAGATGAGGCCCGTGAGTGTTGGGTGAATTTGGGTAAAAATCACCCGAAGTGCGGACAAGGGTAGAATTAACGGCGCTATAGAGCATATCGTTTGAGCCTGACATGCAGTTGATCAAATTGCCGTTGAAATGAATCTGCGCAGAGTTTTCGAGTGCTTCATGGTAGCTTTGCATCATCGCCACACGACCGCCAGAACCGGCTGCCAATCCCTCCAAGGATGACTGGTTGTCCACCTTGGCCCCGTCCACGCCCTGCAAGCGCAGATGGCGGTGATAATCGTTGTAGAAACGGTGAATTCTCGAAACGCTTGGCACACCTACTTGTTTTGAAAACCAGTTGTTCAGATCGGGCAAATAACCCAAGAGGTCAATGGAGTAATTGCGTGTGATGTCATGAACGTCATAGGTCGGCAAGGATTCGCCATCCACACCGGCCCAATAACCCATGATGGCATGCCAGACCATGAAAGTTTCAACGCCAAATTCGTGCTTGGCCATTAGTACCGTGGGGGCCAGATCGCCGGGAAACTTTTCGTTGGCTGAAAAAGCCGTAAGGCGGCGCTCGTTTTCGGCGGTTTCGCGTAACGATTGCCAGCCATCATCAAGAATTAGAAATTTTGGTGCTACGCCACCCTCGGTAAAGCTCTGCAATCCTCGGCGTATCAGGTCGTGCGAAACATCTTGGTAAAAAGCGTCCCATGTACACCAGCCGAATTGATCCACAAAAGTCGGCAGGGGCTTCTCGGTGCGCAGGCGCGTACTACCCATGTGCGCGGCCACACTACGTGCGGCGGCGGTTATTAGGGCGTAAGGATCCTCCCCGGCGGCGGCAAAAAGTCCCACTACCGAGTGGCCGAGCACCTGCGAATCGCCGGTATCCGCTACCAATTCCAGCCCGTTTTCCCCCGCGCCGCGCAAAGCCCCGCGGAAAGGTGAATCCACCAAGGGTATCAGTAATACGCAGGTGGAATCATCCATTTCCAACAGCAGTGACTGTGTCTCGACGGGCGTTCGCCCAAGGCAAACGCCTGCTTCGGGTATCATCCAGAAAGGGTCGCAGCGACGACAAGCCATGAAGCGGGAAATCTTCATCTCGCCAATGGGAAAAACCAACCGGCTCGAGGTCTGCGCGGCAGTAAACCTGACAAAAACACCCACGCCTAGGGGATCGGGAAGAAGCTCACAGGAAGAGAGAAGGGATTCAAGGGATGATGGGATCATGTGATTCTCCAAAAGGATATCATAAGTTTCCAGTGGTTTTCTCAATAATATAACGTGGTCTCCGTTTGGTTTCCATATAAATTTTTGCTAAATACTCGCCAATGATACCAAGACAAAGTAATTGAATGCCGCCAAGAAAATAGATAGGTAAAACAGTGGATGCCCATCCAGGTATCGCCAGTTCAGTGAACAGCTTAATCCAGATAGCCCAAATGGTGACTGCAAAACTAATCAAGGATACCAGTAAACCTAAGCCAGTGATGAATTTTAAAGGCACATTAGAAAAGGATGTTATACCCTGCCAAGCCAATGAGAGCATTTTTTTTAACGGATATTTTGATTCTCCAGCAAAACGGTCAGCGCGTTCGTAATACACTATGGTATTAGAAAAACCCAACTGAGGAATAATACCTCGAAGAAACAAATTGACTTCGCCAAATTCTCTCAACGCATCAATGACTCGGCGGCTCATTAGCCGGTAATCGGCATGATTGTAGATAATTTCAACGCCCATGATGCCTAGCAACCGATAGTAGGCTATGGCCGTGAAGTTTTTGAAAAAAGTATCCGTCTTACGAGAACTGCGAACTCCGTACACAATATCGTAGCCTGCGGCATAGTCATCAAGCATCTCTTCGATAGCCGCTAAATCATCCTGCAAATCCGCATCGACGCTGATGACAACCTCACCCTTCACCGTCAACAGTCCCGCCAACAGAGCATTTTGATGGCCCAGGTTGCGAGACAGTTTAATCCCCCGCACAAAGCTGTTAGTTTTGGATAATGTCTCAATCAAGCTCCAAGTTCCGTCGCGGCTGCCATCATCCACATAATATACGCAACTATCTAAAGTGACTTTCCCCTTATTTATCAGGTATTGCAATAACTCCGTGAGTCGTTGAACCGTTTCGGGAAGCACTGCTTCTTCATTGTAGCAAGGAACAACAATACTCAGTTCTGTCATTCGCGTGGTGAGGCTTGCCTTCTTAACGGTCCTAGACTTATTCGCTTGTTCAAGTGTTGGCTGTATGCCTCTACGCTCACGGAAAGCAAAGTAGCGACTACCCATAAATCCTATGGCTGTATAGGGAATAATGCCTAATGCTTGGGACAGATAAGCATTCAATTCAAAATGGGAATTGGCAAAAAGTACCGTTTCAAGATTCGCCACATAGGCTACTAATAGCACTAGCAAATAGCGGAGGAAACTGTAAACCGGGTGATCCTGGCTTTTAAAAGTCCATTTTTTGTTTAGGGCAAAACTCACCATAATGCCAATCAAGTAGCCAAACGCATTAGAAGAGGCGACACCCATTTGTAGAAAATACATGGCTAGGTAGATAGTTCCAAGTCCGACCAGTGTATTAACAATGCCAACAAGCAAATACCGAATTAGAGTCATGCAAAATCCCGTGAGTTGTGGGTAACTACTGTTAAAGAAACGTTTCGCCGACGCGTTCGGTACGCACGGTTAGTGTGTGGATCGAATCCGGTCCGAAGACCGCTGCTATGGTTTTCGCATACTTCGGTAAAACCTGCAAGGGAACATAAGCTTGAATAGTGCCTGCAAATCCCCCGCCGTGTACGCGGCAGGCCCCCTCCCCTTTCATAAACTTGCGGGTGAGCGCCAGACCGAGCAGAATAGCTTGGTCTTTCACCGCTCCTGTGGGAACCACATTTTGCAGGAACTCAGCCGAGGAATGGCCCGAAGTGTTCACCAGATTCAAGTAGGTGTCGAAGTCACCGGTCTCAATGGCGTTCACCATATCGTCCACCCGTTGGTTCTCCTCGAAAAAGTGGATGGCTCGGAGCAGTGCCCTGTCACCTACACGGGTACGCAGGCCGGCGATCCCTGTCCAGAATTGATCCTGTTCCACGTTGCGAAGCACCTCATGGCCGAAGCACTGGGCTACTAGGTTCATCTCAGACCGGATGGCGGAATAGTCGGAGGTCAGGTCGCCGTGCCTGCTCTTGGTGTCAACGATGCACAACGCCCAACCCTTGGCTTCCCAATCCAGCGTTAGTTGACGGATCTGGGGGTGAGAAGGGTGCAGAAAGTCGATGTTGACGATGCCGCCAAGGGAGCATGAAATCTGGTCCATCAGACCACAGGGCTTGCCATAATAGTTGTTTTCGGCCTCCTGCCCGATCACCGCCAATTGCACAGGGTCGACCTGTCCGTCATTGTAGAGGGTGTTAAGGATGTTTCCGGCTAGGATTTCGAAAGCCGCTGAACTGCTCAGGCCCGAACCCTGGGGTACACTCGATTCAACACAAGCCCGGAAGCCGCCAATCCGGTGTCCGCGCTTTTGGAAGCCGGCAGCTACGCCTCTCAGCAAAGCCACGGGCCTTCCGGTTTCGGCGCGGTTTGGACCCAAGTCATCCAGTTGGACTTTGAAAGGCTGTTCCCAGCCAGTCGAAAGAAGTTCTATCACTCCCTCGCAGGGTTGGACCGCAGCGACCAATTCGAGGTCGATGGCGGCGGCCAGCACCTTGCCGTTGTTATGGTCGGTGTGGTTGCCTGCCAGTTCCGTGCGGCCTGGAGCCGTGAAGAATCTCAGGCCACGGCTGTTGCCATAGGCTTCGCGGAAGCGCTTTTCCAGGCACATAAAAACAGCTTTGCGGTTCGCGTTCATTGCAATGCCATTTCGCTGCATGCACGCAGACGGTCGGCGGCCTGCTCTGGGGTAATGTCGCGTTGAGGCTGGGCCAGCATCTCGTAGCCCACCATGAATTTCTTCACGGTGGCGGAACGCAGGAGTGGCGGTAGGAAATGCACATGGAGTTGCCAGCCTTCGTGTCCCAATCCGTCGGTTGGCCGCTGGTGAAGGCCCATCGAGTAGGGGAAGCTGACACCGAACAGGTTGTCATATCGTCGTGTCATGCGGCCTAGGGCATCGGCAAAGCCATCTATCTCGGCAGTGCTTAGTTCGGTCAGATCGCGGCGTTGGGCTTTAGGCAGCAGCATTGTTTCGAAGGGCCAGACGGCCCAGAAAGGCACCACGGCGGCCCATGTGTCGTTTTCGAAGATTATACGCTCGGGGTTTGAAATTTCGAGTTTCAAGTAGTCCAGTAATAGAACCGAGCCCTTGTCCTTTTTCCAAGCGGCTTGGCGTTCGGTCTCGCGGGCCGGAAGGTCGGGAACGGTCTTCTGTGCCCAGATCTGACTATGGGGGTGGGGGTTGGAACAGCCCATGATTTCGCCACGGTTTTCAAAAATCTGAACGTGATTGATGTCGGGTCGGTCCCCAAGCTCGTTGTACTGGTAAGTCCACTCTTTCACTACTGCCACCAGTCCTTTCAGGTCCATCGTGGCCACGGTCAGATCGTGGCGAGGGCTGATGCAGACCACTTTGCATATCCCCAACTCCGACTCGGCAATCAGAAGACCGTTTCCGTCATTGCGCGAAGCCGCAGGGACATCTTCCAGCAACGCCGGGAAATCATTGGTGAAAACAAACACCTCTTTGTAGTCAGGGTTTACTGTGTCGCCGGCCCGCTTGTTGCCGGGGCAAAGGTAACAAGCGGTATCGTGCCGAAGCAGTACCGCTGGGGGCAGACTCTCAACCTTGCCCTGCCAAGGCCGCTGGGTGCGATGGGGCGACACCAGCACGGTTTCGCCAGTCAGAGGGTTGAAGCGGTTATGGGGAACATCGTTCCAATTCATAGGTACTTCATCAATGATGCTCCTGGTGGTTGAATTTCTGGCTTTGGTCATCGTTCAGCCCGATGGGTGAGTTTGTGGAGTGCGGCGACTCGTCGCCGCATGGTTCCGAAAGCGGCGACAAGTCGCCGCACTCCACATTGGGCGGGCTGAACGATGACCAAGGCCGAATTTCCTATTCGTATTTGTAAACCCGAAAATCATTGGTTTCAAACTTCTGATGCCAAGACGAGGGTATTATTCTATCTTCAGATTTTTTGATGACCACCAGCGAGCCAGGCATAACATCGCTTGCAGTGATTTGGATTGATTCTGAAATAAGCGGCCAATTGTAAGTTACGCCGGAACTGTGTTTGAGTAATTTCAAATTATTTTCTGGTAAATAATACTTAAAAACCAAATAGTCAATTGGTGATTCTATTTCTACCGAATAATTTGATGAAATCAAAGCAACAACTTCAGAGTATTTCGTCAAGTAAGGCATCCGAACCACGAAAAACAGTAACGCAAGATAGACACTAATAATCCATACGATTTCTTTCTTTGCAACTCTCCACCAAACATATAATATCCAGACTATCAACATAGTGCCATAACCAATCACATAGCGATCAATATAAATATTCAACCCAAATGAGGATGCCAACAAATCAAAAGTTAACGGCACGAACCCCATTGATGTTAGAATAATGATATCGCGTAACCCTTCTTTGTCCTTGATGCTATTTTTGAGTATAATAATAAAAGCAATGACCGATGCAATAAGTATTACAAAGCCAATATTCCCCATAGAGAGTGGAAACGAAAATGTATTAGCTGGAGAAAAACCAATTTGACGACTATCAATGCCAAATAAAAAGTCGGTAATAGTTTTTGGGATTACAGATAAATCGGCTGCTGGAATCCACAGCATCGTTGATGGTTGTTTGATGAATTTTCCTAAATTTGTGATTGACCATGCCCACGTTACTACAAGCCACCCTAAAAACGTAACAACAGCTATTCTTTTCATCAAGCCTGAATCATAGAGGGTTTTGTTTTCCTCCATCTTGAGCAACACAAAAGCAACGAAGAAGCCTGACACAATGAGGACACTCAAAAAGTGCGTCATCATCACCATAAATAACATTACACCCCAAATCACTAAGTCTTTCGAGAGCTTGAACGAATTCTTTGAGGCTTTGATAAAATAAATTATTGAGACGAGCATTAAGAATAAGAGAAATGCATATGATCTAGCTTCAGTTGAATAGCTGATGAAAAATGGGGAAAACGACAATACCGCCATTGTCGTAATACCTAACCACTTTTTATCTTCCTTTGCCAAACTAAGTTGATGAATTAACAAGTAGCCTATCGGGATCGTTGCAATTCCAAAAAAGATCGAAACTAATCTTAGATGAAAAGGATTAGTTGAACCTGTTATCCATGTGACAAACATTACAAGCGTAAAAAACAATGGCGGATGGTTTCTATCTTGAATTAGAGTTGATATAATATCCGGCCATGATTGCCGGATCATAACTCCAGTATATGCTTCATCATACCAAACATCATTATTTAATGCTTCATTAACACGCAAGACTGTTCCTCCAAGGATAATTAGTATCCATGGAAGCGTTGGAATAGCTTTCATATTGAAGATTCCTCGTACTAAATTTCGCAATTACAGCGTTTTTTATATCAATTTTGTACTTACATAATGTCCGTTCCATGTCGGCAAAGGGTTGCCGACCTACTGCGTATCAAGGACTGTAGGGCGGCAACCCCTTGCCGCCAAAGGTAAACAAAGTAATCAATGGACATAAAAAACGCTGTAGCTTTACATAGGATAAATACATTATCGACGAAATCTTAAAACAAGCTTAAGGCCAATCACAAAATATTCTCTTTAATTTAATTGCAGCCGCCCTTACTACAGAGGATGTGGCCTTGGTCATCGTTCAGTCCACCCAATGTGGAGTGCGGCGACTCGTCGCCGCTTTCCGAACTTTGTGGCGACGAGTCGCCGCACTCCACAAACTCACCCATCGGGCTTAACGATGACCAAGGCCGTAACATCAGTAAGTCAAGTCCGTCGAAGTGAGTTATTGCTGCGAAATCAATCGTACAATAGCAATACACGGTCTGTTAATGTTATATTTCAATCAAAATAGCTACTTTCTTCTGTACAGTCATGAAATTCAATCCTTTACCCTGGTTACTTATTCTGGCAATTCTAGCCCTTTCTTGGTGGGCCAAAAGTCAATTGATCGAACGGCAAGAATTGGCCTTTTTTTGCGGAGGCGGCGGTCAAACTCTTCAATGCAAGATGCGCTGGTTAATCGTAATGATTTTCCACAGCGGGAGCATTGGTTTTTTTGCCCTGTTCCTTGGCCTGTTGTCAGCGATTACCCGGTCGGGCTTCATCGGGCTCTTAGCCGGGGTAATCGGTGTGGCATGCTTGCTTCTGCATGGCGGGGATAATGCTGCCGTGGATTTTGCCTCTCTCGGTTTCTTGCTAGGCGTTCTGACGTTGGCTCGCGCGCAGTTCGACGACTACCGGACCCAATACTGAACCAGCCAGTGTTAGGCATAGCACAGCCCATGCAATGGCGTGTTGGTTGATCCCATCCGCCAGCCGCCAAGGTTCATCTTGAACAATAATGATGTGTTCAGCGACCGCTATCCATAGCCCGGCAAAGCCGACCCAACCGGCGAGTAAAACTTCCTCCAAATCAGCCTCGCTCTTGCCCTTGATCCAAGCCAACAAGGCAAGGCCGATGGCGGGTACGGAAAAGAGTGCCACTGGAAAATCCCGTGATCGCAAATCAAACACCAGGCACACGCAAACCAAAGCGGCACCGAATAAAAAAACAAACCGCAGCGCACCCAACAGGCGGGCGGTTTTATCAAAACTTTGGTCATTGCGCCGGAACCACCGCACCAAATGGCTGGCCGTGGACATGGCTGGCACAGTTTCGCCGGTCGAACACCATGCTGCCAAAGGGCTACCCAATACAAACGTGGCGGCTAATAGCAAGGCGGCATAAAGGCCGGTATAGGCCCATTCCAGCGGCGTTCGGTTGGTCATCACCATGTCGCGGCAGAAACCGGCCCAAGCACCTCCGCTGCTGATGCTGATGGCAAGCAATGCCGGAAACGTGCCGCCGTCCAGCTTTCGCGCTCTCAACTGGATAATCACCAATAGGCATAAAAATGCGACCATAGTGCCATAGGCTGCGAAGCTCCAGTAAGGGGCTTCGGCAACGGGACCGCGAATGGGAAACTTGGTGATGCCGTCAGCAGCGTAAATACCCCAATATCCGCCGACAGCGCCTTCTGAATCGCGCTTCCAAGGCTGATCGAACGCTTCGATGACGTTGTAGGGGATTTTTTCCAATTCCGCGCGTAATGCAAATTCCCGGATAAATCGCGCTTGGTTGACCAGCGAGGGTTCCGCTTCCTGGCGTTGGCGACCGTAGCTGGGCCAGCCGGTTTCCCCGATCAACACCTCCTTGCCCTTCAGCTCAGCTTTTGCGTGCTGGTAAATATGGCTGACATGGCCGACTGCGTTTTCGATCCCAATGGGATCGTCTTCCCAGTAGGGAAGGATATGCACCGTGGCGAATGACACTGAATCCAACAAATCCTTTTGGTAGCGCAGCCAGAATTCCCATACATCGGCATAGGTGACCGGCACACCCGGCACCGCCGCCTTGACTCGCTCAATGTAGGCCCGCATCATCGAGGGGGGCTGTTCCCTGCGCAGCAGCACTTCGTTGCCGACGATAATGGCACGGATGACTGAGGGATATTTTTGCGCCAGATCAATGGCAATAGTCAGTTCCTTTTCATTACTGCTTTGCTCGCGCCCAATCCATATGCCGAGCAACACTTTGATGCCTAGCTTTTGCGCTAACCTGGGCACTTCTTGCATTCCTTGGGTTACAGAATAGGTCCGCACGCAATCGAAACGTTGTGCCAGTGCTGTCAAGTCAGCTTCGATTTGTTCTGTGCTTATGGATGTTTCCCTGTCGAAAGGCGTTTGACCCGGCCTATGGAAGGGTGAATAAGACACACAGCTAAGGTGGTCTGTGAGGGCATCTACAAGAATCACCGGCTGGATCAAACTCCACCAGTAAAGGATCGAGAGCAAGGCGCCAGCCGCTAGGATGATGGAAACGAGCACCCGTTTCAAAAACATGCCAAATACCCTATATATTGTAAGTTATTACGGTTAATATTCACTGATGTTACCAACGTTGGTAGGCAAAAATTCCCATTAGGCGTAAACCGTAGGGACAAGGATACTCCGAATACATCCGGCGTCCAAGCTACTTGGAGCTTGTCGAAGGGGATTGCAAGCTTCAGTTTATGGCGTACCTTGTAGATTCTGCTTTGCTCTTAACGTTGCGTCGTTGCGCCGTTGCGTGAGACAAACAATCTTCGCCCATTGAATTGACATGCCGCATTGCAAGAAAGTCAAAAGAAGGTCTCACGCAACGACGCAACGTAAAAGCGCAAGTGATGGGTGAGATGGCAATGGGCAGGTTGACAGTGACGGGCCTGACCGGTTTTTCCGCAGCAAATGCTCCCTTTGATGACAAAGGCGCAATAGCTCCATGCGGATTGCACATTACCGGGTTGCGTAACATCAGTTATTCACGGCTGTTTTGCGAGGAGCGTGATGACCGCACTCTCGACAGGGTGGGACTCCTCAGATAGCAGGCTAATCTGATAGCGGCCCGGCGACACGACCCAGGCGTTGCTTGACTCATCAAAGTGGCGAAAAGCCTCTGCATCAAGTTTGAACTGCACATCGGCTGACTGGCCGGGGCGCAAAAAAACCTTTTTGAAACCTTTCAACTCTCGAACAGGCCGGGTCGCAGTCGGGTTAAGTTCGCCTACATAGAGTTGTGCAACATAAGCCCCCGCCCGTGTGCCGGTATTTTTTACGCTTGCATCGACTTCAACATACGGTTTCGAAGCATCAGCGTCTAGCACCGTCACCCTGGCAATTTTGCTTGAGAACGTGGTGTAAGAAAGCCCGTGGCCGAATCGAAAAGCGGCATGGCCTGGCTCCAAGTCGAAATACCGATAGCCTACAAAAACGTCATCTGAGTAAGTTGCAACTCCGTCAACGCCGGGGTAAGTTTGCGCTGCTGGCGAATCCCCCCAGGTTTGTGGAAATGAAATCGGCAACCGGCCCGAGGGGTTCACCGCTCCAAGAAGCACATCGGCGATGGCTAGCCCACCTTGTTCGCCAGGATACCAAGCATAAACGATGGAGCGGACTTTTGATGCCCACGCTGTCATGTCAATCGGGCTTCCAGCTTGAACAATGACAATCGTATTCGGGTTTGCTTTGGCTGTTTTCAAAATAAGCTCTTCTTGCCCGAATGGAAGCCGCAAGCTTGACCGATCAAAGCTCTCACTTTCAGTTTTTGCGGACTGGCCGACAAAAAGCAAGGAATAATCGGCTTGGCGAACCATTGAACCCATGCCGGGAGGCTTTGCAGTGCTGGCAGATTCAGTGGCGCCATCCGGCTCAACAACTTCCAATTGAAGATTGGCAAGCCCCTCCATTTTGTAATATTCGATTCTCAGTTGGTAAGTCTTGCCAGCAGACAATGGCTTGCGAACTGTGTCGTCGGTGAGCTGCGCTTGATTGGTATCCGCCGACCAATGATCGTAGATCAACGAATCGTCAAGGTAGACTCGTGCCGCTTGGGTAAAAGCAATCCGAAAAGCATGTTCACCGGTTTTGCGCGGGGTAATGGCGGCGGTCCAGCGAGCGGAAAACTTATTGGCGTTGACGGATTTTCCGGGCGAACCCCACTCCCAATCAAAATCGATGGTGGAAAATTCTTGATTGTGTACTGGTTGGCCGGCGAGGTTAGGGTTGTTGAAAAACTCGCCACGAAACGGGCCTGTCACAATCTCAGACTTAATTACCCCATCTCCCGGCAGGCTCATGTTGTCGTGAACATGCAGTTCAATGCTTGCTCCAGATTCTTGAATGCGTTGCCGCAAACCATCAGCCGCTGATATGGCTGTAGAACCATGGACAAACGAACTGCCGCCGCCACCCGTCCGGGCGCGTGTGGCCGAGGGGCCAAGAACCTCAACCGAGATTTTTTTCTTCAACGGCAAGGGTAACAGCGTTTTGTCGTTTTTCAGCAAGACAATGCTTTCTTGTGCAATTTTGAGTGCCGTTTCCGGATGATGGCTGGCAAAATTTGTCACTCTGTCGTCATTAGAGTTTTTACTGGAAGTGGCATCTTCAAGAAGACCTAGACGAGCTAAGACACTCAAAATCCTTCTGACTTTGTCGTCGATCACAGCGGTCGGAATTTTTTTCGTTTGCACGGCGCTTAAGAGTTCGGGTCCAAAGAAAACAGGATTTGGCATTTCAAGGTCAAGGCCATTAAGTGCTGCCGCAATCGTCGAGTGCGTCCCCTCCCAATCCGAAACGACAAAACCATCAAACCCCCACTCACGCTTCAAAATATCTTGTAGCAAACGGGCATTCTCAGAGCAGTAAGCGCCATTGGCTTTATTGTAGGCAGCCATGACCGAAACCGAACCGGCGTTCACACCGGCGGCGAAGCCGGGCCAATAAATTTCGCGCAAGGCCCGCTCGCTCACATGGACATCAATGTGGTCGCGGCCCCATTCTTGATTATTGACGGCGAAGTGCTTGATGCTGGTGCCGACCCCCATGGATTGAACCCCCGTCACAAATGCGCGCGCCATTTCGCTAGTCAGTAAGGGGTCTTCTCCGTAGCTTTCAAAATTGCGCCCACCCCAAGGTGTGCGTGTGATGTTGACCATCGGGGCGAGCAGCAGCCTTTTGTTCTGGGACCTGGCCTCCTCCCCGAATTCGCGAGCCATCTTGCCGACAAGTTCGGGGTCAAATGTAGCAGCCATGGCAATACCGGCAGGCCATGCGGTTGTTCCATGGCCAGCGCGAACTCCGACGGGTCCATCTGTCATTTCTAGCGCAGGAATGCCCAGTCGGTCAATGGCGCGAGTGGCAAACCCTGTGCCGCCAAGCAGGGAGACCTTTTCTTCCAGGGTCATTTTGCTGATTAAGGTTTCAACCCTTGACTGAGCGGTAGGTTTTCCTTGGCTCTCCACAGGGGTGTGTTGCTTAGTAGCGCATCCGGATAAGGTGGATATGATGATTAAAGCTGTAAAAAATTTATTCATTTCGAAAAACCTTGCCCCGTCACCCGGCATTTATGCGCCTGACCGGCGCACCAGACCATTCCGTGCCTTTGAGCAGTCGTTCCCCCTTCATCAGCAGTGACAGGTCGCCGACCTTCACATCGTCCTCGATCACCGTGTCATACAGAATTAGCGTGTTACTACCGATTGATACCCGTGAACCGATAACCACGTTAGACATCTTCATCACGCGGTCCTCGAACAGATGGGTCTGGATGGTGCAATCTTCGTTCAGGGCGACATCATCACCAAGCCGGACTAGATCAAACTCGGTGAAATCTGTTGTCATGAGGCAAGCCCGCCGTCCGATGTGCATGCCCAACATGCGGAAATACCAAGGCAGGAAAACTGTGCCGCGCAAATGCGAAGTGAGGAATTCATTGGTGAAGTGCTCGCAAAACCCCGTCACCAGTTCGGTGCGCCATACGAAAGGACTCCACAAGGGTTGTTCGGCAGGCTTGTATCGGCCAACGATCAACAGTTTCATGATGACGGTCAATGCAACGCCCGCGACCCCGAAGACGATGTAAAGCAAGGGAAATGCTAGAGCCGCGACGGTCGGGCCGAAGTCATCCTCAATCTGGATGGAGAAGGACAGCATTAGGGTGGTGAATACCACAAAACCCGTGGAGGGCAGGATCACTCGGAAAAATTCGATGAACAGGCGCTGACAATAGACAAACAGCGTAGGATGGTAGGTTCTTTCCTCCGTGAACTGGTGTTCCGATTTTTGGCGTTGGGGAAGGTACACAGCGGGTGTGCCGACCCATGATGTCCCATCCGGGGTCACATCCCCTGGCGGGCTGCTCTGGCAACCAAGCAGGCAGTTGTCTCCGATCTTCGCACCGACCGGGACATAGGCATTATTGCCAATGAAGCTCTTCGAACCGATGACGGTTTTTTTTAGTATCAGGTTGCCGTCGAAGGCTTTGGCTGGCCCAAGCGCAGCGTTGTCGGCGATGAAACTGCCATCGCCGATAGTCAACAAGTCGGGGAGGATGAAAGCAGCAGTGGAAACTTCGGCGTTTTTGCCGATCTTGACGCCTAAGGCCCGATACCAAGGGTTGAGATAGATCGTGGAATAAAGCGTCAGCAACAAATCTAGGCTGGAACCCATCAATTTATCCACAACCCATTTGCGTAGGTAAAACCAGCTTTTGACGGAATAGACACCTTCCTTCAACTTTCCCAGCAGGACCCACTTGAGCAACAGAATCTGCAAGGCGGACAATACCACGAAGATGAGGGCAACGACGGGGGCCAACAGCAGATAGCCATAGTCCTCGCTCGCATAATCGAAGTGGTACATGAAAACGATGCCAGGAAAAATAGGCAACAGTGACACGGCGGGGAGGATAAAGAAACTGACTCCGTAAAATACAGTGGCCAAGGCATCCTTAAATGGCGACTCATGCCTGTTTCCCTCCCTTGGGGGTCCGTCCTCCCCGCGAATGGCCGGCGACCCGGACCAGTATTCGTTCTCTCCAAGGCGCTGGCCGCTGGCTATGCAGGTGTGATCGCCGATGACCGTGTCATCTCCGATTTCCACATCCATGCCGACAGACGAGCGTATGCCAATGCAAACATTATTCCCTACGGTTATTCTACGGACTTTTAACAGCCCGTCCTCCAGCCCGTAGCAGGATAGATTGGCATCGGCGTTGATGCAAACATCCTCGCCCATGCTCAACAAATCCAAACCGGCGACCAGATGGGACTCTATATGCGCCCCTTTGCCAATCTTGGAACCTAGGCACTTGAGATAAATGCACAGCAGCGGCGTACCCGACAAAAAATGGATGGGTACACAATTCAGCACTCGCTGGACAAATAGCCACCTTAGGTAATAGAATCCCCAGATCGGATAGTCACCTTCCTTCAACCGGCCTAGCACCAGCCATTTGCAGGCGATGCCGAGCAATAACATCACGGGGTAGACGACCACAAGGCCCATGAACGAAGCCCCCAAAGATTCCCAGAAAGGGTATTCGTAGGCTTTTAGGAAACTGTAAATCAGAAAGGGCGTGACCCACTGGAGCGCAAAAAAGCCCATGATGAAATACACCATGAGTGCTTGCAAACAAACACTTAGGCGGTATTTCCAAGCCCCTATATGGAAGAATGGGGTTGCCCCCTTGGCTTCGCCAGCCCCCAGTGTTTTCGCTATATGGTTCGCCAAATAAGCCGCTAGTTTTGCTATCGTCGGATGGGCATAGATGTCTCCCATGGACAGGTCCGAAAACCGGTTGTCCATGCGCATTGCGGAAACAAATTCGGCTGCCAGCAAGGAGTGCCCACCCAAATTAACAAAGAAATCGTCGGTTTCGTCGATGATATCGGTGCTGAAAAGCTTGCGCCATTGATCGTAGATGGCTTGTTTTAGCGGAGAATCGAATTCTTGAGCGGTCCCTTGAGCAATTTTCCTGTCAGGTGCAGGGAAAGCTTTGCGGTCAACCTTGCCACTGGGAAGTAGCGGGAAAGACTGGGTTGATTCAATGAAGGCAGGGACCATATAAGGCGGCAGTATCCGTTTGAGCCGGGTGATGAGTTCCTGCTCATCGACATGCGCCCCCTCTGCACTGATCACATAGGCTGCCAATACCGGGCGGCCTTCGATTTCTTGGACCAAGGCCACCGCGTTGAGGATACCGGCTTGGGTGCGGAGTAGAGCTTCAATCTCGGCCAGTTCCACGCGAAACCCTCGAATTTTTACCTGAGTGTCAATCCGCCCCAAGTATTCGATAGCGTCGTCCGCATTAATCCTAGCCATGTCACCGGTGCGGTAAAGGGTCGGGCTATCATCGCCCGTTAGTCCGGCCTGGACATTCACAATGAATTGCTTTGCAGTCAGTTCCTCGCGGTTCAGATAACCCTTTGCCACCCCGTTGCCGCCTATTACGAGTTCCCCTTCCTGCCCTTTTTCAAGAAGGCTCCCGTCCTCGTCCATGATATAGATCGTATAATTTGCGAGCGGACGGCCAATTGTGACTTTTTCATGTGGTCGGCAGAGGCTGGCGGTGGCAACCACGGTGGTTTCTGTCGGGCCATAGGTGTTATAGATGCGGCGATCCGGTGAGAACCAAGGTTTAATGAAGTCTTCTGGCAGGGTTTCCCCTCCCAAGATAAGCAGCCGTATGGAAGGGACAGGCTTTGGCATCGTCGCCAATAGGGTTGGCACACAGGAAAGGACGCTGATCTGTAATTCGGCAAGCACTTTGCACAGATCAGGACCGGCATGCATGATTTCCGGCGTGCCTGCGATTAGGGTGGCCGCTGCATTGAAGGCAGTCCAGACTTCCTCAACCGAGGCATCAAAGGCCAAGGAAAAGCCTTGCAGCAGTCGGTCTTCTGGCCTTACTGCATAGATCTGTTGTTCGGCGAGTATTAAGTGGTAAGCATTGCCATGGCAAATCGGCACACCCTTGGGCTTTCCGGTGGAACCCGAGGTGTAGATGACATAAGCCTCGTCTTCAGGTCCAATATTTGTTGGGACAGGCTTTTTACTCTGTTTGTCGATTTCGTTCCTGGATTCGTTGAGGTATATTTTCGGTATGTCGATTTCCCCAGCGAGATCGAAGAACTCCAGGCTTGTTAGCAGGGCCACCGCCGCACTGTCCGAAACGATGAAGCGGACGCGCTCCTCGGGGTAGGAAGGGTCTAGGGGTACGTAAGATGCCCCGGCTTTAAGTATTCCCAATATGGCAGTGTATATTTCCAAAGATTTGGAGAGGAGAAGGCAGATGCGTTGACCCTTGCCGATTCCGACGCTATGAAGGAAATTGGCAAACCGGTTCGTCTGCGATTCCATATCCCCATAACTAATGTTACTGCCCCTGCATTCGACGGCAATGCGATCTGGATATAGATTGGCACTGTTTTCAAACAGCGTGTGGAGAAGCCCACTCTTGGTTATTGAAGGATCGGGGTTTTGCAGGAATGCGTATTTCTTGTCAGAAAAACTTACCTGTTCAATAGGACGAATAAGTTTTTCAGTATCGGTATCTATTATTTCCAGTTTCACAATATCCTCACAAAACACTTCTTATTTCGGCTCAGTTGATTATCTTACGTTTCCGATTGAGCGCCTGTCTCGCTTGATGGACGACGATGGAGAGTATTTTCAACTGGTCGGCATCTAGGGGAGTTTCCGCATCGGGCCCAAGTGATCTGGCCACAATAGTGTCGATTTCGTCTTCGAACTTGTCGAGTTCTTCCGGGTTGGCGTTCCGTGCTTCACGCATAATCCCAATAAGCCTGTCAATCTCCAATCTCCCGTTATTCTTAATGGGTTTTTTACGGGAGCCGAGCAACCACGCAAATCCCGAACCGAACACGCCCAGTACAATTGAAGTCAAGTAAAGTATGTTGGTGGCGCTGTCGACTAAGGAGGTTTGCTCGCCGCTGAAAAATGCAGCCGCACCAGGGTGGACTGGCAGCGCTTCATTCTTATCGTCGGAGTCAGGTTCCTCGATCTGCATCGCAATGGGCGTTACGGATATGAGTCTTGCTTTGGCAAGGAACAAAATTCGAGCGACTTCGCCGACAACGAAGTCCGGCAGCGAATATTTGGCGACCAAGCGATAGGTCACGGCCAGCGTGGTCAAATCTTCCTCAGGTCGAGGAGAAGCCCCTCCGAACGCCCCGGCCTCGATGTCGTTAGATTCCACCCCCGTAAGCTGTTTGGCAATCGCCGCCGCTTGTTTGTCCCCAATCAATTCAGGGGGGGATTTCGTCGCGTGGGTAATGGAGGCAATGACCTTGGATATCAGCCCAGGACCCACCGGGCCTAGCGCCAAAATACCGACGACCCTTTTTTGGGTGACGGCCTCCCCGGTTTCCTCGAAAGATAGCAACTCACGCCCCACCCTGCCTGGTGAAATGTTGTAATAATTTAGAATAGCGTCGAGCAGGTGTTCCAACTGCCTGTCTTCTTCCTCTGCGCCTGATTTGAGAATGCCAATCTTCTTACCTGCAAGGTTCTGCAAACTCGTGATGTGAGAATGGGCCGGTACAATCAAGACAAGGCTGTCGCGCCTTAAAATGGCAACCGTCAGACCGTTTTTTGGCATCAAAATATCGCTACGAACAACGGCAAGATCCGCCGTGCCATTTTCCAGAGCCTTGGCACTCATAGCCATATTGTCGTTTTGAATGCGGTGGAGGCGGACATGCGGTTCCTCCTCGGCAAAGACTTGGTTGATCGCACTTAACCCCAGCACCCCACCCTCAAGGGCGGGGCCGGTGGCAACATTCAACGGCCAAACGGCCAAACTAGAGTTCCACCAAAGCGTTGCAACCCCCCCGATGGCAAGAACGCAAAGCAAAGTGACCAAAATTAGGTTAGATGCAATATTTCGTATCATAGCTACAGTGAGGATATTCAAGTATAACACGCTTGCCAAACAGTCGCCCCATCAACATTGCCGGCACGGGGGCGATCAAGAAGTTCCAGTAGCTGGCGGAAAAGGCATGTCCCACGTCTGCACGGGGGATTTTCGCAGCAACAAGAGTGTGTAGAGGATTAAATTTCCAATACCAGAGCGAAGGCTTGGGCTTTGGGAGAAAGGATTGGGGCATCTCTCCGTGGAACGTCATTGTTGACGTACGCAGAAACAGACGGTCAACAACGACAACAAACCGGGTATGTGTACCCCATCCATCGAACGGTGGAGGGTATTTGGCTATCTCTAAAAATGGAGGTGCATCTTTTTTGGGAGGCATCAGAAAATTTAATAGCGTTGGGATTGTTGGCAATGATACCATCATACTGTTTAATTCGACCATCCTTAGCTGTCCCGGTTTAAGTTGGTAGCCGAAATTACTCTACCGGAAACGGCAGATAGTCCGTCCACTTAGTCTCGCCACCCGCTTCGTCAGGCCCCGGCAGGGCTGAAGTGTCCCAACCGCCGCCCAGTGCCGTGACAAGCAGCACGGCGGCGGTCAATCGTCTGCCCTTCAGTTGCACGGCATTATTCTCACTAGCCAAAGCAGCGGCTTGGGCGACCATGACATTCAGATAGCCCACCGTACCTGATTTGTACTGATTGACTGTCAACGCCAAAGATTCGCGGAAGGCACGTACCGCTCTGTCCTGTACTTCAGCCTCTTCTTCTAGGATGCGCAATGCGGCTACGTTGTCTTCCACCTGCTGAAAACCGGTTAGTATCGTTTGTTTATAGTTGGCGACGGCGGCATCGAAGGCATCGACGGTCTGCTTCAATTGCGCGTTTCGCGCCCCCCCGTCGAAAAGAGTCAATACTGCGGAGGAAGGGCCCAACGCCCAATAACGGCTCGCCATGGAGAATAAAGACGAGAGCGTGTTGGTTTGATAACCGTTGTTGGCGGACAAGGTGACTGTCGGAAAGTAAGCCGCCTTGGCCACGCCGATTAGCGCATTGGCGGCGGCGATCTGGCGCTCGGCGGTGGCGATGTCAGGCCGCCGCTCCAGCAGTTGCGAGGGGATGCCGACCGGTATCGGTGGTGGAACCGCAGTCAGCGGCGCGGCATCCAGGGACAGTTCATACGGGGGTTTGCCGATCAACACCGCCACCGCATGTTCCATCTGCGCCCGCAGCACCCCAACATCAATGGCTTGGGCATGGGCCGACTCGAGTTGGGACTCGGCCAGTGCCACGTCAGTTCGCGCCGCGACCCCCGCCGCATAACGGTTTTGCGTCAATTCTAGCGATTTCTGGTAAGAGGCTGCGGTTTCATCCAGCAGTTTTCTCTGCGCATCCAGCGCACGCATCTGAAAGTAATCCTGGGCCAGGGTGGCTTGGGTGGAAAGGCGCAAAGCCTGCATGGTGCCGGCGCTGGCTTGGGCGCTGCCGATGTTGGACTCGACCTGCCTGCGCACGACACCCCATAAATCGGGTTGCCAGGTTGTGGAAAAGTTTTCCGTAAACAAATATTTGACACCGGGGACTGCGGCACTCGTCCCGCTGACGGAACGGAAGCGATTGACCGCTGTCGTCGAGCTAGCAGTGGGGAAAAACGCGGCCCGCGCCGCCTGTACCAAGGCTTGCGCATGGCGGTATTGGGACTCGGCCTGGGCGATGGATTGATTGCCGGTGGCGACTTGTTCCTCCAGCGCATTCAATTGCGGGTCTTGGAATATCTCCCACCATTTGCCGGGAGGCAGGTGATCGCGTGGCTGCGCCTGTTTCCACCCTTTAAGTTCTTTGAAAGCAGCGGGGGTTGGCATAGTCGGGCGGACATAATCCGGACCGACGGTGCAGCCTGCCAGTAGTATGGCCAAAATCGGGAATGACAGTTTTTTCGAGTATCGGGACATCATATGAAACTTGAGATTACTGAGTATGGTCAACTACCGGATTAGGTCTGAAACCGCGGCCACACCAGAGCCGGAACCGCTCCAAATAGAGATAAACCACTGGCGTGGTGTAAAGCGTGAGCATTTGGCTGACGATCAGGCCACCGACGATGGTGATTCCCAATGGTCGGCGCAGTTCCGCCCCATAGCCGGAACCAAGCGCCAGCGGCAAGGCACCGAGTAGGGCTGCGAAGGTCGTCATCATGATCGGGCGAAAACGGATCATACACGCGGTGAAAATGGCTTCGTGAGCATCAATCCCTTGTTCGCGCTCCGCATTTAGGGCAAAGTCGATCATCATGATGGCGTTCTTTTTCACTATGCCGATCAACAAAATTACGCCGATCAAGGCGATGATGCTAAATTCCGTGCCGGTTGCCAGCAGGGCAAGAATCGCCCCGACACCGGCGGAGGGCAAGGTGGAGATAATGGTGATGGGGTGTACGTAGCTCTCATAGAGGATGCCCAGCACGATGTAGATGGCGAAAAGGGCGGCTAAAATCAGCCAGGGCTGGTTTTTCAACGAGTCTTGGAACACCTTCGCCGTACCTTGGAAGCCGCTGTGGACCGATGCCGGCACACCGATTTCTTGCAAGGTTTTTTTAATGATCTCGGTTGCATCGGAGAGTGAGTATCCGGGTTTCAGGTTGAAGGAGATGGTCGCCGCAGCGAATTGTCCTTGATGGTTGACGGTCAACGGCGTGTTGGTCGGCGCGTAACTCGCAAAAGCCGACAGCGGTGGCTGGGTGTTGGCCGTTTGCGGTGTCACCGGGGCGACGCTAAGGTAAATTTGCCGCAAAGTTTGTGAGTTTTGCCAATATTCGGGGGCCAGTTCCATCACGACATGGTATTGATTGAGCGGGTTGTACATGACGGAAACCTGGCGCTGTCCGAAGGCATCGTTTAAGCTCGCATCAATCAATGCCATGTTGACCCCGAGCCGCGTCGCCGCGTCGCGGTCCACTTTCAGCGACACCTGCTGCCCCTTGTCCTGCTGGTCGGTGTTGACATCCGTCAGTTCGGGGCGTGTGGACAGTGCCTTGAGGATTTTCGGTGCCCACTCGCGCAGATCGGCCAGGTGTTCCGCCTGCAAGGTATATTGGAACATGGAGGCCGACAACCGGCCACCCACGTTGAGTTCTTGCTGCGGTTGCAGAAACAGACTAGCCCCAGGCTCGTTTGCCAGCTTTTTACGCAAACGGCCCAAGATGAGGTCTAGGGGGGCATCCCGATCTTCCGGTGGCTTGAGCACCGCGAACATCCGGGCGGTGTTACTGCCCTGCTGACCACCTGCAACGCCAATGACGTTGTCTATGGCCTGGTCTTGCCGCACGATATTGACAAAGTCGGCCAGTTTTTTCGCCATGGACTGGAACGAGGTGCTCTGGTCCGCCTGGATGGTGCCACCCAGCCTCCCTGTGTCCTGCACCGGGAAAAACCCCTTGGGTATGATCACATAGAGATAGATGTTCAGTCCTATTGTGCACAAAAGCAGAAGCATCATCAGGCGTGGATGGCCCAAGGCCCAGCGCAAACTTCGTTCATAGCCTCGTAGCAGACGGTCGAAAAGGCGTTCCACCCAGAGGTAGATGCGACCGTGTTGTTTGCTTTCCGGTTTGAGCAAGCGCGCACAAAGCATGGGGGTAGTGGTCAACGACACCACCAGCGACACCAACACGGCGACGGAAAGAGTGACCGCAAACTCCCGAAATATTCGTCCGACGAGTCCGCCCATCAGCAATATCGGAACAAACACGGCAATCAGCGACAAGCTCATGGATAGCACCGTGAAACCGACTTCCTCGGTGCCTTTTAGCGCGGCCTGGAGCGGGGGAACCCCCTTTTCGATGTGGCGGGAGGTATTCTCCAGCACCACGATGGCATCATCGACCACGAAGCCGGTGGCGATGGTCAAAGCCATCAGTGACAGGTTGTCGATGCTGTAATGGCATAGGTACATCACCCCGAAGGCCCCGATCAGTGAAACCGGCACGACGATGATCGGGATAAGGGCCGAAGCCGGATTGCGCAGGAACACAAACACCACAAAAATCACCAGTCCGATGGAGATAAACAGGCTTTTCCCCACTTCGTTGACAGATGCCCTGATGGTCGTAGAACGGTCCACCACCACCGACAGGTCGATGGCGTTTGGGATGGATGCCCGTAGTTGCGGGAGCATGGCCTTCACCTTTTCCACCGTTTCGATGACGTTGGCACCGGGCTGTTTGAACAGGATCAGCAGCACGGAGGGTTTGCCATTTTTCAGTCCGGCATTGCGCAGGTCTTCCACCGAATCCACCGCTGTGCCGAGGTCGGCGATGCGCACGGCGGCGCCATTGCGATACGCCACGATCAGCGGCAGGTATTCCTTGGCGCTTTTGGCCTGATCATTGGCCTGGATTTGCCAATAATGCCTGTCATCTTCCACTGAACCTTTGGGGCGGTTCGGATTGGCCGCGACAATAGCCGTGCGGACATCTTCCAGCCCCACGCCGTATTTCGCCAAGGCATTGGGATTCAACTCGACCCGCACCGCAGGCAATGAACTGCCGCCTACGGTCACTTGTCCGACTCCCCGGATTTGGGAGATTTTTTGCGCCAGAATCGTCGAAGCCGCATCATACATTTGACCGCGAGTCTGGGTATCCGAGGTCATTGCCAGAATCAGGATGGGGGAGTCGGCCGGGTTTACTTTGCGATAATTGGGACGGCTGGGTAAATTGGTGGGCAGTAGGCTACTGGCGGCGTTGATAGCCGCCTGCACATCGCGGGCCGCGCCGTCAATGTCACGATCAAGGTCGAATTGCAGGGTGATGTTGGTGGAGCCCAGGGAACTCGATGAAGTCATCTCCGTAATGCCGGCAATCCGTCCCAAAGACCGTTCAAGCGGGGTGGCCACTGTGGCAGCCATGGTTTCCGGACTGGCACCGGGCAGGGAAGCCGAAACGTTGATGGTAGGATTATCCACCTGTGGCAACGGTGCCACAGGTAGTTGTAGAAAGGCGATGATGCCCGCCAGTGTCAAGCCGATGGTCAGCAGTGTAGTGGCGACTGGCCGATAGATGAAAAATGCGGATAGATTCACGCCTCGTCACCCATCATTTTATTCCCCCTTTTGCAAAGGTGGGTAGGGGGGATTTTCCAGCCTGCCACTCACACGGCGGGCCATCCGGTCCATGGCTAAATAAATGACCGGTGTCGTGAACAGGGTCAATAGTTGGCTCAAGATCAAGCCACCGACCATCGTGATCCCCAGCGGATGGCGCAGTTCCGATCCTACTCCGGTTCCCAACATCAGCGGAAGGGCACCGAGCAATGCCGCCAGGGTCGTCATCATGATGGGCCGAAAGCGCAGCAGGCAAGCCTGATGAATAGCCTCTCTAGGCGGCAGACCCTGCTTGCGTTCCGCATCCAGGGCAAAGTCGATCATCATGATGGCGTTCTTTTTCACGATGCCAATCAGCAGGATGATGCCGATAATGCCGATGATGCCGAGGTCCATATCCGAAGCCATCAGTGCAAGCAGGGCACCGACACCGGCAGAGGGCAGGGTTGAAAGTATCGTGATAGGGTGGATATAGCTTTCGTAAAGAACCCCAAGCACGATATATACCGTCACGATGGCGGCGAGAATCAGCCATAGCGTATTGGTCAGCGAGGCGGTGAAAGCCAAAGCCGCGCCTTGGTAATTGGTGCGGACGCTCAATGGCATGCCGATTTCTTCTTTGGCCGCCTCAATGGCCTTGACCGCATCGCCTAGGGAAGCCCCCGGTGCCAGATTGAAGGAAATCGTCGAAGATGGAAACTGGCCTTGGTGATTGATGGATAAAGAGGTTTGACGCTCCGACACCTGTGCAATGGCGGACAAGGGGACTTGCGTCCCGTTAGTCGAAGGGATGCGAAGATCATTTAGGGACTCCGGGCCACCACGATAATCGGGTTTCACTTCGAGCACTACCCGGTATTGGTTCGACTGGGTGAAGATGGTGGACACCAACCGTTGCCCGTAAGCATCGTACAGGATGTTGTCGATGGCCGCCGTAGTGACCCCTAGGCGGCTCGCGGTGTTGCGGTCAATGGACACGAACGCTTGCAGCCCCTGGTCTTGCAGATCGCTGTTGACCTCGGTGATTTCATGCACATGGGAAAGCCGCTCGACGAGGCGATGCGTCCATTGATTCAACTCCTCTGGAATGGCTGTCTCCAGGGTAAACTGGAATAAGGTGCGGCTGACCCGGTTTTCCAGGGTGAGGTCCTGCACCGGTTGGAGAAACAGCGAAATGTCCTGTACTTCCGCCAGCTTAGGCTGTAGCCTCCGGATCACCTCCGTGACATTCACCCCCCGCACGTCCAGCGGTTTCAGATTGATTAGGAAGCGGCCACTGTTCAGAGTGGGATTAGTGCCGTCCACACCGATGAATGAAGACAGGCTTTCCACTGCCGGGTCTTGCAGAATGATATTAGCCAAAGCTTTTTGCCGCACCCCCATGGCAGGGAAGGAAATGTCCTGTGGCGCTTCTGAAATCCCTTGGATGAGCCCGGTGTCTTGAACCGGAAAGAACCCCTTGGGTATGATGATGTAAAGCCACACGGTCAGCCCTAAGGTTGCGAACGCGATAAGCAAAGTCAGGGTTTGCCGTTCCAACACCCATTCCAGCATCCGGCCATAACCCGCAATCATCCGGTCAAAAAACCGACCGCTGCTAAGATAAAACCAACCGGCTTTTTTCTCGTCTATCGGGCGGAGCAGCTTGGCGCACATCATCGGCGTCAAGGTCAGCGACACGACGGCGGAGATGAGAATGGACACCGCCAGCGTGATGGCGAATTCGCGGAACAGACGACCGACCACATCCCCCATGAACAGCAGTGGAATCAGCACCGCGACCAGCGAAAAGGTCAATGAAATAATGGTGAAACCGATCTGTTCCGAACCCTTGAGAGCCGCCTCCAATGGGGGGTCGCCTTCTTCAATGTAACGGGAAATGTTCTCGATTACCACGATGGCATCGTCGACCACAAAGCCTGTGGCGATGGTAAGCGCCATCAGGGTCAGGTTATTGATGCTGAAACCGGCGAGGTACATAACACCGAAGGTTCCGATCAGGGACAATGGAACCGCAATGCCCGGAATGGTGGTGGCCGGGACATTGCGGAGAAAGACAAAAATCACCAACACGACCAAGGCCACGGACAGCAACAGTTCGATGCGGACATCCCGTACCGAGGCGCGGATAGTGATCGTGCGATCCGTCAGCGGTGCAATGTCCACCGATGTGGGTAGTATCGCCTGCAATTTAGGAAACAATTGTTGGATGCGGTCTACGACTTCGATCACATTGGCGCCCGGCTGGCGCTGGATGTTGACGACGACGGCCGCCGTTCCGTTGGCCCAGGCGGCGAGCCGGACATTCTCGGCACTGTCCACCGCGTCGGCGACCTCGGACAGTTTCACCGGGGCACCGTTACGGTAGGCGACAACCAGTTTCTGGTATTCCGCCGCCGACTTGAGTTGGTCATTGGCATCAATGATGGCCGCACGGGCCGGACCGTCAAACATACCCTTGGCTTGGTTTACATTGGCGGCGGCAATCGCTGTGCGCAGGTCTTCGAGACTCATGCCGTAGGCGGCCAAGGCTTTGGGATTAGCGCGGATGCGCACCGCCGGACGCTGCCCACCCGTGATGCTGACCAGCCCGACCCCCGGCAGTTGGGAAATCTTTTGTGCCAACCGGGTATCGACCAAGTCTTCCACCTGGGACAATGGCAAAATCTTCGAACTGACGGCCAAAGTCAGGATCGGCGCATCCGCCGGGTTGACCTTGTTGTAAATGGGCGGCATCGGTAGGTCGGTGGGCAGAAACGTGTTGGCGGCATTGATGGCCGCCTGTACTGTTTGTTCGGCGATATCCAAGTCCAAATTGAGGTTGAACTGCAAGGTGATGACCGATGCGCCGCCTGAACTGGCCGATGACATCTGGTTAAGCCCCGGCATCTGGCCGAATTGGCGCTCCAAGGGTGCTGTGACCGACGAGGTCATGACCTCGGGGCTGGCACCGGGATAAAGTGTCACCACTTGGATCATCGGGTAATCCACTTGTGGCAAGGCCGAAATTGGCAATAACCGATAAGCTAGGATGCCGACCAACAACAACGCCACCATCAGCAAGGAGGTGGCGACCGGGCGTAAAATGAACGTCCGTGACGGATTAAAGGACGGCAATGGATTGGGATCGGACTGAAGGCTCACGAACCAGAGCCTTTGCGCCAATGTTGGCGTTTGCCAGAATCGGGGGCTTGTTTCCCATCCGAATTATCCAGTGGTTTCCCGCTAGCAGGCGCTTGCGGGGTTGCTGGGTTCGTGGGGGCCTGTGTATCAGCCGCCTTTTCCTGGGTCTTTCGGACACCCGGCTGGATGACTTCCACTTTTGTCCCTTCACGGAGTTTGTCGACACCGTCCACCACCAGTGTTTCGTTGGGTGCCAGCCCTTCTAGGATTGCCGTTTTTTCCCCTTCGGACGGACCCTGTTTCACCGGGCGCACAGTCACTGTATTGTCATCCTTCACCACGTAAACAAAGGCACCGATTGAACCATGCTGAATCGCCGCAATCGGTGCGATGGTCGCGGCAATCAGGGTATCTAGTTTCATCTTGACGTTGACGAATTGGTTTGAAAACAGCCTAAAGTCATCATTGGCGAACTGGGCCTTGAGCTTGACAGTACCCGTGGTTACATCAATCTGGTTATCCACCGCCAATAGATGTCCGGTCGCGAGTTTGTTCTTGCCGGCCCGGTCATAAGCTTCGACTGCAATCTCTTCTCCCGAACGCCAGCGCTTCATGACGGCGGGCACTTCATCTTCAGGCAACGTGAAGACTACAGCGATAGGTTGGATTTGCGTGATTACGACCAGCCCGTTGGCATCGGCGGCATGGATGATATTGCCCTGATCGACTAACCGTATCCCCACCCGTCCGGTAACAGGGGATGTCACTCGCGCATAGATGAGTTGTAGTTTGGCGGTGTCAACCAAGGCGCGATCCATTTCCACATTGCCCCGGTATTGCTGGACTAGGTATTCCTGCGTCACGGTTTGCTGCGCGGCAATGGAGTCTTGCTCCAACAGTTTCTTATAGCGGACCAGGTCGATTTCGGCGTTCTTCAACAAGGCTTCGTCCCGCAACAACTGCCCTTCGGCCTGATGCAACTGAACCTGAAATGGCCGGGGGTCGATTTCAGCCAACAAGTCTCCTTCGTGGACCATCTGGCCTTCAGTGAAGGCCACGCGCATCAATTCGCCATCGACGCGGGTATGCACCGTGACCGTGCGTAGCGCAATGACCGAACCCAATCCATTCAAATAAATCGGAAAGTCCCCTTGAGTGGCCTTGGCGACGGCAACCGGTATGGGCATATCGGGCATCTTTCCGTGCTTTGATTTGGGGCCGGATTCGGGTTCTTGGTGGTTGCCGGGTTGTTTGTGGAAGAATCCGGCAATACTGGTGGTTGTCGGAAGCTGACTGTCGGGGTTCCTGACAAAGTACCAAGCAATGCCGATTGCAATGATTGCAACGAGCCAAAGCAGCCGCTTTAACCAGCTTCGATTTGCCGACGGTTGTAAAACCCGGTGTTCATCTTGATTCATCAATAATAATGCGATTGTGTGTCCATAATCTTATTTATACCTGTTTAGCGGACTTTTGTCACCTCAAAAAGGCATTATTTTGTATCGCTGTGTGTCTTGATCGGACATTGACACAAAACGATACAAAAAGCCATGCTACCGAAACATCATAGATACAACTAGGTGTTGAAATGTAATAACTATATTCTTAAATGGCATATTTTATAGGACGCTAGGTCAATGACAGCCGTATTTTTTTGATGTTACCTTAAAAAGCTTACCGAATAGATTAGAAAATACAGATGTCTATAAATCCTATTGGCAATACAAGATGGGAATTGGATGGGACGTGGGAAACCATATAGACAGGAATTGCTGTTCCGATAACTTTGTTGAATTTGTCGAAAAAGTCATAGAGAAATATCCTTGTATTTCTAGCAAAACTTTTGAAATATGATCGACCACCCCAACCAAGCCCCAGACGAAAGGAATACTCACATTCGCATCTTTTGGAATTGGCTTCAAGTTGCGGGTAATACTGGGGTTGTATAGGTTGCCTACGGCCTTGGTCATTGTTCAGCCCACCCAATGTGGAGTGCGGCGACTCGTCGCCGCTTTCCGAACTTTACGGCGACGAGTCGCCGCACTCCACAAACCCACCCATCGGGCTTAACGATGACCAAGGCCCTTTGTGCCGATCTTGGCTTTAGTACCCCAGATCGTGCTAAAAACGTCCGCCGCTCTGAAATTAAACGTGGTGGACATGCCCGGTCCCACGGAAATGGGTCCGCTAGTCGCCGATTTAAAACCAGGTTCGCAAGCTAGGTTAACCGTATGGCGCAATGGGCAATCCAAACTCATCACGATGCGTGTCTACGAAGCGAATGACGACACACAGCAGGCTAGCGCAGCGGCGGAACTTTCGGAAAGTCGGCTCGGGTTGGCCGTCTACAGCTTGCCACAGGACGGCGACGGGCAAACCGATGGCACTGGCGGCTTGATGGTGGAGCAATCTTCCGGTCCTGCGGCACGGGTCGGCATCGCCCCTGCGATGTCTTGCTGGCTATCAATGATCATCCATTGGCGAATGCCAGGCTGTTGCGCGAACTAGTGGCTAAAGCCGGCAAACATGTGGCTCTGCTGGTGCGTCGGCGGGGGTGCGATGGGAATGGACGGTTAGTCTGCCCTGAACTCGACTTTAGTGACATTGCGTAAATCCACAACTTGCTTTGCCTGCCACAAGTCATGGTTGTCTTGCATAGCAAGCCAGCTTTCGGGGGAGCGGCCCAAAGCCTTTGACAGGCGAAGAGCCATTTCCGGGCTAACGCGGCTGGAACCGTTTAAAATGCGATTGAGGGTTGAGGCGGCAACTCCGAGTTTGGATGCGAGTTCCCGGCAACTGATTTCATTGGGTTCCAAGTAAACCGACTGAATGAACTCTCCAGGATGCGGGGGGTTATACATGGTCATTAGTGATAGTCCTCATAATCCAAAAGATGAGCGTTTCCACCCTGAAATGCAAAGGTAATGCGCCAATTCCCATTGACCCATATTGACCAACGGTCACTATCGGCACCTTTCAGTGGGTGCAGGCGGAAGCCGGGGATATCCATATCGTCAATGGTTTTTGCTGTATCCAACGCGGTCAACTGCATTCGCAGGCGTTTGGCCTGAGCGGGTTGAATCCCAGCCAAACTACCTAACTCGAAAAACTTCTTCAAGCCCTTGTGTCGAAACGATGCGATCATCTGTAAATGATAGCGCGTTGCGTCATGCGCAACAAGACCTTCCTGTCAAAGTTGCTGCGCCGGTGCGGCTTTGGCTTTGTCGCGCCGGAACGGGCGGCCGATTAGGTGTAGTTTAAACAATCGTCAAAAAAGTCACCTTGTCTAGTGTTACTGCCCCCCGCAATTTTCTCTGGCACCAGTTCCGGGAATGCAAAACATCCTGTGAGAGTTTTTATCCGTTTGTGCAAACCTACCCCATCCGGGCCGAACTGGGGTCTATGAACCAGTATATTAATGATGCCACCCATACTTATACAACCACACATAATTTAATTATGGGATCTCTGTTCATGAACTGGTAGCCCCTTTACAGTCATACAGCATTTATTATGTCACAAGTTACTTACATAATGTCCGTCCATGTTGGCAAAGGGTTGCCGACCTACTGCGTAACAATGGCCGTAGGGCGACAACCCCTTGCCGCCAACGATAAACAAAGTAATCAATGGATATTAAAAACGCTGTACTGATGATACTTATTCTTATTTAAAGTCACTAATGGGCAAGTGCATCGCCATTTTTCTTGAAACTCGATGCTCTGTCCCATTTCGATTTTGGAGCAGATGCTTGGGGACACTTCGTGCGGCTTGCATATGAAAGCTAAATGGGGCAAAATTGGCACACAATCGGAATTTCATCTTCTTCAGACGATTCCGTCACAGTTTTTCACCTAGCAACCATTGAAATCGACACCGATGCAAGAGAAAACTTATGAATAATATCCTGGAATCCGATGTAGGAAAAAGAGTTGTCGCTGTAATTTCAAAGAAATTTAACATTAAAGAAGAAATCAATGGCAGCGCTAATTTCATCAATGACTTTGGCGCAGACTCAATCGATGTTGTCGAATTAATCATGGAATTAGAAGAAGAGTTTGGCATTGAAATACCCGCTGAAGAATCTGAAAAAATACTCACCGCCGATCTAGCGATTTTGTATATACAGGCTCATATATAGCAGACGTTTCGTTCCCATGTTCGAGGAAGGTTTCCGATAAAGTCTAACGCGAAATGATCTCTTTGCGTAGGTTTTCAAGCCTACCGACCATTTGGGCTTTCATTCGTTCCCTCCCTATGGAATGTTTCAATCCGCTGGCCATCCCGGCGACTTGGTCGGTGGATGTCCTTTGTGAGTAAAAAACGATGGTCCCGTCGTGATGGGGAAGGCAACCGATGATTAGGTTGATGGAGTTATACGAGTGGCCTACATAGTAATGCCTGATGGCGATCACGGCACCTCCGCTGTCAAACTCGACAAGCCTATGGCCTAGTATGGCTGTAGGCCGATCCTCCACATTCCTGTTCAGCCAAAAAAACTGCCCTACGATACCCTCAGGTGTTCCGTTTGGATAATCAAGCCAAGCCTTTTTCAATTCAGGGTAGTAACGTGCGAAGGCTTTGTCGCTCTCTGCCGAGACACGAAGCTCGGCGGCGGGATCGGCATCGGGCACACCTTCGGGGTGGGCATAGGGCGCGATGCCGGCCAAGCCCCTGCTTCGATAAGACTGCCAACGATGCAGCAAAATTTCCTGGTAATGTGCCGATACGGCTTCGGCCTGGGTTTTTTTGTCGGCATCTGCAAGTTTCCGAAGCGATTTGAAGCTATCGATTTCCTCTCTTGACAGGTTGAATCGGTCCCCCGGTTCGGCAGCGAGCAGGCCCTCGACTTCGTCGGTCTGATTTTCCGCAAAGGCAAAACCCTTGAAGGCACTCACGTCGGCATCCGGCGAAATATCCCCATGCGCCACCATGTCCGAGTCGATAGCCTCTACCTCGGCGCGTCGCAAATAGTCGAAGACTTTTGCCAGAGGGACCGGCAAGTACAGGACGGCATCCATCGCCAACTCTTTTTCACCCGATTCCTGATTGGGTTGGCTAATGATTTCGCCCTGTTCGAGTTTCGCAACCTGTTTTGGGGAAATGCCTAAAAGCGCAAGCACCTCACCGACGGCAGGCAAAGCCAGAACCGGCAACGGAATGGCAAGCCATAGAGCCAACAAAATGCATAGCCAACAAAAACCGTTTAGGCGGGAATTTTTGGTGTTCACGATGGCATTAATCCGCATACTGTCCACTGCTTCTGTCCGTGGTAAGGGGGAAGCAGATATTCTACACGTTATATGCTTGAAAATGATAAATGTTGGTCAACCACAATCCCCCCGCCCACTTTTTGTAAAGCCTATCCTCAGCCTAGTCGAAGGGGCAATGCTGTTTGCACAGCCATTATACCGGCAGGTTTTGCCGGTATCCAGAACACAGGGAGGTTAATGTAAATCACCCTCCATTGCGACTGGGTTCCGGCAATCCCTGCCGGAACGACGAGCAAAAATCTGTGTCAACAGCATTGTGTCAAATGTGGGGTACAAATTTATAACCGAGTCGTTACAATTGCCGCGCCGGTAAAAAACAATTCAAACTGCCCCACGCAATTCCTTTTTTACCGCGACAACCTGCGCCAATGCCTCTTCCCATGAAACCTCCGGGTATTTTGGATGGTAATCCGTCTTTACCGTCTGATAAACGGTAATCACTTTATCACCGGCGCTTTGGCCTTTGAAGTCAGTTTTCTCCAATGCCAATTCCTCGTTCAATTCATTCCAAACCGTTCCTTCGCCTTCGATCATTGGCAGCAATACATGGTGGACCCCGTGGAATTTGACTTGGATGGGCTTCGGAATGTTTTCCACATAAAACACTGCAACCAAACTGTCGTCGGTGTCAGAAGAGTACTTGTCATAAAATAAGCTCAGGTATTCGAGTTTTTCGATAAACCCGGAGACAAATAGGATTTTATCCTCGCCCGTCAACATCGCCACTTGCTTAATGAAAGAAAGCGGGGGCATCCGCCTGCCGAGAGAATCTGCTATTTCACCTTCTTCCAGCACCAAATCGCCGCGATAAGCATCCAAATTAGGGGTGGTGGTTTTTTCTTTGACATTGACGTTGGTTAGCAATGCACTTTCATCGTAGCGGTTAAGCAGCATGGTTGTTCCTCAGAGTGATTGATGGTTTAAACTGTGATTAATCCATACAGAATACATGCCATACAGAAGATATGATAAAAAACAGATAGATAGATTATATGGCCAGTCAATGCCTGCATCGCAATGGAACATTTGTCGGGAATGCTACAAGAAACCTTCCCCCTTTTGCTTTGCAATCATCCATCATACCGATTAGGGAAGAAGCGGCGCTTGCAGTGGTTGGCACGGCTCCTTCACCAGTGCGCGACATGCTGTAAGGTATTTATTATCACTTATACGCTAATATACAAAACCATGATAACAAATAATACAAGACAATT
>QJPH01000592.1 GCA_003242955.1 Candidatus Methylumidiphilus alinenensis
GGAACTCGCTGCGCTGGAAGCCTTCTGGCAATTTCTCCCGCACGGTCTGTTCGATTACACGAGGCCCGGCAAAACCGATTAATGCACCCGGTTCGCCAATGTTAATGTCGCCAAGCATGGCGAGGCTGGCAGATACCCCGCCCATGGTCGGGTCGGTCAGCACAGAAATAAAGGGGATGCCGGAATCGGCCATTTTGGCTAGTGCGGCGCTAGTTTTGGACATCTGGAACAAGGAAAGCAAGGATTCCTGCATTCGCGCCCCGCCACTGGCCGAGAAACATATCAGCGGGATATTTTGCTCCAGGCAAATATTGGCGCCACGCACAAATCCTTCGCCCACCACGGAACCCATTGAACCAGCCATAAACTCAAAGTTGAAAGCGGCCACAACCACTGGACGGCCTTTCAACTGCCCGTGGATGACGATAAGGGCATCTTTTTCACCCGTTTGCTTTTGTGCCTGCACCAGTCGATCCTTATACTTTTTACTGTCCTTGAACTTTAGCGGGTCAAGCGGACTGAGTGTATTCCCCACTTCGCGCTGGTTGTCAGGGTCCAGAAACGCATTCAAGCGCTTGCGGGCGCTGATGCGCATGTGATGGCTGCATTTCGGGCATACATCCAAGTTTCGTTCCACTTCGGCACGATAAAGAATGGCGCTACAGAGGTCACACTTGCACCATAAGCCTTCGGGTACAACGCTTTTTGTAGACGCATCAGTGCGAATTTTCGACAATACCTTCTTATGAAACCAGCTACTCACTTTATTCCCCGTGGGTTTGTTTAGGCATCAAGCGATGATCGCATGGAGCTTATTAGTGCGGTGATTTCTTTCAAGGCCAAACGGGTGTCACCCCCTGCAGCCTCAATCTTACTGACCAATGCACTGCCTACCACAACGCCATCGCCTAATTTTGAAATCGCCGCCGCCGTCTCGGCGTTCTTGACACCAAAGCCGACGGCAATCGGCAAACTGGTCAGTTGGCGGATTTCCTTGATCTTATGCGCTACATCATCAAGATTTAGGTGTGAAGCCCCGGTCACCCCTTTGAGTGAAACATAATACAAGTAGCCACGCCCCAACTGCCCCATTTTAGCGATGCGTTTGTCGGTGCTGTTAGGTGCCAGCAGGAAAATCGGGTCTATGCCGGCCTCATCCAACATGGGTAGAAATTCAGATGATTCTTCCGGTGGCATGTCTACCGTGAGCACACCGTCAACACCCGCCTCGCGAGCCTTGTCCACAAAGTTGCGATAACCCAGTGATTCCACCGGATTCAAATAACCCATCAGAACCACAGGTGTGGAATCATCCTTTTGGCGAAATTCCCTCACTTGTTCCAGCACCTTGCGCAGACTCATCTTATGTGCCAATGCTCGTTCGCTGGCTCTTTGAATCACTGGCCCGTCGGCCATGGGATCGGAAAAAGGAACACCGAGTTCGATGATGTCAGCACCCGCTTCGACCAAGGCATGCAGGGCGGGTACGGTGAATTCCGGGGTGGGGTCGCCTGCGGTTATGAAGGGGATCAGCGCTTTGCGGCCGGCCCTCTTTAGGCTTTCGAGTTTAGGCGTAATTCGGCTCACAGGGTGATTCCTTCGCGTGCGGCTATGGTGTTAATGTCTTTATCGCCCCGCCCTGACAGATTGACCAAGATGGTTTTGTCTTTGCCTAGGGCGGGGGCCAATTTCATGGCGTAGGCAATGGCGTGGGCCGATTCCAAGGCGGGTATGATTCCTTCCAGCCGGGTTAGGGCATGGAACCCTTGCATGGCTTCATCGTCGGTAATGCTGACATACTGGGCACGGCCTGAGTCCTTGAGCCATGCGTGTTCGGGGCCAACGCCAGGATAGTCCAAGCCCGCCGAGATGGAATGGGTTTCTATGATCTCGCCATCTTCGTCTTCCATCAAGTAGGTGCGATTGCCATGCAATACGCCTGGACGCCCCGCACTTAAGGGAGCCGAGTGCCTGCCCGTGGCAATGCCATCGCCGGCCGCTTCGACACCATGCATCTGCACTTGATGGTCATTAATGAACGGATAAAACAGGCCGATGGCATTGGAGCCGCCGCCGACGCAGGCGACTAGCACATCAGGCAAGCCCCCGGTCATTTCCAGCATTTGTGGTTTGGCTTCGCGCCCGATGACGGCTTGAAAATCCCGCACCATGGCTGGATAGGGATGCGGACCCGCGACCGTGCCAATGATGTAGAACGTGTTGTCCACATTCGTCACCCAATCACGCATTGCCTCGTTAAGCGCGTCTTTCAGCGTCTTGGAGCCGGATTCCACCGGTACGACCGTCGCGCCGAGCAGTTTCATGCGCAACACATTGGGAGCCTGCCTGGCCACATCCACCGAACCCATATAAACGACGCATTCCAGCCCCAAACGGGCGGCGACAGTCGCCGTTGCCACGCCATGTTGCCCGGCTCCGGTTTCGGCAATAATCCGTGTTTTGCCCATGCGCTTAGCGAGTAAAGCCTGGCCTACGGTGTTGTTCACTTTGTGTGCGCCAGTGTGGTTCAGATCCTCGCGTTTGAGGAAAATCTGCGCACCCCCCGCCTCCCTGCTTAGACGTTCGGCATGGTAAATCGGGGAGGGCCGGCCCACATAATGCAGCAAGTCGTAATCCAACTCTGCCAGAAAATCCTTGTCCTTCATGTAGCGATAGTAAGCATCGGTCAGCTCACTAATAGGCAACATCAGGGTTTCGGCTACGAAAACACCCCCATAGGGACCGAAATGCCCCCGTTGGTCAGGCAAATTGTAAAGCTCAGTTAATGCGAGATTGGTCAAAATCGAGAACCTCTTTAATAAACGCCGCCATTTTATACTCATCCTTGATGCCTTTTCCGGCTTCCACGCCGCTGCTGACATCCAGCCCATAGGGTTTAACCTGCCGCAATGCTTCCTTTGCATTGCCAGGGTTTAGGCCACCGGCCAAAATAACCGGTAGGGTGCATGCCGGTGGCACCATTGCCCAGTCAAAACCTTTTCCCGTCCCGCCTTTGGCCATTGGGTCGTCCGCGTCCAACAACAGCCCAGAAGACGAGCAGTAAATTGATGATATCCGTTGCAAATCGGTTTCCGGTTTCATGCGGATCGCCTTAATATAGGCGCGGTCGAAAGCCTTGCAATAGCCAGGGCTTTCGTCTCCGTGGAATTGGAGCAGGTCGATGCGCACCGAGTTTAAAATTTCCACAACACGCTGCGGTTGCTCGTCAACAAACAGCCCTACCACCGTGACGAAGGGTGGCAAGGCATCAATGATGCGTTTGGCTTGCGCTATGTCTACGTTGCGCGGGCTGGGAGGATAAAAAACCAAGCCTATCGCATCCACGCCAAGGCCGGCCGCAGCTTGCGCGTCCTCGCTTCGAGTCAAGCCGCAAATTTTAACGCGAGTTCGCATGTTTGGGATATTAGAATTTTGAATCAGTTTATGCATCAAATCAGAGGCAAGAACCCTGACCGTTTTTTTTCGGGATGAACGGGATGAACGGGATGAACAGGATATGCATTGAGGATAATATATTAACAAAAATCGACGGTTCACGCTCAGGCACTTCTAACTCCCCCCTTTTGTATCGTTCCCACGCTCTGCGTCACTGCCATTAAGTTAAGATGCATTAAGCGTGAAATAAGCCTTTGACGGAACGCCAAGCCCCAGCTTGGCGCGGTACACCCTGATGCCAAGCTGGGGCTTGGCGTTCTGATAAACGCTTGACTTAATTGCAGTGACGCGGGAGTGTGAGAACGATAAAAAAAGTAATGCGGGAGTTCAAGGCTCGCCTTGCGACGGCGTGTGCAAGCAAGGCAAGCCTTGCACTCCCGGTGTCATTTCAAATATTGCCGTTCGTGTGCATCACTTTGTTAATCGCACCCGTGTAGGGGATTTTCATGGTTTATACCGGCCTACTTTGACCACAATCGGTGTCTGGCCTAAAACGCGACTGGCTGGTCAACGGGGGGAGGCGGGATGAAGACGTGCCCGCCATGGCTAGGGCAAAGCCCATGTCACCGACATCCAAATAAATTCCGCAACCCCCCCCAAATTTTTTTTGTAGCTTTTAAATTTGTACTCTATATACTGGTTGCAACAAGTACAACTTTGAGAATGATGCAATGACGACTACATTAGGCATTAAGGTTGACGAAGAAATCCGTTCCCGCCTAAAAACACTAGGTGCGGCCCGCCAGCGTTCAACGCATTGGATCATGAAGGAAGCAATCCTCCGTTATTTAGAGCGTGAGGAAGAAATAGAGCGTCGAAATAAGGATGCGGACGAAGCGTGGAAAGAGTACAGGGAAACCGGTCAATATGTGAGCCACGAGGATATGACCGCATGGTTAGACACATGGGGTACAGATAAGGAAGCTCAATGTCCGGCCATAACCAAGCAAGGATAATTTGGTCTTTAGCTGCTTTGCGGGACATTGTGCGGTTACGCAATTTTATTGAGCCAAATAACCTGGATGCTTCCCGCCGTGTAGCAGAAGCTCTAAAGAAAGCAGCCTCACTACTCATGGAGCATCCGGCAATTGGAAAAATTGTGGACGGTAGGCAGGAACGTGAGATTTTTGTCCCGTTTGGGCAGCGTGGTTATGCGATGCGTTACCGTGTGCAGGATGACACAGTGGTAATCTTGCGTATCTGGCACGGCTTAGAAGATAGATAAGTTGGGAATGCGGTTTTAGAAACTCCGGCTTCCAGAGCCACGGCAAGCTAGAGCTTGAAAGACCGGTGACACAGCCGTTATTCCGGCATGGATCGCCGGAATCCAGATTGCATGGACGCTTCCAAGCCACGCCATCCTTGGAACCTAGGTTCCGGCGATCCATGCCGGAGCTACGGGGAAGCGCTTAATTCAACAACATTGGGTTCCCTAGCAGGAGCTTGGGAACCAGCGCAATCGGAGGCAAGGGCCATGACCGTTTTTTTGACGGGATGAACAGGATATGCAATAGACATTATCAAAAACTTAGCCAGTGGTCACGCCGCTGCTGGATCGGCAAGTGGTTTTTGATAATGTCTATTGAGCCAATATACTAACAAAAATCGACGGTTCACGCCCGGACGATTTTTTCAGGTAGTCAATGTCGGGCCAGCAATTCTCATTATGGAACTTTATATAAATCATATAGTTATAAACTTGACTTTTATGTAGTTTTATATATTGAGGCTAATTTTTAGACAAATCGACGATATTTGCGGCAAATATCGAAGTAAACACATAATTTCCATTTTTATCATATTGAATTCATTGAATATTCCATAATGAGAATTGCTGATGTCGGGCACGCATCTTTATCTGCAGAATTCATGCAAAATTGGCCTGATTTTTGGCGCAGGTATTGATGCAGTTTAAATATATAACCTGATATCCATTTTTTGGGCAGCATTTGCCAAATTGCCGTCAAACACCAAGAAACGGAAATCTTGATGGGCGGCAACCCGCCAGATCGCTTCGACCGCCGCCAAATGCACACTGTCGTAACCGCGTAGACGGTGTGCTTCGGCTAAATCCCCCGCACGATGGATTAATTCTTGGGTGATGCTAACAATCTCAAAACTCGGCCAATCCCGTTCGAAATCTTCGCGCCACGATTGTAGCCTGTCTTGGTATCCCGGCTGTTGTGCCTTTCGAGTAAACGCGGCACGGGTTTCGGCATAAGCAATCAGATGGGTTGTAGAAATGCTTGCTTCGGCAACTCCCGCACGGACTCGGTCGGAGCCGGTTTCGTCCGCGTAGAGTTTCACCACGGCAGAAGTGTCGAGGTAAAGAATCATTCGCGCATTTCACTGACTATATCAGCGAGTTTTTTTTCATTCGAACCGACGCACACCGGATTGGAAGCACCCATCGGCTTGTTGCCATTACCGGGAATGACCCACGGCAAGGAGCGCAACCTTGCAATAGACGTTTCTTCCAAGTTTTCCTGCGTGGCATCCAAAGATGCGGGAACCAGCCGAGCCAATGGCTTGCCGCGCAGTGTAACCATCACTTCTTCGCCCAAGGCCGCCCGGTGTAAATATTCGGACAGGTGTGCTTTTAGATCGCGGACATTGGTTTCCATGCAATCACCTTTTATGTAGTCATTTTATTCTTATTGTAGTCACATTGTTATCAACAATATACCGGTTTTTATCCTGAACAGCCTTGTAGGTAGGGTGTCTCTCTTTGCGATGCGCCCGACACTTAAGTTGGCCAAGATTTGCAATTCAGCCCAAGTGTTTAGTATTTGCGACGAAGTGCGGTTGCGGGTAACAAAAAGTTACGGACGGGATACAAATCCCGTCCGGCTGCGGAAATAGCTAATTTGTTGAGTTGACATTCGTGGATGTCTCCGATAGCCCATTCGACGCAATACGCTTCGCTATTGCTTCCTACGAGCTACCATTAAGTTAAGATACATTAAGCGTGAAATCAGCCTTTGACGGAACGCCAAGCCCCAGCTTGGCGCGGTACACCCTGATGCCAAGCTGGGGCTTGGCGTTCCGATTAAACGCTTAACTTAATGGCAGTGACTCTCCTGCGTGGGAATGCCTCCGGCGACGCTCCAGCGTCGGAGGTATCGAACCGCAGGAGCGGTAAAGGCTGCATTCCCACTCGGGAGCGTGGGAACGATAAAAAACGATGAAACACGCCCGTTATTCCACCTTGTTTCGGGTAAACTACTCGTTTTTTCTATCTCAACGCCCTATGAACCCTCCCCGTATCGGTTTCATCAGTCTCGGTTGCCCTAAGGCACTGGTTGACAGCGAACGCATCCTAACCCAACTCCGGTCAGAAGGTTATGACATGGTCCCTTCCTACAAGGATGCGGACTTGGTGGTGGTGAACACCTGCGGCTTCATTGATGCCGCTGTGGAGGAATCGCTGGATGCCATCGGCGAGGCTTTGGCGGAGAATGGCAAGGTGATCGTCACTGGTTGCCTAGGTGCGAGGGAGGAGGAAATCCGCGCTCGCCATCCGCAGGTTTTAAAAATCACCGGCGCACACGCTTATGAAGAGGTCGTCAACGCGGTGCATGAACAGTTGCCGCCGTTGCACGACCCCTTCGTCCATTTGGTCCCGCCGCAGGGCGTCAAATTGACACCGCGTCACTATGCCTACCTGAAAATCTCAGAGGGCTGTAATCACCGTTGCACCTTCTGCATCATTCCTTCCCTGCGCGGCGATCTGGTCAGCCGTCCCATCGGCGAGGTCATGGGCGAGGCGGAACGTCTGGTAAAAGCTGGGGTGAAGGAATTACTCGTCGTGTCTCAGGATACCAGTGCTTATGGCGTGGATGTGAAATACCGCACTAGTTTTTGGGAAGGGCGGCCCTTGAAAACCCGCTTCCAAGATTTGGCCCAAGCTTTGGGCGAACTGGGGGTTTGGGTGCGGATGCACTATGTTTACCCCTACCCCCATGTGGACGGCATTGTGCCGCTGATGGCGGAAGGAAAAATCTTGCCCTATTTGGACATTCCCTTCCAACATTCCAGTCCGCGCATCCTCAAGCTAATGAAGCGCCCCGCATCCAGCGAGGACAATCTGGAACGCATTCGCGCTTGGCGTGGCATCTGCCCGGAAATCACGATACGCAGCACTTTCATCGTCGGCTTCCCCGGCGAGACCGACGAGGATTTCGAGGATTTGCTGGACTTTCTTGATGCAGCGCAACTGGACCGGGTCGGCTGCTTTGCCTATTCCCCGGTGGCAGGGGCGGCGGCCAATGAATTACCCGATGCCGTGCCGGAGGAGGTCAAAGAAGAACGGCTGGCCCGCTTCATGGAACTGCAAGAGCAGATCAGCGCAGACCGTCTACAGGCCAAAGTCGGGCGGCGCGAACAAGTGCTGATTGACGAAGTGGTGGAAGAAGGCGCAGTGGGCAGAAGCCGTGCCGATGCCCCGGAAATCGACGGGCAGGTATTCATCGATGGTGCCACACACTTGCAAGTGGGCGAGTTTGTCGAGGTGGAGATCGAAGAAGCCGATGAGCATGATTTGTGGGGGCATATCCCAACCGCCTTTGGGTGAGGGTGTCAAAAATAAGGTTTCTACTTTGATTCTCTCCGACGAAACAGAATTGATTGGTCAGTGGGTTCTGCAAGGCAATGCTGTTGAATTAAGTTCGCTCACGCACCAAATGGTAGGGCGGCAACCCTTTGCCGCCGAGACAAACCGGGTGTCCAGTCGGCATAGGGATGCCGACCTACTCCTTAATTCAACAGTATTGGTTCTGCAAGGGAAATCTGTTATTGCCGATGATGTTTGCGACCGGATCAAAACGCTCGTAAGTTCTTACCTTGTATTTGTACAGCAAATTCGCCGTTCAAGACAACCTGAAGGGGATAATGTGTGACTGAATTGAACGCTTTTAATATTGCAACTGGCTTAAAGCCATTTTCCCTTCTCTCTCATCCACGCGAAGTCATTCGTCAGTTTACCCCCAACTGGTTTGCCGTGACCATGGGAACTGGCATCCTATCTTTAGCCTTGGTGCAATTTCCTGTTCATATCCCAGGATTGAGGGCTCTTGCCGAAGGTTTATGGTTTTTCAATATATTTTTGCTACGCATGGTTTTATATAACTGATGTTACGCATGAGGGGCATCGCTCGTCGGAAGAAGCGCCTCAATTTCATTACAGGCGTCATCCAGGGCTAGTTGTAGCGCTGCAATGTCATCGTCTAACTCGGTATTCCCCTCTCCCTGCTGAATTTTGTGTTCAAGATCGAGTGCGACCCGGCGGATGCCTTCAATGCCTAGTGTGGCCGATATGCCCTTGAGGGAATGGGCTATTCGCTCTGCCGATTCCCGCTCACCGCATTCCATTGCAGCCTTTAGCCTTGCCGCATCCAGTCTATGGGATTTGGCAAATTTGCCTAGGACACGGTGGTAACTCGAAACTTTACCCCCGAAGTATTTAAGTCCGGACTCCGTGTCGATATGCTTTTTGATGTCGAAGGAGTTTTCAACTCTGGCTTGATTGAGTTGTCGAGGGGCTTGTTGTGCCGACTGTCTGCCGCTAGATTCAACCTCGGTAATCCAGTGCGCCAACGATGCAAGCATGTGTTCAGGCTCGACCGGTTTGGAAACAAAGCCATTCATCCCCGCCTCCTCACAGCGCCTACGGTCTTCCTCAAAGGCATTGGCCGTCATAGCCAGGATGGGTATGTCCTGGCAAGCAGGCAGTTGCCTGATTCTGAGCGTTGCCTCAAGGCCGTCCATGACGGGCATCTGCAAGTCCATCAGAATCAAATCGTAATGACCCACATTGACTTTTTGTAACGCATCTAAGCCGTGGTTCGCTATCTCAACCACTAGACCGAAGCCTTCGAGGATTTCCTTGGCCACCTCCTGATTGATTTCGTTGTCTTCCACCAGCAGAATCCGCGCTCCGCTGCGAATTTTGCCCCCTGGAACAACTGCATGCCCCCTCTGCAAGTCGTCGGCCCTGCCCCTGTTCAATGAGGCGGTAAACCAAAAGGTGCTTCCCTGGCCGAGTTTACTGTCAACCCCAATTTCACCCCCCATCAACTGTGCGAGCCTTTTGGAAATGGTCAGCCCCAACCCTGTACCGCCATATTTGCGAGTAGTGGAGGTTTCTGCCTGCTCAAAGGCATCAAACAACTTATCCCGTTGCGTTTCGTCAATGCCAATGCCGGTGTCTTGTACTTCGAATCGCAGCATCACCCGTTCCTTTTCTTCGGAAACAACTTTGGCTCGTAGGGTAATGCTGCCATGATCGGTAAACTTGACCGCGTTACCGATAAAGTTGACCAGGATCTGGCCTAGGCGCAAGGAATCCCCGACCAAAGGCAGACTATCCAAGTGCGGGTCGATTTCCTCGACTAGTGTGAGTGCTTTACTGTCAATACGCTCAGTCATCATGCTGTGGACATGATCGATGATTTCAGGAACCAAAAAAATGGTTTCCTCCAGGGTCAGCCGATCCGCCTCGATTTTGGATAAATCGAGAATGTCGTTGATAATGCCAAGCAGGTGTTTGCCGGATTTGACAATCTTGTCAAGTTTATCTTTCTGATCTGGTTGCTTGACTTGCCTTAGCAACAGATGGGAAAAGCCGATGATGGAGTTCATCGGCGTGCGAATCTCATGGCTCATATTGGCCAAGAATGTGCTCTTGGACTGATTGGCTACCTCTGCTTCCCGCTTGGCATTTTCAAGATCAGCCGTTCGGATGCCCACCAATTCTTCCAAATGGTTTTTGTAACTCATTAACTCTTCTTCCGCTTGCTTCCGTTCGCTAATTTCAGCACAAAGTTTTTCGTTGATTTGACGCAGACTGCTTTCGCGGCTTGCAATGGCATCCGACATGGTTTTAAAGCCGGAAAGAATAGGGGCAAACTCTACATAGGTTTGAGGCAGTTCAATCTGCAAGTACTTGCCCTCAACTATGTTGCCAGTTGCAAGGACGAGTTCATCCAACGGTTTTCTGAGCAATTTCAATAATATCCATCGCAACGCGCCAAGAATGACAACAATAAGCAGAATTATGCTGGCTACGCTGACCAATAAAAGCTGCCTATCTCTATCCTCGTACACGTCTAACGACAGCCCTATTTTAATACTGCCAATGTGTTGGCCTTTGTGGTCAATGGAAAGTTCCCGATTGACCGATTTTACATTTGGCTTTTGCCGGTTATAGATAACCCTATTCTGATCATCGCGGATAGTTAGTAAAACGATTTCCGGATTTGAAACAAATGCGCTACCCACTTTTTCTATCAGGTTATCATCCATATTCCAGAGTGGCCATTCAAGTGAATCACTAAGGTAAACGGTATAGTCAATCAACTTGCTTTTGTAAACAGTTTCAGCTTCGTGTGAGGAATAAATGTAATTAATGAGGTTGACCGTAATAGACACGAGGGACACCAACAGAACCAAAGCTACCGTGATTTTATGATACAGTGATTTCTGCTTTTTAAAAAAGGATGCGAAAGCACTAAGTATTATATGCAGCATTTGTTTTACCAAGTAACAGAGTAATACTTCTCAAAGCTTTTCAACTGCTGAAACCTGTCGGCTGGAATTTTGTTTTTTCCATAAAAATTCTCTAGTATGTTGAAATATTCCTGACTACGCAGCGTGCCATCCAACATTTGCCTATAACGTCGTGCGAGAGCTTTACCCTCTGGAATATCTTTATCGATTATGATGGCAATCGGTCGGACCGAATCCGTAATATCTATACCGCCGAAATTCTCTTGACTTTCCGGAAATAGTTGTTTTATCGTGTACCATCCAGTTCCTGCCACTAAAATACAGAAATCAATCCTTCCCTTCTGCAACTTCTTCAACAGCGACTCGTTCGAATCACTTTCTTCCACTGCTATGCCCGCTTTGACGAAGGAGTCCTTGTCTTCAAGCGTCCCTCTCAACACGCCCAAAGTATATCCCTGCAAGTCTTTCAGGCTATGCAATTCAAATTTCTTATGATGGGGTTTATAGTAGAAAATTACCGAATGAAATACACCAATAGGAAAGATAGCCCGATTTTTCTTGTCCATCAGCAAATCAGGGTCGCCAACGATATAGGTGGCATGGCTTTGGCGAAAGCGCTTTACCGGTAGATATTCAATTGAATACTCGATTCCGGCAGTAGACGACACCAATTGCAAAAGGGAACCGCCTAGGCCATTATTAGGCAAAGCAGGAGACCAGTACGGGGGTGTTTCAGTTGACTGAAAGACAACGGGTTGGTTTTCGGCTATGGATATATTAGTGGATGTCGCGAACAACAGGAAAACTAAAGAAATGATTACGCTAAGGCCAGCTTTCATTCCGCGCCTCATTGAAGTTCATGCCTTGGTCATCGTTCAGCCCACCAAATGTGGAGTGCGGTGACTTGTCGCCGCTTTCCGAGCAATGCGGCGACAAGTCGCCGCACTCCACAAACTCACCCATCGGGCTGAACGATGACCAAGGCCGAAGTTCATAAATTATTTCCAACTAGAATTATAGTGTTTCAATCGACTGACATAATCTGTGGATAGTTTACCCTTGCCATGATATTTCTCAAAAAGCTCAAGATACTTTCCAGTTTTTATTATTTTCTTTAGTCCATCGCTGAATGCTTTCTGCAATTCCTTTGCATGGGTATCCATTTTTCTAAATATCATGGAAAATTGTTGCTCTCCAGACCCAATAGGAATTAGATAAAACGTTATGATGTCATATTGATTTTTTTCCTTCGCAGTCAGATCCCCCGGACTGCCAATTAAAGCCGCTGCATCACTTTTTAGTAATGCATATTTAGCTAGTTCTTTCGAGGGTAATATATCTACAATCGGTGTTTTACCAGACGCTTTGAAAGCCTCCGTCACAATTTCCAACGACAGCTTGCCATCTAAATCGGTGGCGGTGGCATTCAAAGGTATCGACTGATAACCCACGATATCGGCTTTCTTCTCTTCCCCGAGCATTTGAGCCGTAACACGCGGAGCCGTGGCTACCGCACTCCACGAGCTCATTATTAGGGATAGCATTGAAAGCAAACGCATCATAGATATCAATGATGAGGACGCTAAATCAAGTGGATTATTTTGTTTCATAAAAAAACTCCCTAAATCAATCAGCAATACTGGAGCTGGATAGGACCAGCAGTTTATCCCACAATTCAAAATGGTGATTAAATGGGTGTGTCTGCGACAGAAAAATGGTGATTTTTTCCTCCTTCGGATCAACGCTGAACCGCGTGGAAAAAATCCCTGCCCATTCAAATGTCCCGATATCGCCACTGTCCACATTATGTGAGCGGTCAGCCTGAATCGCCACGCCCAGCCCGAACTTCCACCCTTCGTCATGTAAGGCAGTGGCATTGAGCTTGCCAATTTGATTGGTTTCGGTCATCAACTCGACGGTCTTGCGGCTCAACAGGCGGATTCCATCCATCTCTCCCTTATTCAGCAACATCTGACAAAAACGATAATAATCATAGGCTGTGCTGACAATACCGACCCCGCCGGAGAAAAAGGTTTTTGGCCCTTTGTACTGGTAGCTGGGCGAATAGACATAATCGCCTTCTTGCCGCGCACCGTCAGCCACTATTTCCAGCTTGCCATGCCAGTCTGTTTTCCATAACGCTGAAAGCCTTGGTTGTTTACTTTCGGGAATAAAAAAATAAGTGTCATTCATTTTCAATGGCTTGAATATACGCTCACGCATATAATCGTCGAGCTTCATGCCAGAAACAACTTCGACCAAATAACCTTGAACATCCGCCGCCATTCCATATTCGAACGCCTCACCTGGCTGTCTGGACAAGGGCAAGCGGGCAAGCCTTTTGACCATATCCCCTATAGTTCCTTCGGTTTCATACAAGCCACTACTGATGCCTGCTTCCTGATAAAAGGCATGCATCTGTCTGTACAGGGGGTCTTTTGGATACCAGTCCGATGCGAAGCCGTAAGGCAAACCTGCGGTATGAGTGAGCAAATCCTTGATGGTAATATCCCGTTTTGCTGGCACGAGTTTAAACGGCGGATTACTCCCTTCCGGGAGCATTTCCAGTACCTTTGGGCGTGCGAATTCGGGTATATATTTGGCGACTGGGTCCGACAGGAGTAGACGCCCCTCTTCGTATAACTGGAGCACCGCCACCGTCACCAGCGGTTTGCTCATTGATGCGATGCGAAACATCGTGTCTTTTTGCATCGGCTTGTCACTATCGGCTTTCCCGAATGGCTCGAAGTAGGCGATCTTCCCCCTTCGGGCGATTAGCACAACTGCTCCGGCTATCTTTTTCTCATCGACCGTGGCACGAATAAGATTGCTCACTCTTTCCAGCCTGGTGGATGACAGCCCGACACTCTCAGGGGCAACCGCTTGGATGTCCGCTGCTGTAACGGGATTCGCCAACAAGGCTATTGCCAGCAGAACTAGCATTATAGTAAGTTTCATTTTTGTATCGCCGAACCAAAACGGGAAATATATTGTACTCTTTTTTCTGGGCGAAGATTTTTTGCCTCACGCAAAGTAGCAATTTTCATTTTGATACAGGTTGTAAGGGCGGGTTTGGAACCCGCCCCTACAAGGACTACAAGGACAATTTAATTTTGAATTATCACTGTATTATGAACAGAATGCGGAATGTCGATTCGTAGCGGGTTCCAAACCCGCCCGGTTTCGTTCAAAATGAGAATTTCTGCAAACAAAGGCGCAACGTTAAGAACTGAACGTTAGTGATTTGTGGGTGTTATTGGGTTTTGCCCGGGCTGTAGTTTAATGACAAGAACAGGGTCGTACCCATCTGGTTGTACAAATAGGCCGTTTCGTAATGCTCATTGAATAGGTTGGAAGCCCTGCCTTCGAGCAGCACATCTTTGTAAACTTCATAACTGGCGCGTAGGCCCACTGTCGTAAAACCGTGCAACTTGATAGTATTTGCCAAGTCTTCATAACTGCGGCCTTGTTCGTTCACAATCAGACCGACGCGGAATTTGTCGAAGCGTCGGTCCAAGTCGAGTTGGGCCATTTGCTGAGCCCTGCGTGGCAACACATTGCCGTCATTGGGTCCGCCGTCGCGGTTGCGGGGGTCGAGCAAGCTGAGACTGGCTTTGATGATTACACCGAATAACTGGGTCGAAGCCTGGTTTTCCATGCCTAAAATTTCTGCATTGGAAATGTTATTGGGTTTGAGGGTGGTTGAGTCGAAAACAATCAAGTCGTCAATTTTAGTGTAATAGCCATTGACTGCCCAGTTGACATTAAACAGTTTGCCTTTTGCGCCTACCTCGGCACTTTGCGACGATTCCGGCTTCAGATTGGGGTTGCTGAAATTGGGGTAGTAGAGGTCATTGAAAGTTGGCGCTTTGAATGCCGTGCCATAGGAGGCGTTGAGACGCAACGTCTCGCCGAAGTCGTAGCCCCAGGCGGCTCCTCCGGTAGTCTTGCCGCCGAATTGTTGGTTGCTGTCTTGGCGTACCGACAGGTTCAAACTATGGCCTTCGATAAGCCCTTGGTATTGCAGGAAGCCAGCTTTATCATCGCGCGAAGTGACGGGAAAGACCAAACTGCTGTCAACCCTATTGACATAATAATCGAAGCCCACTGTCAATACATGGTCTTTATGCAGGGTGAAGTCGTTCTGCCATGTGGTGGTGACACGGCGGGTGTTGAAGCTGTCAACGAATGCTTTGCCCAAATAATCATTTTCCATATCCGCGTTGGTGCCTGCCCGTAGGGTGGTACTCCAAAATGACAGGGGGCTATAACGCAGTTTGCCGCCGATTACTTGCTGTTGGATTTGAGAATTATCGGTGTAGCTTCCGTTATACCGATTGTTTCCTGCCGCTTGTAGTAAATTGCCTTCGATTTCCAAGCCATTTTCGAAGCGGTAGCCGGCACGGGCCGAACCGGAGGTGTTGTTGTAGCCGCCATTGCCTGGTTGAGTGACACCGCAGCCTTGGCCCGTGACCGGGTCGCCAAGGCAGGGGTGGATGCCGCCGGTGTACAGTTCGGCGCCGCTGAAATTGAACCAGCCATTTCCCCCGCCGCCTGAAACGCCGGCGGAAACCTTGTAGGTGTTGTATGTACCCCCGCCCAAGCTGATGAAAGGTTTCAGGTCGCCGCCGCCCTTGCGGGTGAATATCTGGATCACACCGCCGATGGCATCCGAACCGTAGAGGCTAGAGCGCGGCCCACGCACGATTTCTATGTGATCCACTTGGTCGATGGGAATATCCTGGATGGGTGTCGAACCCGCAGTCGCCGAACCCATTCTCACACCATCGACGAGAAACAGCACATGGTTGGAATTGGTGCCGCGCATGAATACATCGGATTGTTTGCCCAAGCCCCCATTGTTGCTGATGCCGATGCCGGCAATGCCAAACAAGGCATCTTGCACCGAAAGTATCTGTTTTTTCTCGATGTCTTCGCGGGTGATGACGCTGACCGAAGCCAGGCTTTCATCGACGCTTTGCGCGGTACGCGTGGCGGTGACCACAATCGGAGGCAGAGTTTCGGTTTGCGTGTCTGTATCCGCCAAGGCGGTGCCTGTTGCGGCCAGCAGGAAAAATGATAGATTAAATTTCAAGGAATATCCCCTCAATAGGCCATGCTCACCCGCATGACCGTGGATGCAGAATGTATCAAAGAGGACGGGGCAACAGAATGGCAATGACCATCGGAAAAGCAAATGATTTGCCACCCGGCAAAAGATGACGGGCGCAGGACGCTTTCACGGTGGACACCCTAGGCGGGAGCCGTGCTTGCCGGGACCGCCCTCCGCGATACCCGAATTAATGCGGCTTGGGCCGGTATCCGGGCTCGCGAGTGATGACTTGACGGCATCCAGGCCATCGCCTTCCCGCGTGTTACGCAGTGGCTCATTGATGGCCCTTGACTCGCTTACCGTTGCGGGGGCAGCGCCGGCTTTGCGGGATGGACTATGATCCCGCGCACCGGCTTCCCGTTTAACCCAGACGCGACCAAAGCCGCAGGGCACCCAAGAGGCAGTAAGGCTGCGCATTCTATAGTAAAATTGATTATCAAGCCACCAAAGTAATTCAAAAAAATGCAAATTGACGATATTCTGCAAGTTCTGCCGCTTTTTCTAAACCATTCCAACGCGGCTGTCGCGATTAAAGATATCGACGGTTGTTACCTGTTCGCCAATAGTGAGTTTAGCCGCTATGCCGATAAGCCATGGCAGGAAATCAACGGTCATTGTGATGCGGACTTCCAGATGCCGGAGTACAACCAGAAAATACAGGACATTGAGCAATCGGCGATTTCTCTTCTGAGGGGTGTCAGTTGTGACGAGGAATTTTCCCGCGACGGGAATACGGTGTACTATCTTTCAACGCGCTTTCCGATTTTGGATGAACTGCAACATGTGATTGGCATAGGGATAGTCGCCATGGACGTGACCGCGCAGCACCAGTCGATTAGCGAAGCAGAACAAGCTTTGTGCGCTGCTGAACAAATGAATGCCCAATTACGCTTGGCAGTTGCAAGTCTTGAACAACTGGCAAGCACTGACCGCCTGACCAACGCGTGGAACCGCCGCCGTTTTGAAGAGGCAGTGGAAAGTGAAATTCATCGCTTTCATCGCTATGGCCATCCCCTCTCCCTGATGATGCTTGATATCGACCATTTCAAGAAAGTCAATGACACCTACGGACACCAAGAAGGCGACAGGGTTCTCAAGCAGGTAGCGGAACGAATCTTTGCAAGCATTCGCAAATCGGATTCCCTGACCCGCTGGGGTGGTGAAGAATTCATTGTGCTCACGCCCAATACCGGGCTGGCCTATGCAAGCATACTTGCCGAGCGGATACGGGCCAATATCGCAATCCAGGCGGTGGGTGATGTTGGAACCGTCACCGTCAGTATTGGGGTGGCCGAATATTTTCCGACTTCTTCCAGCAAAGATTGGCTAGAACGTGCCGACCGTGCCATGTACACCGCCAAACGGGAAGGCCGAAACCGGATCGAGATTGATGCGACAGTCGGCAATGCGCCTATCGTAGCCGAACACTTTGAAGGCCACTTCGTGCAACTGGTCTGGAAAAACGCATTCCTCTCAGGCAACGAAGTGATCGACACCCAACACCAGGGTCTGTTCCGCGTAGCCAACGAATTGCTTGATGCAGTCCTTTCCGGTCGCCCTAGCGACGAGGTTTCGTTGATTGTCTCACGCTTATTGTCCGATGTTGTCAGGCATTTCGAGGATGAAGAGGCCATTCTTGCGGCGTTGTCCTTTCCGGGCTTGGCCGAACACGCAGGGGAGCATGCCAGGTTGGTTGCCAAGGCACTTGAATTGGCGGATGCCTTCAAGACGGGTGTCCTGTCGGTGGGTAGCCTGTTTCAGTTTTTGGCTTACGACGTGGTCACTCGCCATATGCTTGGGGCAGACCGGGAGTATTTTCCCTATACCGCAGCCTAGTTGGCACTCAGACCGGCTCGGTTTTCAAAACCAAGTCGGTCTGAATCTCTCCCCCCAATTTGTTATGATATGCCCCATTCGGCGTCAACAAAACGGACAAGTCCATGAGCATACGCACACGATTCGCACCCAGCCCCACAGGCTACCTTCACATTGGCGGAGCACGCACGGCGCTTTTTTCCTGGCTTTACGCCCGCAAACACGGCGGGACGTTCATCTTGCGGATAGAAGACACCGACTTGGAGCGGTCTACGGTTGAGTCGGTCAATGCCATTCTGGAAGGCATGACTTGGCTGGGGCTGGAATATGAGGAGGGACCGTTCTATCAGACCGAGCGCTTTGGTCGTTACAAGGAGGTCATCAAGCAGTTGCTGGAAACCGGTCACGCTTATCATTGCTATTGCTCCAAAGAAGAATTGGACGAACTGCGCACCCGGCAAATGGAAAACAAGGAAAAGCCCCGATATGATGGGCGCTGCCGCCAACGCACCGAACCGCGACAGGGTGTCTCTCCGGTGGTTCGCTTTCGCAACCCTGACGATGGCGCGGTGGTGATTGATGACAAGGTCAAGGGCAGGGTTGTAGTCAGCAACGCGGAGTTGGATGATCTCATCATTGCCCGTTCCGACGGATCGCCAACCTATAATTTGTCAGTGGTGGTGGACGACTTGGACATGAGGGTAACCCATGTCATACGCGGTGATGACCATCTGAACAATACCCCGCGCCAGATGAACATCCTCAATGCCTTGGGCGCGGCAGTGCCAATCTATGCCCATGTGCCGATGATCCTAGGTGCGGACGGCGCACGTTTGTCCAAGCGCCATGGGGCGGTCAGCGTGATGCAATACCGCGACGAAGGCTATTTGCCGGAAGCCTTGCTTAATTATTTGGTGCGGTTAAGTTGGTCCCATGGCGACCAGGAAATCTTTTCCGTGGACGAAATGATAGGCTTGTTTGAAATCGAGGATATCAACGTGTCGGCATCTTCCTTCAATCCCGACAAGCTTTTGTGGTTAAACCACCATTATTTAATGCACTCCGACCCGCTCCATGTCGCCCACCACCTGCGCTGGCATTTGGGGCAATTAGGCATTGACCCGTCCGATGGACCGGACCCGGTGGATATTGTCGTAGCCCAACGGGAGCGCAACAAGACTTTAGTGGATATGGCAAAAAGCAGTGTTTTCTTCTATCGGGATTTCGAGGATTATGATGAAAAGGCCGCGCAGAAAAATCTAACCGCCAACAGCGCCTTGTTGCTGCAAGACCTGCGCGATAGCCTGGATGCCCTGCCGGCATGGAACAAGGAAGCCATACACTTATGCGTGGATTCTGTGGCAAGGGAGGCGGAAGTCAAGATGGGCGTAGTGGCGCAGCCGCTCCGTGTTGCAGTGTCGGGGACAACCGTTTCGCCTCCTATCGATATTACATTATCCTTGTTAGGGAAAGACAAGACGATATCACGAATAAATCGAGCGGTTTCATTTATTAAGCAAAAATCTGTCACAACAGGCTAGACGGAAAGCTTAACACCATTTATAATAATTGGCTCAAGTTGCTTAGGGGGCCATAGCTCAGCTGGGAGAGCGCTACAATGGCATTGTAGAGGTCGTGAGTTCGATCCTCACTGGCTCCACCAAAGTTCTTGAAACCTTTAGTCCCCATCGTCTAGAGGCCTAGGACACCGCCCTTTCACGGCGGCGACGGGGGTTCGAATCCCCCTGGGGACGCCAAATCCTTAAATTACGGAAAGTTTAAAGTTCCGTGTTTAGCTGGCGAAGTCCAAAGCCAAAAAATGCCCGGTCAATGACCGGGCTTTTTTTTTGCAATTCAATTGCAAAATTAGCAACTGAATGTTGACAATGAGTTTGTTGTATAAAGGGCAACGTATAGTTGACATTAAGCCACATACCGTTTAAATTCCTTACCAAATAAAATTAATTTTTCTGGGGGAACTTTATGAGAATTTCACAAACAACGCTAGTTTGCGCCTTTATTGCCTCGGCACTTTTCGCATTTGATGCCAATGCCGTCGATGCCGATGCGGCGAAGGCGCTAGCTAAGAAAAGCAACTGCCTGCGCTGTCACGGCATCGACAAGGAAAAAACCGGGCCTGCGTTTAACGCGGTAGCCGCCAAATACAAAGGTGTGGGGACTGCCGAAGAAAAGCTGATAAAGCATCTCGCCTCGGGGGAAAAAGCCAAGTTCCCCGACGGTCATGAAGAAGATCATATGATACTCAAGACGGACGATCCTGCCGACACCAAAAATCTGGTGGATTGGATTCTGTCGCTCTGATTTTTAGCCCCTAATTTCCCTTGAGCCGCCCTCCTGAGAGAAGGCGGCAACTGGGTGACAGGTATGTTGAAGATCGACGCACCCCACCAAACCCAAATCCTGGGCCATCCCTTGCCTAGCCACAACGGTAGTATTTGTTCCTGAAAAGCGAAAATTATGAACCTATTGATTAAAATAATTCTTGTCTGCGGGATGATGTTTTCATCCGCCTATGCAGAAACGGCCCCTGCCGAAGTATTGGGTAGCCCATTGGTCAAGCCTGGCGTTGCGGGTAACTCTGCGGCGAAGCCAGCCCAGGGTTTGGACCAAGACGCAGTGTGTACTAGTTGCCATGACGAGAATGACAGCAAGCCCATCCTCGCCATCTACCAGACACCGCACGGCAATAAGGCCGATGCGCGCACCCCGTCTTGCCAGCAGTGCCACGGTCAGAGCGATGCCCATTTGAAAGGCGTTCCCGGCCAGAAAGGGCGGGCCGCCCCCGACATCGTGTTTGGCACAAAAACCAAAGACCATGAGCCAACCCTGCCCGCTACCCAAAATGATAAATGCATTAGCTGCCACCAAAGCGGTTTGCGTACCCATTGGAGCGGTAGCCAGCATGATATGCAAGGCGTGACATGCAGCAACTGCCATACGGCTCACACACCCAAAGACAAGGTGCTTGAGAGAATCAGCCAGCCGGACGTTTGCTTTACTTGCCACCAGACCCAGCGGTCAGAGACCCATCTATTCTCCACCCACCCCATTTTGGCCGGCAAGACCGCTTGCTCGGAATGCCATAACCCCCATGGTTCCACGGGTCCGAAGATGCTAGTCAAACAATCGACTAACGAGACCTGTTATACCTGCCATGCTGAAAAGCGCGGTCCCTTCCTGTGGGAACACTCGCCGGTATTTGACGATTGCACCAACTGCCACACGCCGCATGGCTCCAACAATTCACCGTTGTTGAAACAGCGAGTGCCTTGGTTGTGTCAAGAGTGCCATACGGCCGATCATGCCAGTACGGTGAACAGCGGGTCGAATTTGATCAATGGCGATGTGACGACCGTTGATGGCAAGCAAACCTTTAACAACCTTTCACCGCGTGCCCAGGCTAATGGCCTTGCTTGTTTGAACTGCCATTCGATGATTCATGGATCGAACCATCCTGCCGGCGCTAAATTCAACCGATAAACCAGAATAAGCGGGAAGAATCATGGACAACAAAAATGTAAGCTTCAAACTAAAGGCCAGCGCATTCGCTGTCTTCACCACCTTGCTAATGGGTCAATCCGCAATCGCCGAAAATGCGACAGGGCAACCCACTGCCAAACCGGTTAAAGCCAGCCATGCGACCAAACACAAAAAAGCCAAAGCGACGACTGCTGGCAAAACGGTAAAAGCCGCTCCTGTCGCTAGACCTATTGCGGTTGCCCCTGCGCCTAAACCGGCGGTAGCGTTAGCCGGTACGGCAACAAAAGTGGCCGATGCATCGGACAACGCTGAGTTGAGAGAACTGACGACACCCCAAAGCACCATAGAGGCGGGCGTACTCGGGGTGAGTAATGGCAGTTGGAAGTACGGTCAGTATAACGGTCTGCCGGATAGCGGAGCCTATGGAATCGGCAACTTTGACATCAAAGGCGGTGGTGCTTACGATAGCAAAGATGCCACCCGTTGGCGCTTGACCGGCAAGAACATTGGTCTGGAAACACGCGAATTCACCGGCGAATATAAGGACCAGGGCAAATATAAGCTCAATTTCGGCTATGACGAAATTACCCAATACAAACAAGGCACCTACCAGACACCTTACATCGGTGCGGGCGGTAATGAGCTTTTTTTACCCCCCAATTGGAAGTATCCGACGACAGCCAATAACATGCGGACCTTGCCGAGTTCTGACCAACCGCTGTTTCAAGGCGTTGAATTGTCCACCAAGCGTCGTCGATTCGATGGCGGGTTCAGTTATTTTCTGGACAACGAATGGGAGGCCAAAGCCAGTATGCGCCACGAGGAAAGAAATGGCATCCAAGCACTGGGTGCCCCGATTGTAGCAAGTAGGTCGGTCACGCTGCCTAATCCTATTTCCCAGTCAACGGATCAGATCAACGCCAGCCTTAACTTCACTGGCGAAAAAGCATACGGATCATTAGCGTATTACGGATCAATATTCCATAACGACTACAACTCGGTAATCTTCCAAAACGCATTCTCAGCGCCAGCGGCTGGCAACCCAAAATTTGGGCAGATGAGTAGCATGCCGGACAACCAGTTCCATCAGTTTATTATGAATGGCGGGTATAACTTTTCAGCAGACACCAAGTTAGTCGGTTCCGGTGGCTATGGTCGCAATTGGCAGGATCAAAACTTCCTTCCGTATAGCACCTCGACTTTTGCGATGCCCACCCAAGGCAATCTGAATGGCGCGGTGGATTTCAAGAATGTCAATGTCAAGCTGACCCATAAGGCGACCAAGGATTTGAATTTTGCGGCATCGTATAAATACGACGAGCGCGAAAACCTCACGTCTGTTCACACTTACCAGTTTCCTGATGTGGATACCGCCGGGGCAGGCACTAATTTCCGCAATAACACGCCATTCAGCCGAAGAGTCCAAACCGGTAATCTTGATGCTAACTATACCATCGCCAAGGGACATAATTTGAAGCTCGGCTACGAAGTGCAAAACATTGACCGTTGGTGTAACGGCACATGGACCTCTTGTGTCGATTCATCGACAACTCTGGAAAACATCGGCAAGATCGACTATCGTGGCAACCCGATAGATAGACTAACGACTAATCTAGGTTACGCCTATTCCAATCGGAGTGCCTATAACTACAATCAAGATAACGCGTATTTGGCATCATTCCAAGGGCCACAGACCTTATCTCAATTGAGACTATACGATTCTTATTTGGCGACAGGAATACCCGCATGGGGTCCGTTCTTAGGATATCCCACCAAGGGAATGCCCTACCCGTATCCCGGCGTGTTTGTGAACAATAACCCAGTTACGCTCGCTCCAGGCGGTGGCAATGCACTGGATATAAACGGCTTGGGTCGCTTCAACACAGCACCGCGAGACCGCCAAAGTTTCCATTCCTTGCTGAGTTATCAGTTGACCGATAAACTGGCGTTATCCGTCAACGGGGATTACAAATACGATAACTACTATGAATCGAACTATGGACTGCAATCGTCGAAGAATTGGTCCCTCAACTTCGACAGCAGCTATAACTTCAGCGAAGACCTTAGTGGGCATGTGTTTTACACCTACCAAGATATATTTAACAAGACGGCGGGTTCATCAGCCGGCAGTAATAGCAACACAGGCAGCACAGCAGCGGGTTCTGTCGTCGGCGGATGTGTCAATAATGTGTTGGCAAAGAATGTTGCTGCCAAGATTGACCCCTGCCTGAACTGGCTGTCCAACATGGGCAATAACATCAACACGGTGGGCTTGGGTCTGAAGCAGAAGGGATTGTTTTCTGGCAAACTCGATCTTAACGGGGATTTCCTGTTGAGCTTTGCGAAAACCACCACAGATGTAACCGGTGGGCAATATTCATCCGTCACCGGGGCCAATGCAACCACTGGGCCATTCTATTATATCCCGGCCACTAACATGCCGATTGTCAACACCCAGACTTATCAGTTCAAGCTGAATGCCAAATACAACATCAACAAAGCCTCGGCGGTTAATTTGGTCTACTCTTTCCAGCACATGTGGAGTAATGATTACACCTACATCGGCATGCAGCCTTTCGGGACACCAACGGGTGTGATGCCCACCAATATGCAGGCTCCGGTTTACTCGATTCACGCCGTGGGTTTGTCATACATCTATAATTTCTAGGCGACTGATAATGATTGACACCAAACAGATTACCACGCTGGGCAAATTGCCAATGCCTTTCAAGGTGTTGTACACTGGCTTTTTGCTAGTCATCGGCGTGGGCTTGATGATGGCGGGGGCTCAGATCATGCTGACCCATGGCATGGCGGATGGCAAACCGGGTTTGTCTAAAGAGGATATTGTCTATAGTTACTATGGCAACCGGTCCGGCTCCAAACTGGAGGCTGCCCTTACGGGTAAGATGAAAGCGAATGCACCAGACGAGGTGCGCTTTAAATTGATCCAGTGGGCACGCGACGAAGCACCGATGGATCAATGGGATAAGATCGGCCCTTTATTGGAACAAAATTGCAGCAAGTGCCATGATGAGGATTCCGGGCTGGATTTGGTGGCAAAAAAGGAAGTTGCGCAGAAGTTGGCACAAGTTGACCATGGGGCCAGTTTTGCCGGCCTTACCCGGGTATCCCATATCCATTTGTTTGGCATTAGTTTCATTTTCTTGTTTGTGGGTTGGATATTTGCCATGTCTGAATTTAACGCCCGATGGAAACTGATTCTGATTGCAACCCCGTTTATTTTCTTGATTCTAGATATTCTGTCTTGGTGGCTGACTAAATTCTGGCCTGAATTTGCTTGGCTCACCATGATAGGCGGTTTTGGCTATAGTTTGGCCTCTACTGTGATGATATTTACATCCCTGATGCAAATGTGGTTGCCGCGTTGGGCAGATGAGGATTGGAAAGCTTCCTAAACGGTTGTTCTTGTTGTTCTGGTTCTGGTTCCCAGGCTCCAGTGCTCATCGTTATACACAAGTGTGGCGATATTTGTCAGAACACATGAATCTTCGACAATTCCAAAGAGCAAGTTTCACGCAAAGACGCAAAGGCGCAAAGAAAATCGCTCTTCTTTGCGTGAAACTACTTTTTCCGGTAAAGATGGTATAACCCGTATTCCACGGAATATTTCGACTCGGACGGACTTGTGTATAACGGCGGACGCAGGAGCGCGGGAACCATTAGGAATAACTTCATTTTGGAAGTCGGAACATTCCATTAGTTCCGGCAATTCACTAATTCACCCCAAATACCTGCAATTGTTTCTCAACTCGCGTATATTAAACTGGCAGGCTGTTTAATAGTAGCAGCCAGTTTTTAATTCTAAATCCCACGCAAGATTAACGTTAGGGGTCATTGACAGACCAACGCGGTTTAAAAAACCGAGTCGGTATTGATAACGGCGGTTAAGCTGTAGTGCGAAATAAAGATAACGAGGTAAATAGATCATGACAGGTTCAATTGTCGCTATGGCTTTCAGTGTGCTATTCGGCACAGGGCTTTTGTATTTCTTTTTAGTGACTAGGGGTGCGCTTATTGCCAATGCATTTGTACCCCGCGCACAAGATAGATTCCATGTCTACTGGGTTTATTCCAATATGCGATTAATTAAGTTTTCCGACAGGAAAACTTGGGTTGCTGCGGTTTTGTTGTTTCAGTATGACCGATTGGTCGATAAGGTCGTAAGCGAAATCAGGCGGGCCTCAATCAACGGCAAAACATTTTTAATGACTTCTTGCGCTTTCGGCGATGTGATGCCTAAGGTTGTCAAAGCTTTAGTCAGGGGCGGGGCAGGTCATATCTGTATTAGCGATCTGATTGGAAACGAACTCATACACGCGGGTAAAAAGCTTAATGAATTCCATGGTAAGTTTGAGCTTGCCGAGGCGGATGCCACCTGTATGCCGAAAGATGATGGCACTGTTGACATCAATCTGATTTTCTTTCTATTCCATGAACTCCCCGATGAAAGCAAGAAACTCGCTTTTAGTGAGGCCGCACGTTTGACCGCGCCTGGCGGCAAACTCATCATTGCGGAGTTTCACCGACCACGCAAAAGGATAATGCGCTTTCTAGGCTGTATGTATTTCACCGTATTTGAACCCTTTGCACTCAGCATGTGGGGACAATACGACCCGGTTCATTGCCTAGAAGGGATGGGAGGTTGGACTTGCGAAAGGGCTACCTATTTTTTCGGCAACTTCCAAGTTGTGACTGCAACAAAGACAGCATAAGCATGGGAAGCGCCGCAAGCCGTTCGCTCCCAGTGTAAGTCCTCACTGCCATTAAGTTAAGAAAAAGCTCGTCGTTCCGGCAGGGATCGCCGGAACCTAGGCTCCATGGATGGCATAGATTGTTGGCATCCCTGCAATCTGGATTCCGGCGGTCCATGCCGGAATGACGGGTTAACTTAATGGCATTGAGTATAAGTCCTGCGAAAGAACATCCCATTAAGAATCTAATCCTTAAGCATAATAGAGAGTCCACGAAAGACACGAACAAAAGCATGTCTTGTTCGTGTTTTTCGTGGACAATGCTTTTGGTAGATTCATTATTAGAAATCACCTAACCCCCCCTACCCTGCTTTTTCAAAGTGAGGTAGGCGGGGATTTCAATGCTGTTGAATTCAAAAAACGGTCCAACTGGTTGGCAAATGCCTGCCGGTCGGCTTGGCTGAAGGTCGATGGACCGCCTATATCCACACCACTGCTTCTTAACTCCTCCATGAAGTTCCGCATCGTCAAACGTTCCTTGATGTTTTCCTCGCTATAAAACTCCCCGCGAGGGTTTAACGCAAAGCCCTTTCTTGCAATCACGGCGGCAGCAAGTGGAATGTCGGCGGTGATCACAAGGTCGCCAACATTCACTTGTTGTGAAATCCAGTTATCCGCCACGTCGAAACCTGAACCCACTCTAATCGCCTTTATATACGGCGATGGAGGTATGCGGACATGCTGATTGGCGACTAAGGTCAAACTAATTTTGACCCTGGTCGCAGCACGGAAAAGTATTTCCTTGATGACATTCGGACACGCGTCGGCATCCACCCAAATTTGCATGATTTACAGCGTTTTCAACATCAATGGTAACGTCCAGTCAGTGGCAAAATACGGGCGCGAATTTTTTCTTCATCTATTGTAATCAGCGCACCCTGAATCAAAATATCCTCAAATTGTCTTAGTGCTGATAGCACTATCTCTCCCAGATAGTTTGGCGTAACGTGCTGAGTTCGCACTTGGATGACACTGGGTTTTGTGCTTCCAGTCGCTGATAGAATGGAACCGAAATCAAGGTCGTGAGTAAAAACAATGTAGCCATGTTTACCGGCCCATGCAAAAATAGTTTTGTCCGTGGCATTGGGTTCTCCAACCATCGACCAGTGAATTGCCTCGATAGCCTGCGTTTGAAAGGTCTGCACCCAACTGGGCGACAAATTCATGTCGATGAGCAATTTCATGCGGCGGCAAGTGGCACTTCGATTTCCTCGGACCTCCAAGCGGCATATGATAAGGCAGCTTGTATATCTTCTGGTTCAAGGTAGGGATAAAGCTCAAGAATTTGCTGGTGAGAATATCCCGATGCCACTAAACCGACGATAGTACCCACGGTAACGCGCAACCCTCGAATACAAGGCTTGCCACCCATCACCTGTGGATTGGTGGTAATTCGAGACATGATTTTCATGGTCTAAACCCCTATACTTTTGACTCGTAACTTAAACAACTTCATTTTTTTTGGCTAGTGCTTCTGCTGAAAGCGGTGGGTTCAATCTATGCAACATGCGATGGCAGTTAGAGCACCCCGCAATTAGATCAAATTTTTTATCTTGCCGCGTGTTCAACTCCATGCAATTATGACTCATATTTATTAAATTACGAAGAGGTTTACATGTCACTCTCGTTAGCTTTGCATTTACTCGCCGCCACTAATTGGGTCGGCGGCATGTTCTTCGCCTATCAAATCCTCCGTCCGGTGGACGGGGAAATGCTGGAACCACCTATCAGGTAATTTTAAATACTGCCCGGTTCGTGCGCATCACTTTTAATCCCCTAGTCGAAAGAGGCTTACTATGAACGTGAATGATGAAAGCAATAAGCTCCAGCGTCGGCTTTTCCTCCAAAGATTGGGCATCACAGCGGCAAGTTTGACATTTATCCCTTTTCGTGGCATGGCTGATACAGAAACCCTTGAATTTGGCAATGGTATAAGGGAATTGGTTGCCTACCCACAGAAACGCCCCCTCATGCTCGTCACTGCGCGGCCACCTCACCTAGAAACGCCTTTCGCGGTATTCAATGAAGGGGTGCTGACTCCCAACGATGCTTTTTTTGTGCGTTACCACCTGCCTAACTTCCCCACGTCAATTGATGTCGGGCAACATCGTTTGACGGTTACGGGGCAGGTGAATAAACCCTTATCCCTGAGTCTAGCAGAATTGAAAGCCTTAGGTGAAACCGTCGAGATTGTCGCCGTCAACCAATGTGCTGGCAACAGCCGTGGTTTTTCATCACCTAGGGTGTTTGGCGCACAGCTTGGCAATGGTTCGATGGGCAATGCCCGATGGACAGGTATTCCGTTGAAAACGGTACTTGAACGAGCCGGTGTCCGGGCCGGTTCCAAACAAATCACGCTACGCGGGCTGGATCGTCCAGCACTTCCCGGCACTCCCGAATTTGTCAAAGCAATCGATATTGACCTAGCCTTGAGCGGCGGCCCTTTGATTGCCTGGGCCATGAACGGCACGGAAATTCCATTCCTTAATGGATACCCCATTAAGCTGATCATTCCAGGCTATTTTGGTAGTTACTGGGTCAAGCACTTGAGCGAGATCGAAGTGATTGACCACGACTTCGATGGCTTCTTCATGAAAACTGCTTACCGAGTGCCGGATAATGACTGCCAGTGTGTTCCCACCGGCTCGATACCAGAAAAAACCCGACCAATTTCCCAATTGAAAGTCCGTTCTTTCATCACCAATCTACGCAGTGGCGAAAATGTAAGCGCAGGCCACCCCATTAACCTGCAAGGCATTGCTTTCGATAGCGGAAGCGGTATCAGTTCAGTCGATATTTCTGACGATGGCGGGAGGCATTGGCAAGCTGCAACTTTGGGCAAAGACTTGGGCAATTATTCCTTCCGTGAATGGCATAAAACTTGGGAACCCCAAGACAAAGGAAAGGTGGCGCTGCAAGTCCGGGCACGTAATCGCCGTGGGGAAGAACAGCCTGCCGCTGGCCTTTGGAACCCAGGTGGCTATGCCCAAAATGCCATTGAAACCCTTTCCGTCTTGGTCGTTTAGGAACTGATGCCATGAAGCTATTGATCGCACAGACCGCAGGGCTGATTGCTTTGTGTGTAGTCGCAGTATTCGCAGCAGCCGAGCCGCTCAGCATCAAGCTGCCGACGGAAACCGCCAAATTAAGGCCATCCAGTTTGCCGGGCTACGCCCTTGCGACACAAAAATGCCAAATTTGCCATTCGGTGGATTACATAGAGTATCAGCCTCCTGGGATGATTGAGTCACAGTGGGTCGCCGAGGTGCGTAAAATGCAACATGCCTACGCAGCCCCTATAACCGATGACGAGATCAACCGAATTGGTGCTTACCTAGCGGCCAGCTACTCAGGAAAGCAGGCACAGGAGGTTGGTTTGCAACCCTCTACAGCTCCGGTTCCATCCACCCAGGGCGCTACAATGACTGATGTAACGACATTGCTCGATCAAAACTCCTGTCTGAATTGCCATGCAATAGACAAGAAACTTGTCGGGCCATCCTATCGGGATGTAGCCGCACGTTACAAAAACGACCCAAAGGCGGTGGATACATTGGCAGACCGTATGGGTAAAGGGAGTTCTGGTCGCTGGGGCGGAATCCCCATGCCTCCATTTCCCGCCCTCACGCCCGATGAGTTGAAAAGCTTGGCAGTTTTCGTGCTAAGTCATTGATGTTTTTGCACCGCGCTATTGAATACCCAACCCTATTCTGAGGAGGTTCGCATGTCACTCGCTTTTGCTTTGCATTTACTCGCCGCCACCATTTGGGTGGGCGGGATGTTCTTCGCCTATCAAATTCTCCGACCGGTGTCAGGGGAAATGCTGGAACCACCCATCCGGCTGACATTATGGAAAAACGTCTTATGGCGCTTTTTCCCTTGGGTGAAGGGCAGCATCGTGTTGCTGTTCCTGAGTGGATTCTGGATGATTCGCGGCCTAGGCGGGATGGCAAAGCTTGGATGGCATGTCCATTTGATGCTTGTGCTGGCTGTGGTGATGACAGCCGTGTTTTTTGTAATCCGGGGCAAATATTATTGTGGGCTTAAGGATGCCGTGAAAAATGAGAACTGGGGCGAAGGTGCCGAACGTTTGGGGGAAATTCGCAAGGCGGTGGGGTTGAACCTTGTCCTAGGGTTGATTGTCATCGCCGGGGCGGGTTTGGGCCGTTATTTGGGGTGAGACAGAGGGTAGCGCAAATATAAAGTCATGCTGGAGTGCAAGGCTTGCCTTGCGAGAACATGTAGTGCAAGGCTTCCCTTGCGAGGGCATGTTGGGCAAGGCAAGCCTTGCACTCCAGGTATTATTTCAATCGACGCTGAAGTTCAAGTGCCTGTTTCAATGCTATTCCGGCCTCTTCGGCGAGGACATTGAAATGCCCCATTTTACGACCGACTCTGGCAGATTTTTTGCCGTATAGGTGCAGATGGACATTGGGTTGGCTGAGCAGGATATCCCATGAGGGTTCTTCGTCGCCCCAAATGTCGCCTAGCAGGTTGACCATCACCGCAGGGCTAAGTAGTCGAGTATCACCCGGTGGTAGCCCGCATAGGGTTCTGACTTGTTGGTCAAACTGGCTTACTTGGGTTGCGTTCAAGCTGTAATGGCCGCTGTTATGGGGGCGTGGGGCGATTTCGTTGATCAGCAATTCGCCGCCCTCCAGCACAAAAAACTCGATTGCCAGCACACCGGCATAATCCATCGATTCGGCTAGTTGCAAGGCCATTTGCCGGGCCTGTTCTGCGACCTTATTGTCTACGCGGGCCGGTACGATGCTGATATCGAGGATGCCACCTGCATGGCGGTTTTCCGCCACCGGAAAGCAAACCGACTGGGCTGCGCCAGTCCGGGTGACTATAACGGAAATCTCTGTCTGCAATTCCAATTTACGTTCCAGCACACAGGGTTTACAGCCCAGCCCTAAGAATGCGGTTTTAGCCTCCTCGCGGCAATTGACGTGAACCTGGCCTTTGCCGTCGTATCCTAGCCGGGCAATTTTTAAGATTCCAGGTAAATGATCACTTAACGCCTGATCAAAATCCTGCAAGTTTTCGATGGCTAGGAATGGCGCAACTTTCAGACCGGACGAGGAAATAAACTTCTTTTCGCGTATGCGGTCTTGCGCGATTGCGACGGAATTGGACGAGGGGCTGACACGAATATGCCGCTCAAGGAAAGCCATGCTTTCAGCAGGCACGTTCTCAAACTCGGTCGTGACTGCGGCGCAGGTGTCTACCAATTGTTGCAAGGCATCAGGATCGTCATAAGCGGCGCACAAGTGGACATCGGCCAAGGCTCCGGCTGGGCTTTCGGTATCGGGGTCGAGCACGGTGACCCGATATCCCATGGAAAGTGCCGACATCGTGAACATGCGACCCAATTGCCCTCCGCCCAAAATGCCCAGCATCGCAGTTGGTAAAATATGCCTACTCATTCTTTCACCTCGGGTAACTGCATGGCTAATACGGTTTCGGATTGACGGCGACGGAAGGCTTGTAAACGTTCGTGAAGATCAGGGTTGTTATTAGCCAGCATGGCGGCTGCAAACAACGCCGCATTGCTTGCCCCTGCTTCGCCGATGGCAAAGGTTGCCACGGGGATTCCTTTTGGCATCTGTACGATGGAATATAGCGAATCCATGCCTTTTAGATATTTTGACGGAACCGGCACACCCAACACCGGCAGGATAGTCTTCGCCGCCAGCATTCCTGGCAGGTGGGCCGCACCGCCAGCCCCGGCGATGATACAGTGCAGTCCCCTTGAGGAGGCGTTTTCCGCATATTCAAATAGTAAGTCAGGGGTACGGTGCGCTGAAACGACACGGGCTTCGTAATCTATCCCTAAATCCTTCAACTGTTTTGCTGCATGTTGCATAACTTCCCAGTCGCTATTGCTGCCCATGACGATACCAATTTGAACCATGCTGGTGACTTCCAAAATAATTCTAAAAAAGCTAGATTTTACCTGATTAGGCAGGAGATTGGGTATTTTTTACCCAATGGATTGTAAGCGTTCACTCCCCCCCGCTTTTTCCTGGGAGTGCGGCCATCTTGGCCGCCATTTCAGCGGGCGAGACGCCCACGCTCCCAGGGGGTGAACGCTTACAATGGATTTATCGTTGTCGATAAGGTATCTGGCAATAGGATATGCCAGTTTTGACCTTGACACGCATTTTTGACAGGAACATAGTCAACGAATTCATCGAAAGATTGATATTGGGGGTTGGTCCAAGGACCACCTGCTCAAACTCAATCGGGGCATCCTCGCCAATACCCAATTTAAATTCAAGATAAGGCACTAGCATGGAGGTGCCTTCACGAAATTTGACCGGGGTGGAAACGTAATCGACCAGCACCGGCGAAACGATGCGCCACTCCTCTTCCTCCTTAAACGATGGGTGTTTTAACAAAGCTGCAATGCGCAGTAGATCGCTTTCAACCTGCTCAAATACATCATAATACGATTGTGCAGGATTGCGCTTCGATTCATCTGTGTTTTCACCGTATTCAGCGGCTAGGCATTCGACAGATTCGATCACTTTTTCAATTAGTGTTAATTGTTGCTCCGTGTCATAGACGCACTGACCGAGTTTGAATGACTGGCTTTTGGCGCAAGCCATCAAATATTCCGAGTCGAAACCGATACTGACCCCTTTGCCTAAAGCACTATAGCCTCGCCACTGGCTCAACAGGTTGCCGTTGGCGCGAAACGATGCTGCAAACAGCATATGGCCGCTGATAATCCGGTTGGTCACCCAATCGAGGAATTGCCCCAACAGTTTTTGGTTGGTGCGGTTGTCTGCGATTCGCGCCGAAACCTTCGCTTTGATCAGTTCGACGGTATGGTTCATCTCCGCCGAGTCGTTCATATATAGGATATTGCTGGCCCACAGCACCCGCTTTTCCACCATCCCGATCAGACCGGGGAAATTGGTGTAATGGTAAATCGTTTCTGTCGGAATATCGGCGTAAAGTTTTTCGGTGATGTCTTTGATCATTAATTATAGAAACGGCATCTGACAAATAACGGGAAACAAAAAGGCCGACATAAGTGCCGGCCTTTCGGACTTCGAGGTTAAGCCTAGCTTTACAATAAAGGCACGATCAACAAAGCGACGATGTTGATAATCTTGATCATCGGGTTGATCGCGGGGCCTGCGGTGTCTTTGTAGGGGTCGCCCACCGTGTCACCCGTGACGGCAGCCTTGTGGGCATCGGAACCCTTGCCGCCATAATTGCCATCCTCAATGTATTTCTTGGCATTGTCCCAAGCGCCTCCACCCGTGGTCATGGAAATCGCCACGAACAGGCCAGTGATGATAGAGCCGATCAACACGCCACCCAAAGCCTCTTTGCCGAGTGTCAAGCCAACCGCGAACGGCACGGCGATGGGCAGCAGCGAGGGGATAATCATTTCACGGATGGCGGATTTGGTCAGCATATCCACGGCCTTGGAATAGTCTGGCTTGGCGGAGTAATCCATGATTCCGGGGATTTCCCGGAACTGGCGGCGCACCTCATCAACGATT
>QJPH01000465.1 GCA_003242955.1 Candidatus Methylumidiphilus alinenensis
TTGGCCCGCCGCATAACAGGGCGCATCGCCCCCAAGCTCGACCAACATGCCGCTTGTGAATTAAACCGCAAGGGCGAACCCATCTGCCCACGCCTAGGCGCGGCGGTGGATTTCATTGTCGAAGACGAAGACATGGAAGAAGTCGCCCGCTGGATCATGGCCAACCTACCCTATGACAGGCTGTACTTTTACGGCAAAGACCGACCCATCCATGTCAGTTATTCGGACTCACCCGCTAGGGAAGCATGGGAAATGCGGGAGGTGGGCGGGAGAAGAGTGCCTAGAGTGTTCAAGTAAACCAATCAATAGGCTTTTGCGGTCGATTGCTTATGTTCGGTTGCAAGCATCGCCCGCACTTGGTCAACTGTTGCGACTCTCGCCGGATCGGCCTTCAGCGCGTCATAGGCCGACCCTACCTGTTCCCTGAGCCAGTTTTCCATGGCACGATCACGGGCCATCAAGATGCGCAGCCCGTCCCGGATCACTTCGCTTTCGGTGGCGTACTCTCCAACCTCGACCTTGCGTTTAACAACGTCTGCCATTTCATTAGGCAAAGTGATGCTGAATTGCTGGGTTGTACGCATAAGAACCTCCACCGATAAAAACCAAATTAAGATAGGATTTAATCCTACTCCATTTGCGCCGTTCGCACTACTACAAATTACGTTGTTACTGCCGAAAGCTCCATCCAAGCTTCTTGCGGCCTTGGTCATCGTTCAGCCCGATGGGTGAGACTGTGGAGTGCGGCGACTCGTCGCCGCATGGTTCGGAAAGCGGCGACAAGTCGCCGCACTCCACATTAACTGGGCTGAACGATGACCAAGGCCCTTCTTGCTAAATCGCTTTTCCGTTATATACTTGATAAAGTACCGCCATTGGAGTGAGAAATGAAACTGCGCCAATTTGAGCAGATACATGCCTATAATTTTTTGCTAAGTTTTGAAAACGGAGAAATCTGGGAGGCTGACCTAAAGGATTTAATCGGTCAACATGTCACCATTGCCGATCTGCACACGGCCTATGTCAATTCTGATTGGGGATGTTTGGAATTCTTGGGCGGTCAAGTCGATATAGAACCTAAGACGCTATACCGATACGCACATTCAGCATCTGACAAGCAAGCTGCTTGAGAAGTTATTTGGCAATATGCCTATCAGGCTCGTTCCAATAGCTAGCCTTTTCGGGAAAAATCCAGCGAACCCCGCCACGCGGGTCGGATGTGTCGCCATGGTAACGGGGAATCAGGTGGATATGCAGATGAAAGACGGTTTGCCCTGCTGCAACGCCCTCGTTAATCCCTATGTTATAGCCGTCCGGTCGGTATTCGACATCCAAACCCGTTTTAGCTTCGGTCAATTGTTGGAATAGGCTGGTTCTTTCTTCGTCGGTGAGTTCAAAAAAAGAAACGCAATGCCGCTTGGGGATGATTAGGCTATGACCGGGGGAAACTGGAAAGCCGTCACGGATTACGAGCATTAGGGGGGGCCAGCAATACGATATTAAATGGTTGGTTTCGCTTTGTGTTTGAAATTCAGTGATAAAATGGAGTTGAGTGACAAAACGTTTACATATGCATGAGTGATTTTTTTTGCAAAAAATACGAACATCTCAAGTCTAAGCATAAAATTACGCTAAATTGCTGATGAGAGCTACGTATCTATTGTCAAAATGATTTTTTTTTGTTACAACACAAAAAAAGACTTTTTTAATTTGGTTTTTCGATAAGAATTTACCTTATAAGATTAAGGTCTTATAAGTTCAATCATAAATTGTTGTAAAATGTCATTAACACATTGTATTTCAATTTCTTATCTACGGGGTCAATTGGTTTATTAAGCATGAAACGAAAATTCTTTTCGACAACGCCGGATGTACCTTGCCGTTTTTGCCGCTTTTTTTCTGACAACACCAAAAAAAACGGCATTAATGTACCATGGCTTGCCAATGATCACTACGCTGCTTTGGTATCTGTTGGTGCGCTAGTGCCTGGTTGGAGTCTTGTGTGTCCGATTGAGCACCAACTTAACCTTAGCCAACAATATCGAAAAGGGGAGTTTTGGCGTTTTGTAACAACTGTAACAGATGCCATTTGCCAACAATACGGTGAAGTTCGGCTGTTTGAGCATGGGGCTTTTTCACAAGACTCAACAACAGGTTGCGGTACGGGTCATGCTCATCTTCATATTGTGCCGCTTGAATTTTCCTTAATTGCTGAGACATTGCTTTGCGATCCTAATATACTTTGGCAATCCTGTTTTGCTTCTGAAATTTTAGATATATCTAATGGTCGAGAGTACTTATTCATGGCTGATAACTACAATGCTGACATGTCAAAAGGTTTGGTTACAATTCTTGATAGTGGAATATCACAGTTTTTCCGTCGAGTCATTGCAAATCGTCTAGGTTTGAGTGAATTTTTCGACTATCAACATTATCCAATGCTTGAAATGGCAGAGGCATCAGCAGAAGAGCTAAGAAATAATTTACTAAAAATGCAAAAAAAGGTTAGTAACTTTTGAGCGATTCACCTGAATTAATTGATGATAAATTGTCAGACCAAGTGATGGCTCCTCACAATGTTGCCCAACATTCTAAAGCACCACCTCCAAATATCGATATGGTGCATCCTAGCCCTGAACAAGATGCACATCTTGAATCTTCAGCCAAAAAAAAAGAAAAATCTGATCAAACCAGTACCGTACCTACTAGGGAAGTGTACGAACCTCTCAATGATGATGACCGTAATAGGTGGGAATGGCAGAGTCGATGGAATGGAAATGCAATCAAGCATATCTGCTTTGATGCCTTTTATGTAGGAATAGTGTTTTTTTTAATTATTTTACTATTAATTATTACATGGCGTGGATTAACATTTGAGTGGGTCGCTAGCGGTTGTGCCTTATGTAAGAGATCAACTTTTGATCAATTTGTTTATTTTTTTCTAGGTGGTATGTTAGGTGGAACTTTATTCGGTATTAAATATCTGTACAAGGTTGTAGCTAGGGGATATTGGCATCTTGACCGTAGACTCTGGCGTATCTTTTCTCCATTCATATCAGGTGGTTTAGCACTTGCCATCGGTACTCTAATTGACTCTGGCATGTTTGGTTTGGCTGTGAAAAACCCTACAGCGTCTACCTACTTGTCACTAGGTTTTATATCTGGTTATTTTGCTGATAATGCATTGGCAAAAATGCAGGAGATTGCTGAAACAATTTTTGGAACCCCCGAACGTCGAAAACCTAAAATATCAACACAATATCAGAATAAAAGTGCGGATAACTAATGGTATCTCATGGTACGTCTTACAGCAATACTTCTTTAAAAAAAAACCTTAGCCCTTGTTCCTCAGTAATACTTGTTGAAGGTTCCAATTTAATTAATCTATCCCCTGCCGAAATCACAGCCGAAACTATTGGCCTTAAGGCATTCGGACTGGCATCTATTCCACAAGTTTGGTCAAAACCATTTTTCGTTGTAGCTGGTGATGAAACTCCTACAGAAGAATGCTTATTTACAGCCCTTCAAGAAAGTAGACTAAATTTGTGTCATCGTGTCATTGTGCGTTCCAGTGGGGTGATGGAATCTATGGACGAGAGAGGCTCTTTGGAGTCAGGTGAATGCGAACCCACATATATAAATTTAAAAATCGCTGAATTGAAGGTAATTTTAGCAAACAGAAAAAACATTAAAAAAGGACTTGTACATTGGATTATTCAAGAGTTCATCCCAACAACCGCAAAAGGGCATCTTTCAAACGAACGACACCTCCGTGAAGCTCCCCGAGATTGGGTTGTTGAAGTTGAGGCAGCAACCGGGCATCCTTCTGAATTACAATCTGTTGCTATACGCACCTGGCGTGATGCAAGAAAAAGCGAACCTCAAGAACTCTACTGTAATTCTCGTTATAATTTCCATAAAACGCTTGAGAAAATTGCCCGTTGGGCTTATGATCTAAAATATCGCATACATTTTGAGTGGGTTTGGGATAGTAAAAAAATTTATTTAGTACAGGCAGACGAGTGTCATAAATCAATACACGTTGCCAATCAAATAAAATCAGTGCTTTTACCAAAAAGTTCTTCTTTTAAAGATATAACTGAAGTTTTTTATATTGCAAACTCAAAGCATTATTCTTCTTACCGAAAATTAAAAAATACTAACCTCTATAGAGATATTGGGTATAATATTCCTGATTTTTATATACTAGAGTATGGGTTTGAATTATCTAAAATACTCGATGAAGGGCTATGTAGTGATAAACTTATATTAGATTTAGAAAGTCTAACAAAATTACCATTGGTAATTCGCACGGATGGGTTGGACATTCCAGATGATAAATATGAAATGCTACCTCGAAGCGACGAACTACGTTCAGGTGAGGCAGCCAAACGATGGTTGTTAAATGAATTTAAGGATACGATAATAAAATTGTCCCTTGATAAATGTCAATTATGTTTAATTGCACACCACTTTGTACCTGCTTCAGCCTCTGCATGGTGTCAAGCATATCCTGCCAATCGTCGAGTCCGTATAGAATCACTTTGGGGAATACCAGAAGGTTTATACTTTTATGCCCACGATGTCTTTGATGTAGATACTATAACAACTTCGATTCCACCTAATTTGAACCCACCTGAGTCTATATCAATAAAAGAAAAATTGCGCTATAAGCGCCGTTTCGTTGCACCAGACGATTCAGGAAATTGGGTTGTTCATCAAACTAATGAGAAAACAGATTGGCAACCAAGCATCAAACAAGAACGATGGATCAAAGAAATCGCCTGGAAATCTCGCTGTATTGCAGCAAAAGAGCAAAAGCCAGTTGTTGTAATGTGGTTAATTGATATCCCTAAAGCAAGGTCGACTCATGCCGTTATGCCTTGGTTTCACTTAGATTGGAAAAATGAAGCTTATTCTCCCAAAGCTGCTCCAAGAAAAAAACTGTCATCATCGATAGAGTTTGTACTGCGCACCGAAGCCGATTGGGAAACCCTCCAGGAAAACTGTCGTTCAGGAAAATCAATAGTTCGAGTTGTGCTTGACCCAGCAGAATCAACATTAATACGTAATCAACTATTTTTAACGACGCTGGCTGCATTAGCTAAAGAAAAAAGCTTTGTGGTTGAACTGTCAGGTGGCATATTATCCCATGCATATTACCTCCTTACGAGTTCAGGGTGTGAAGTGGAATGTGTTGACTTATATGCGACTGAAGACGATGAAATTGAATTTAACAAGCTTGTTCGAGACAAGATTCCCGACAACATCAAAGCGCGCGGAGAAAATGTAGAGTTACTTCGCCTGGAAGGAGAAGCTTTGATAGCTGCGCTTAAACGAAAAGTCGTTGAGGAAGCCTTTGAGGTAGTAGATTCCAAAACCACCCAACAGATGGTGGAGGAACTTGCCGACTTAAGGGAGGTAATGGATGCCCTAAAAAACCAACTCGGAATATCGGAAAAAGATGTCAAGAAAGTTCAAAATAGTAAGGCCAAAAGCCGAGGTGGATTCAATGAAGGTCTAATGCTTACCCGCACAGTTCTCGCATCTTCCCTTGGGGAAGACGAATCTGCAAAGGATGACCCCCTGATGACTTTTCCTCAAAGCAAAGTACGTACAATATCGCATGAAACACAATTGCCACCATACAATATGGATATGCATGTGGACAAGCGACACAATGCACAAGGCACTGCCGAGCGGCAGGTTACGTTGACACTTCCAACACATGCCAATATTTTTAAGCATCGCAGTGAATACTTTTATCTTGAAACTCAGGACGGTCATCGGCACGAACTAACTCTTGAAGTTACTCTAGAAAGGAATAATGCCGATCTACGATGTAAATTGCGGCTAATTAATGCTCCGGTTCAGTTAGATCTACCTATGTTTGAAAAATTAGAATAAGTCAGCAATAGAATCTACGGGCATATGTCTTTAATAATTGTAAGTACCTAGTGCCTGAACGGAAAGTCATTTTATCCTCTTATATCATTTACTTAGGTCACTTTTTAAAATCAAAGATTTTTTATAAAACGGTAAGAAACGCATACAAAATTAATTTCCAGCATAAAACAGGCGTGAAATCATTGCTTTTTTAGTCAATATCCAATAAAAGATCAAAAATCTTCGATTTCAAAAAGTGACGTAACACAATAATATTTATGCTGATAATGACTTTCCGTTCAGGCACTACTTAGGTTGTTTTTACGAATAAGATGAAACGCAACCGTAATTTAGGTGTTATGTAAAAGATTAGCCTGTATCCTAAGCTTAGGCTCCAGAAAAACCACTTCCTGTCCCTTTCTTTGTTGGCTAGCACTATATCGCAATATATAGCACTCCTTCTTCACTCCACAATAAAGCTGGTGAATCTCTGGCATATCATCATAAGATACCATCCAAGGATGCTTGAGATCAAAAAGTACGGCAGACGCTAACTCTGCATGATTCTCTGGTTCATAAGCATTCATATATAAATCTTGACCTTTTACATAGTACGGTGGATCAAGATAAATAAAGCTTTTTTGTGGAAGATAAGGAATAGTATGTCTAATAAATTGTAATGCATCAATATTATTGGCGTGGATTCTCGAACGATAGGGCATTATTCTAGCAATTCTATCAACTAAGTTTTTTTTGTTATATCGAGCATCTATTTTCCATGGACCAATCTGATTTTTACCTCCAATTACCCCGGCAGTCAGGATGCCACTTCGGTTTGTTCGATTTAGGAAAAAAGTAGAGAAACCAAGATCCAATATATCGGCATTTTTTTTATTTTTTTGTATCTCTCGCTGTGTAAACCATACATCCATTGTCACTGGTGTTGAAATAATACGTTTAATTAGATCGTCAGAATATTCAGTAATTGATTTCCAGAATGCGAAGACAGACCGGTCGAGATCGTTGAGATGAACCTCGCTAACGGTTCCGTTTAGAAGTAGTGACAATGCCAAGCTCGCACCTCCAGCGAAGGGTTCCGCATAATGACCACCTTCTAAATTGTTATCCTTCAAGATTGCAGAAACAAAGTTTTCTAGCCGCCATTTTGCACCTGGATACCGCAATGGACTTACTGCATACATAGATAAGCACTAAAACAATTGAGTTGGAAAAAATGATTAATAGCCTTGAAATCGAGACCATGCAAATTCATTGGCTAAGTCCGCGAATACATTATCTAAACTTTTTGCATCCAACACCCGCTGAGCGTAAATCATCAAAGTTTTGGCATCCGTCTCTTTTAGACGTTGGCGTAAGTCTTTGTTCAATTGACCAAAACGAAGTTCCAGCAGATGAGAAACCAAAACTTCCTTGCCCTTAATCTCGCCTATTTCCATCCCGCGAAGCATTCCCCTTAATATGCCCCTTTCCAGACCTTGTTCATAACCTTCTATCCGTCCTTCTCTAAAGGCATCTTGGTAGAAGCGAGTTTGTTTCATGTCAAAATCGAGACGATCATCGGTCATAAGTGGAATTTCCCCTCACATGTCAACGAAAGACCCATCGGCGAAAATGTCATCCAAGCTTTTTGCATCTAAAACACGTTCACCATAGATCAACAATGTTTCCGCATCCGTAGAGGCGATGCGGTGTTTCACGTTCATGGAAAGTGGCCCAAAGCGGCGCTCTAGGATGCGCAACAACAAGGTGGCCTCACCTTCTTCACGACCTTTTCTTACACCGTTTTCAAGCCCTCTTTCAAGACCCTGTTCGATCCCCTGTTCGATCCCTTTTTCAAACCCCTGCGCCAATCCCTCTTGTCGGCCTTCATTGTAGGTGTCTTGGTAAAACCGGGTTTTCTTCAAGTCTGTGTCTTGGAATCCAAACATGGTTTTAATCTCCTCTCGGGTAATTTTCGGTTTGCTTGACTTCACGCGAAGTGAAAAGGTAACGCCCCGCCGATGCCACGGTCAAACCCGCCAAGTCCAGTGCCAGACTGGGTTCGGACTGGAATAGGCGATAAAATAAAGTGTCGGTTTTCATGTGGCTTGTTGAGGCTTCGCTTGTTCAGAGACACTCATGGTCTCGGCCATTTTACTGCTTGCCGCCGTAGTGGTGTTGCAGAATTTCCAACGGCGCAAGGTCATCCAATCTATACAGTTCATGGATGCCGGCGTTTTCCCGCAATTCTAACCTACCCGGTTGCCAAGCGATCATTTCTTCTAGCTTGGCGATCAAACATTCTTCCGTAAGACGGAACACGGAACCGGGGGCGGCGAGAACGCCATCGCTACGCATTAGATGCTCCACCGGTAGATTGGGTTCACCACGGTGGGCGAACATTTCCGCGATGGCATAGGCCAAAATCGCCACGGGCAATTGCGAGCGGTACTCGGGTTTGGATTCATGGCGTTTTGATTCCGGCTGGGGGCGCAGCAAGCCAAGCAAGACAAATGGCATCGTCTTCAAGGTACGGGTCCCAACCGGCTTCGTCGAAAATCTTGTCCCCAAGTTCGGCGGGACGGAGGACTGTTTTATCATGGTTGACAATTTGGGTGGCAAGCATCCAATACTTGATTGCGGAAACCATGTTCTTGCCCACGCCCAAGGTCACGGTAGCGTCGTCTTGCTCAAAAATATCGGGATTTTCGCGCCAGGCTTGGTGGCCTTTGGTCAGCCAGCCAAAGCGCAGGGGGAAGGTTTCATGCCGCCCAAAGGCGGAACGGTCACGGTTAAGCGGAATCATCGTGTGTGTCCTTGGTCCTTGGTGCAGTCTGCGTAATCAGCCGGGCCGAAAAAGTCGAGCGTCAAACGTATGCATCGTAGAGGAAATGGCGGGGTTTTTCAATTAGGCTTCTTGTTAAACAGCAATTCTCATTTTGAACCATAACGATGCTGTGGTCCGTCATTCCGGCAGGGATTGCCGGACAAATCGGCAGGACAGCCGATTTGCACGGCTTCGCCGCCCGAAGGGTGAGAGACATGGATGTCTCTCATGCATCCAGTCCACAGGGATGTGAATCTGCGGGCTGGCATATCGCCTGAATCAAACACTTGCGAGCGTCGAGTTGCCGTCCATGGCATCTGGATTCCGGCAATCCCTGCCGGAATGACAGCGTTCTAGCCAAAATGAGAATTGCTGACGCCATACGGGCATTTACTAAAATGAGAATTGCTCAGAACTGGAGCTTGGAAGCCAGCACAGGCTTGTCCGTGGTATCGTATTGTCATACCTATGCTTACCTAGAGTGTCGCCATGGAAACCACCCGTCTGTCCAGCAAGGGCCAAGTCATTCTGCCTAAATCAGTACGCGATGCCCATCATTGGTCGCCGGGCAGCGAGTGAAGTCGAGGACCGGCCCGAAGGCGTTTTGTTGCGCCCGGAAACACTCTAGGAATGCTAAAATCATCATCAGATAGTAGGCTGACATACAGCGTTTTCAATATCTGTTCGTTACTTACATATATGCGCCCCATGTCGGCAAAGGGTTGCCGACCTACTGCGTATCAAGGACTGTAGGGCGGCAACCCTTTGCCGCCAACTATTTCAAAACTTAATCAATGTAATTTTGTGATATTAAAAGCGCTGTAACCTGTGAATGCCCCAGTTATCCAAGAACTTGACCTTTTTTCAGCCCCGCTGGAAAGCATCTCACTGATAGAAGCCAGTGCCGGGACAGGCAAGACATGGACCATCACCGGGCTTTATGTTCGCCTGATTGCGGAAGAGGGATATCGGGTCGAGCAAGTCTTGGTTGTCACCTACACCAAAGCGGCCACGGCAGAACTGCGTGAGCGCATCCGCCGACGGTTGGCGGAAGCCTTGGCTGGGATGGCGGACGGCAAGCCTGTCGATGAATTCTGCCGGACTTTGGTGGAACGTGCCCGTGTCAATGACCAACAAAGGGTGGTCATGCGGCGTTTGCAAACCGCCATCCGCAATTTCGACGAAGCGGCCATTTTCACCATCCACGGTTTTTGCCAGCGCGTATTGACGGAAAGCGCTTTCGAGTCAGGCATGGCCTTCGAAACCGAACTGGCCCCGGACGAATCCGGTTTCATCCAAGAGATAGTCGATGATTTCTGGCGGCGGGAAACTGCCGATGGGTCATCCCTGTGGACACGTTATCTGGCGGATAAGGGGCAAACCCCAGACGTTTGGCGTCAGGCTGTTTCCCCTCACTTGGACAAGCCTTATTTGGAAGTCACCCCCATCCCTGAGTGTGAGGACGATGAGCTTATCGAGCAGTCCTTCCTCGACGCTTTCGATAAAGTACGGGCGAATTGGCTAGATTGCCGCGAAGAAATCACCGGCTTGTTAATCAATGCCGCAACCGATAAAACCCTAAAAAACAATATCTACCGTCCTGAAGCATTACCTCTGTGGTTCGACGATTTCGACGAGTATTTCACTGAACTGGATGCCAGTTTGCCAACACCGGAAAAACTGGCGAAACTCAGGCGACAGGAGTTGGAAAAAGGCACGGCGAAAGGCAAACCTGTCCCGCAGCACCTTTTTTTCACACTCTGCCCGGACTTGGTTGAAGCAGCGGAAAAACTAGCGGATATTTACCAGCTTAAGCTCATTGGAGAGTTAGCCCTCCTGATTGAAGAATGCAACGCCGAGTTGCCTAGGCGCAAGTCCACACTAGGGGTAATGTCTTATAACGATCTTCTTAACCGCTTGGCCGAAGCCTTGCGTTCGCAACAGGGAAACCGTCTAGCAACCGTCATTCGAGACCGCTACCCCGCTGCGCTGATTGATGAATTCCAAGACACCGACCCAGTGCAATACCAGATTTTCCGGGCGGTATACGCTACGGGCAAGCAGCCAGTGTTCTACGTCGGCGATCCCAAGCAAGCTATTTATGCCTTTCGCGGGGCCGATGTATTCAGCTATTTGCAAGCGCGATGGCAAGCAGCAAACCAGTATACCTTGGCGGTAAACCATCGTTCATCACCCCAACTGATTGAAGCGGTGAACGCTTTGTTTCTTCGCTCGCCCCATCCTTTCCTAATTGGCGAAATCAAGTACCACCCTGTCCAGGCCGCGACCAAAGCCAGGCCCAGCTTAATAGTGAAAGGGGATGGCTCCAATGCCTTCAGTTTCGCGCTCATCCCGTCTGACGGGAAACCGCTCAGTAAAGAAATCGCTAATAATCTTGCCGCACTAGCCACGGTCACTGAAATCGTCCGCTTGTTGAATTTAGCGTCGGCTGGCATGGCCCGGATAGTGGGCGCGGGACAAGACCGTAATATCAACGGTGGCGATATTGCGGTATTGGTCCCTACCCATCGGCAAGGCAGTTTGATCCAAGAAGCCTTGGCCCGACGCGGCGTTCCGGCAGTACGCCAAGGACAGGACAATGTGTTCACTTCCAACGAAGCGTTGGAATTGGAACGGATATTGTCAGGCATAGCCGAACCTCAACGGGAAAGCCGCATCCGTTCGGCCCTTGCCACGGAACTCTCAGGACTGGATGCCACGACCCTGTTCGGATTACAAAACGACGAGGTTGCCTGGGAAAGACGAATTTTCGATTTTTCCGGTTACCGCGAAATTTGGCTGGCGCGTGGATTCATGCCTATGTTCCGCCGCTGGCTGGAAGAAAACGGGGTGGTCGAACGGTTGTTAGGCTATCCCGATGGCGAACGGCGACTGACCAACCTGTTGCACCTAGCCGAGTTGCTTCAAGTCGAAAGCCGCAATAAACCGGGGCCGGACGGGCTGCTTGGCTGGTTCTCACGTTCCATCCGCGACACCGAAGCCGCTGATGAAGCCCTGCTACGTTTGGAAAGCGATGCCGAACGGGTCAAGATTGTGACCATCCATACCAGCAAGGGGCTGGAATATCCGATTGTCTTTTGTCCGTTCCTTTGGGATGGAAACCTGTGGAAGAAAGAAGAATCCGCCGCCCTATTTCACGATCAAGGACGCAATTTCCAACCTGTGCTCACCTTGGGTGGACCCGATTATGAAGCCCATCGCCACAAAGCAAGCCTTGAAAAACTGGCGGAAAAGTTGCGCTTATTGTATGTTGCCCTAACCCGCGCCAAGCATCGCTGCCATGTCGTTTGGGGGCAGGTTTCCGGCATGGAATCCTCCGCGCTGGCTTGGCTACTGCATGGTCCGTCCGCAATGGTCGATGATCCGTTGGAGGCTATGGCAGGACTTTGCAAGGCACTGGATCAAACCGTCATCGAAAAGACTTTGCAGGATTTCGCGGAACAAGCCCTAGGCACTGTTTCCGTGGTGGATTTGCAGATTGATGACACCGGTTATTCACCCATCGCAACGGACACCCCTGATTTACAAGTTTGCAATTTTTCGCGACCCTATTTGCGTCCGGCTTGGCGCATGACTAGCTTCTCTGCCTTGACGCGTGGCAGGCATAACGAGGGACAAGATTTCGACTCGGCGGACCATGATCCTCGCGACCAGCCTCAAGACCACACGTTCTTTGCGTTTCCCCGTGGTGCGGACGCAGGCCGTTGTTTGCATTCCGTGTTTGAAGAATGGGAATTCACCTCAACCGACCGAATCGCTTTGGAAGGGCTGGTCCGCCGCAAACTCAAGGCCCATGCCATTGATGCAAACTGGACAGATATTGTGGCTGACAGTGTTCAAAACATCCTCGCCACCGACTTGAATGGCAACGGTTTGAAACTGGTGGATGTCGGATCCGAAAACCGATTGGCCGAATTGGAATTTACCTATCCGCTGAATAATTTGTCAGTACAGGGGCTAAAAAGATTGCTTGGCGAAAAGTCATTGGGATTGCCAAAGGAATTTATAAGTGCCGCCGAATGCTTGGCGTTTGAAATGGCCAACGGTTTTATGAAAGGTTTCATCGACCTTATCTTTGAAGCGGGTGGCCGATATTATATTATCGACTACAAATCCAATTGGCTGGGGCCGATGCCGCAGGACTATGCCGCGTCTCATTTGCTCCATGCCATGGCCCGCGAGCATTATTACCTGCAATATTTGATTTATACTCTGGCACTGCATCGCTACTTGAATCTGCGTTTGCCGGATTACACTTATGATGTCCATTTTGGCGGCGTGTTCTACCTCTTCCTGCGCGGCATGGGCCATAAAGATGCGCCAAACTGCGGAATATTTTGGGACCGCCCCAGCAAGGAGTTGATTTCGGCTTTGAATGGGTTGCTGGGTTGAAGAAATGCCCCAACGGGCGCACAATTCCAACTCTTGTTTTAGTTCTCGATTATAAGGACACTTCACAATGATCAAGAAAAAAGTGATAGACCGGATTCGCGTAACACCAGGCAAAAAAGTTAATTTGAAAGACTTTGACACGGGTTGGGCGGCGACGCCTGAGTTGAAGGATGCCGGCAAGGAGGTAGTCAAGGCAAAGGCAGCCGAATTGCTTGAAGCAAATCGTGAGGAATTGGCCAAAGCCCAAGAATTGCTTTGGGCCAACGACATCTATTCGGTGCTGGTTATACTGCAAGCCATGGATGCAGCCGGAAAGGATGGCATAATCAAGCATGTGATGTCGGGCTTGAATCCCCAAGGGTGCGAGGTGTACAGCTTTAAAAAGCCATCGGACCAAGACTTGGATCATAACTTTCTTTGGCGCTATATGCGCTGTCTGCCCGAGCGGGGCCGCATCGGTATTTTCAACCGGTCTTATTATGAAGATGTGTTGGTGGTCAAAGTTCACCCGGAACTGTTGGAGAAGCAAAAACTTCCCCCCGGTAAGCATGGCGACGGCTTCTGGGAAAAGCGTTACGATGACATCAACGCCCTTGAACATCACCTTGTCCGCAATGGCACACTGGTTCTCAAGTTTTTCCTGAACATTTCCAAGGACGAGCAGAAAAAGCGCTTTTTAGAACGGCTGGACAACCCCGACAAGCACTGGAAATTTTCCGAGGCGGATCTGGCCGAAAGGGCGTTTTGGGATGATTACACCAAGGCATTCGAAGAGGCACTGAGTGCGACCAGCACGAAATGGGCACCTTGGTATGTGATCCCCGCCGACCACAAATGGGTTTCGAGGACGGTGATTGCGGATATTCTAGTTACCAGCATCAATTCGCTCAAACTGGAATTCCCGAAAGTCAGCGAAGAAAAAACGGCCGCGTTGGCTGAAGCGAGAAGACAATTAGAGCAAGAGGAAAGTTGATTTATGACAATAGTGAAAATGATTTTACTGTCATTGGCAGTGTTGGCCTTGGGAATTGTCACGGGAGGATGTACCCGTCAAAATCCCTACACCGGACAGCAAGAAGTCGATGCCGGCGCAACCGCAGGGGTGGCCGGTCTTGCTTTGGGGGCGGCAGCGTTGGGCGTGGCGGCCAGTAATCGCAACGACTACTATCGCAGGGATGTCGTTGTCGTCAACAGGCCGCCAGTTTACCGTCCTTACCGAGGCGGATACTACACTGGAGGGCGCAGAAATGGTTTTTACCGGCGCTGAACCAGCCAAACAACAGGAGCAACTATGCGTTTAGATAAATTCGTCATGACCATTGGGCTACTTGCCTTATTGGCATCCTCTTCTTCATGGGCAGCGGTAAAAAACAAGCCGAGTTCTCAGGTCTGGGACAAGCTGACTCCCGCCTGGGATGCGGTCAGCGAAAAGCTGATCGGTTTCGTCGGCCCGAAGAAACAGAAGTTATTGGCCGACCTCGCCTTTGCCGCCGCTGCCGCCGAACAGTGCGACGGGCTGAGTTTGGATAATGACAAGTTTAAAGCCGCGTTCGATTCCCTGAACGATGCCGATTACCAAGCCCTTGCAGCCGCTGACAAAGCGCTATACGGGCCTAAGCTGATGAATTATTTTGGCATTTATGTAGGTTTGATTACGGCTGAGGCGTTGCTTGAGCAACAGCCATTTTGCACCTACGCAATCAATCAACAAATCATTGGCACGGGTCCGTATTGGATGGATACGACTATTGGCGGAGCTAAAAAATAATATTGAGTTTCTGCGCAATCCGCCATGCAGATCCGCCCTACGTAATACACAAGTGTTGGAGACCCGTCATTCCGGCAGGGAATGCCGGAATCCAGAGGCTATGGAGGGCAATGCCGGGGTTAAAGCTTAATCTTGGGTAAGCGTTCACCCCCTGGGAGCGTGGGCGTCTCGCCCGCTGAAACGGCGGCCAAGATGGCCGCATTCCGAGGAAAAAGCAGGGGGGGTGAACGCTTACAATCTTGGTAAGTGAGTACATCGCAGAATAATAGCTGACATTGCCGTAATGGAAGGTTTTACATCCCTGTAGACTGGATTCCGGCAATCCCTGCCGGAACGACAATGGAACCCTTGTTGCTCGTTCCCAAGCTCCCGCTCTCGCCGCCATACACAAGTTAGGGAAAGCCGGAAAAGCCGTCATTTCGGCAGGGATGCCGAAATCCAGGCCATGGATGGTAATCAGCAGGTTGTGCAATTGCTTGATTCAGGAGACTTGCCTAGCCTTAGTTTACCATCCGTGGATAAAATGGCATCTGTTGTAATCCACAGTTTGCCATCCTTGGACGCTGGATTCCGGCATCCCTGACCGGAATGACGGGCCTCCAACACTTGTGTATAACGGCGAGTACTCCCGCTTGGGAATGGTGTTTTTGAAGCTCCAGCTTCCCATAGCACAGCCAAGCAGCACGCCAAGGAAGGAAAAAGAAAGTCTCACGCAACGGCGCAACGACGCAACGTAAAAGCATAAAGTCACGAGTTATGACCACGTTCACCCGGATTTTCGCTCGCCAAGCGGCTACATCCGGGCTACGGCCTACACGTTTGAGTAACATCAGTTGGTTATTTCAACTTTGCAAACCTCGCGCATCCACCGGGAAGCCTCCATATCCATCTGGATTTGATGCACACGCACCCCAGAACCGGAATGCTTTAGCAGACAAAATTCCGCGCTGTAACTATGAGCTTCATATTGGTCTTGCAAAGGCGCGATGATCGAGACACCATACACTTGGCCCGGTATTAGTGGCCCTGCTGGTACTAACGGAGGATAAACTGCGATAGTTTGTCCATAAGGTATGCATTGGTCGGGGGTGAGGGGGGGAAGCTTTTTAAACTCAATAGCCCAAACCTTTTCACCATGCTCTCCGACAACCTCAATTGCCACCAGATTTGGCTTGCCAACTCGCGTCTTCTCAGTGTTTTCTATCGAAAAACAAGGGACATCCCCCATTTGCCTAACAACGGCCAGCCCCATTTCATGACGACTCGGAGTGCAACCGCTGATTTGCGTGAGAACAAGCACGATGACTAGAATCAAATTTCCGCGCATAGATTGAATCTGCTTGTTATGGAAGATTGTTCTTGTCAGCCGGATCGGTTAGGAAATCTTGTAGCGTTCGTTCATAGTCTTCAATAGTGTACGGAATAGGGCAGTTTGGTTAGGGGTAACAGGTTCAACTTGATCGGAAACGTCCTCGCAAGCGGGCGTTTCCGGCCTACAACCCACCCGGCTCGACATCCTCCATCCGCATGACAAACTGGCCGGTTTCCCGGTCGGCGAAGAAATAAGCAAGGGAGCGGCGGACGGTTTCAAAGGCCAGTTTGTCCCAAGGGATGTCTTGTTGCTGAAACAAACGGGTTTCCAAGCTTTCGTAACCGGGAAAAAAGCTCTCGTTGACCATGTTGGCGCGGAAAAATACGTAAACTTGGGAGATGTGCGGCAGGCTGAACAAGTTGTAGAGCGAGCCGATTTCCACTTCCACGTTGGCCTCTTCCATCGCTTCGCGGCTCGCCGCAGCTTGCAAGTTCTCGCCCATTTCCATGAATCCCGCCGGCAAGGTCCAAAAACCTAAACGTGGTTCAATGGCTCGACGGCATAATAAAACCTTGTCCCCCCAAACAGGAATGCAGCCAACGATGACTTTCGGGTTGTGGTAATGGACCACTCCGCAGGCATCGCAAATATGGCGCGAACGGTCATCGCCTTCGGGAACCCCAATTCGCACCTGTGATCCGCATTGGCAGCAATATTTCATCTCAGCACCTTAAGGGTATCATGCTGTCATCCCTTCGATCAGGCGGTCTTCCAATTCGTCTCTTAGCGCCAATGCATCACCCAGAATCAACAATTCATCAGGCAATGCCAAGTCCAAGGACTCAGAAGGAGTTGCCACAATCTTGTCATTAAAATCCAGCACAGTGTCCGTGGTTTCAATCATTTGCGGGAATATTTCCTCCGCTAGCGCAAGGATTCCCGAGCGATTCTCATGTCCATTGACCAAATGATGGAAAATCCCAAAATGCTCCAGCGAGATATAATCAATCAACTCCTGGCAAAACTGTCGGACCAAAGGCTCCAAGCGTTGTTCCGGCCTGTAGGGTTGAAGGCTGACAAGTTGCTCGCGCAAGTCCCGGACATGTTCCCGTTTTATAAACAATTCCCGCGCCAGCTTGTGGGTCTGAAGCCTGCGCTCGCAAAAATTTTCGTTGTTCATGTAATCAGTGGTTTTTCTTGTTGGTCATTTTAGGCATACTTTAGGCTATACCGCTTGGCAGGACAATCGCCTTGCGTCAGGTTTTTTTATCGGTGCATTGCACCGTTCCTTTTTTACTCATGACAATAAGGTGTCTAACGGATGAATGTACTCATCGTCGGCGGCGGCGGCCGCGAACATGCCATCGCCTGGAAAGTGGCGCAATCGCCATTGGTACGCAAGGTTTTCGTCGCTCCCGGTAACGCCGGCACCGATCTTGAACCTGGCATCGAAAACGTGCCTATCGAAGCAGATGATGTGGTGGCTTTGCGCTATTTTGCGTTGGAACATGGTGTTGCACTCACCATCGTAGGCCCGGAAGCCCCTTTGGTGGATGGGATCGTCGATGAATTTCGCGCTGCGGGATTGAGGTGTTTTGGCCCTAGTCGGGCCGCAGCACAATTAGAGGGCTCCAAAACTTTTTGTAAGGACTTCCTGTCCCGTCATGGCATACCCACGGCCACTTATGCGACTTTCAACGAAGTGGCACCGGCTGCGGATTACATTGCCAAAATGGGTGTACCCATTGTCGTCAAAGCCGACGGTTTGGCGGCGGGAAAAGGGGTAGTCATTGCCCAAACCCAAGCGGAGGCTCTGGCTGCCGTAAAAGACATGCTGATCGGCAACGCCTTCGGCGAAGCGGGGGCGCGTGTGGTAATTGAAGAATTCCTCGAAGGAGAGGAGGCCAGCTTCATCGTCATGGCCGACGGCATCCATGCCTTGGCTTTGGCCACCTCCCAAGACCACAAGGCCCGCGACGAGGGTGATACTGGGCCCAACACGGGTGGCATGGGCGCGTATTCACCCGCGCCAGTGGTGACAGCGGAAATCCATGCACAGGTCATGCGCGAAGTCATCATGCCGACACTAAACGGCATGGCAAAGGATGGGATACCCTACACGGGTTTCTTATACGCCGGCCTGATGATAGGCAAGGATAATGTCCCTAAAGTTTTAGAATATAACTGCCGATTTGGCGACCCGGAGACACAGCCAATCATCATGCGTTTGAACAGCGATCTGGTGGGGCTTTGCTTGGCGGCGATTGACGGCACTTTGGACCAAGCGCAGGCGGAATGGAACCCCCAGCCCGCACTCGGCGTGGTGATGGCCGCCGACGGGTATCCAGGGCAATACCGCAAAGGCGATGCCATTTCCGGGCTACCCGAAAATGAGACGGCGAATGGCAAGGTTTTCCACGCAGGAACCCGCTATCACGATGGACAGATAGTCACCTCAGGTGGGCGAGTCCTTTGTGCCTGCGCACTGGGTGGGACGGTCGCCGAAGCCCAGCGCAAGGCCTATGAGATAGCCGACAAAATCCATTGGGACGGAGTTTATTACCGTCGCGACATCGGACACAAAGCCATTGAGAGAGGCTAAACCATGCTGGAAAATCTATTGACGGGAGTCGGTTTAATGAAACCCGGCGGCGCACTGCCTGACAAGGCTAAATCGCTGCCGGGCCGTGAGGAAAAAATGCCTGTCCCGGAAAAACATTACGTCAACAGACATCCCATGGCCCCGCCTTTTCCTGAGGGTATGGAAACCACCTTGTTCGCCATGGGTTGTTTCTGGGGCGCGGAGCGGCGTTTTTGGCAACAGAATGGAGTCTACCTGACCGCTGTAGGTTACGCTGGTGGTTTCACGCCCAATCCAACCTACAATGAAGTTTGCACCGGGCTAACTGGCCACACCGAAGCAGTGTTGTTGGTTTTCGACCCGGCCAGTATAAATTATGGCGAATTGCTGCGGCTGTTTTGGGAGTCGCATGACCCGACCCAAGGCATGCGGCAAGGGAATGACCGTGGAACCCAGTATCGTTCGGCAATTGGCGTTTTTTCGGCACGGCAAAAAGTCTTGGCGCTTGCATCAATGCAGGCATACGAAGAAAGGCTTACACTGGCTGGGTTCGGCACCATCACAACGGAAATACTCGAAAACCCCGAGTTTTTTTACGCAGAGGGCTACCATCAGCAATATTTGGCGAAAAACCCAAGCGGATATTGCGGACTAGGAGGAACGGGAATTGCCTGTTCGCTTTAGCCAAGTGGGTCTGGCGCGTTTCTTTGGCGAACGCCCGACGTTGGAATGTCGGGCAACGCAAGAAGCTGTTGCCCGACCTTTTATGGCTTTGCGCCCTACAAATTGCGCTTTACCGCGTTGTCCGCAGACGGACATCCAAGGGCGGAATAGGCGGTACTCCGCCGTATTCCGCCGCATGTGTAGCCATTCGGCGCAATACGCGAGTACGCTATTGCGCCCTTGCGCTCCCACCCCTTTAACTTACAAAATCCCGATATGCATGAAGAACCGCTAATCAGCATTCCCGAACCGGTCACATCCGACAACTCCGCTTGGATGAATTTGAGGTGGTTTTTTGTCCTGCGCAACCTTCTCATTTGTGTGGAGGCATTGAGCGTGATGATCAGCGTTTACGGGCTTGACATTCCCCTGCATCAAACCGCGCTGACCGGCATAATCACTTTGCAAGTTGCCCTTAATTGGTATACCTGGATTCGGCTTGACCGTGATCACCCCGTCACGGCTGCGGAACTCTGCATTCAACTGTGTTGTGACATTCTCGCCATAACCGGCATACTTTATTTTACCGGTGGCGCGACCAATCCACTCACATGGTTTTTTCTGCTCCCTCTGATCATTGCGGCGATTGTACTGCCGCAGACTTTCACTTGGTATCTAGTGATATTCGCATCTTCGTGCTATACGATTTTGATGCTCTATTACGAACCGTTGCCTCTGATTGTGCCGATGACTTTGGCCGATGTCCCCGAGCAGCACGACCATCATGTGATGATGGACCATGACGATATAAGGGTTCATGTCTTCGGCATGTGGTTCGGGTTTGTATTCAGCGCAGTGTTGGTGGCTTATTTTGTTGTCGGCATGGCTGATTCCCTGCGCAAACTCGACCGTAAACTTGCCAATGTGCGCGAACAGGCTCTCCGCAACGAACGGGTCGTCGCCCTCGGCACATTGGCGGCAGGCGCGGCGCATGAAATGGGGACACCCTTGGGTACCATGGCTATTCTGATTCATGACATGGAAAAGGAATACAAGCATTCATCTTCCCAAGAGTTGTATCAGAAGATGAAAATCCTGCGCGAGCAAGTGAACCGCTGTAAAGCGGCACTTTCAGTGATGTCGGCCTCGGCTGGGGCTATTCGGGCGGATTCTGGGCGTATCATGCCTATCTCCCGGTATTTGGACGAGGTGGTCGCCAGTTGGCGGGAACAAGGATTGCCAACCGAACTCGTTTATCGGAAGACAGGGTTTGAACCTTCCCCCAGCATCTTGGCCGAGCGTACACTGACCCATGCTTTAGTCAACATTCTGAACAACTCTTCCGATGCCTCCCCCCAAGGCATTAAGTTGCAGGCGCGTTGGACCCTTGAATATGCGATACTTGAAATTCTTGACGAAGGGCCGGGTATTCCCCCTGCCATTTCAGCCGCACTGGGGAAAGACCCCGTGTCAAGCAAGGAGCATGGCTTAGGAGTCGGGCTTTTCCTAGCCTTCGCGGCAATTGAACGCCTGGGCGGGAAAATCAAAATGCAGGGGCGCACCGATAGGCCTGGCACGTTGACCCGCATAAACCTTCCATTGACTGGAGAGACAGGAGAACTCTAACATGGCGATAAAGTTGCCGGATACCTCCGAACAACCCAGAGTGTTGCTGGTTGATGACGACCCCACCTTCTGTATGGTCCTTAAAATGGCCATGGAGAAACGCGGATTTGAAGTGTTAGTAGCACACGACTTGGCAAGCGGCATCGAATTGGCAGACAAAGCCGAACCCGAATATGCTGTGATCGACTTGCGCATCGGCTATGAGTCTGGGCTGTCCCTAGTCAAACGTCTAGTTGAGTTGGACGACCACACTCGGATTGTCATGCTGACCGGTTTCGCTAGCATAGCGACAGCAGTGGAGGCCATCAAACTGGGTGCGACCCACTACCTGACCAAACCGGCAGATGCGGATGAAATCGTTGCCGCCCTGCATAAAAATGAAGGCGACGAGAGTGTCGAAATCAAGGATAAGCCTCTTTCGGTCAAACGCCTGGAATGGGAACACCTGCAGAAAATTTTAGTCGAGCACGACAATAACATTTCTGCCGCCGCCCGCGCCCTCGGAATGCACAGGCGCACTTTACAGCGGAAACTGGAGAAAAGGCCGGTGAAAGATTGAACCTTGAAATGAGTGGCTTGGACAGGGAAATCCATGTCTATAGCCTAAATGTGGCACACTTCCTCTATGATTATTCCCGGTGCTTCTGGTCCTTGCTTGCCGATGATGAACGTGAGCGTGCATCGCGGATAAAACACCAAGAAACCCAACAGTGTTTCGTTTTGGTCCGTTCTTGCTTGCGTTCCTTGCTAGGGCGCTATTTATCCTGCGATGCACGCTCCATTCGATTTGCCCTAGGTGAAAAAGGCAAGCCCCGTCTGGCTGGGCTGGAACCCGACAGGGGGCTAGTGTTCAATGTCTCCCATACTGGCAATTTCGGATTAATAGCATTCGCATCCGACACCGCCTTGGGAGTGGATGTAGAAAGGCGACGGCCCATGACGGACATGGATGGCATCGCCGAACGGTGTTTCTCCGCTGGCGAACTGGCCCATTGGAGGGCTTTGCCACCTGATCGTTGTCTTCAAGCATTCTTTGATTATTGGTGCTTCAAGGAAGCCTTTGTCAAAGCTACGGGGCAGGGTATCACGCTGGGGCTGGAATCATGCGTTGTGGATCTGTCCCGCCAACCCCGCATGGATTTGATTCCAAATAGTTACGGTAACCCTGACGAGTGGCAGGTGGCAGAAATTGATGCCTTTGCAGACCACAGCGCGGGAATCTGCTATCGCGGTGCCGAACGAAAACTACGCCACTTCGACGAAGAAGCGTTGGTGAACATATTATTTACTGATGTTACGCACCGTGGGCCGGAATAAGCCCGTTTACGGGCGTTTCCGGCAAGAGCATCATCCGGGACAAGGCGGCTTACTTCGCCGGAAACGCCCGCCGGGGCGGGCTTATTCCGGCCTACGTCTGGCATCATGCGTAACATCAGTTATTTAATCTCCCACTTTAGGTCTGGGGTGCGATTAAAAGTCATGCGCACGAACTCGTCAAAGCATGAAATTACGCCGTGAGAGCAAGGCTTGCCTTGCCTACACACCCCATCGCAAGGCAAGCCTTGCGCCCCCGAATCACTTTTAATCGCCCCCATACGTTTGAAAAACATTGAAATAGCAAGCCCTCTTCTGTATCCTAAAGGGGCTGTATATCAACTTAGCGGATGCAACTGAATAGTTTCAGTTCCCCGTTAAAATTCCGATTTGAAGAACAGTTTGAAAACCGTCGTTGCACGAAAATGGCGGATTGGTACCGGCTCGCATGAGCGTTATATTTAAGCAGTGAGATTTTGTAGTATGTCAGAAGAGCAAAGAGGAACCGTAAAGTGGTTCAATGAAACGAAAGGATACGGTTTTATCCATCGCGAAGAGGGAGACGATCTATTTGTCCATTTCCGATCTATCGTCGGCAGCGGATTCAAGACCCTGAAGGAGGGTCAAGCCGTAAGCTTTATTGAGGTCAAGGGCCAGAAAGGCCCACAGGCGGATAACGTTACCGTCCTCTAATGTACTTTTCCCAGTGCATATGATAGGCAGGCCGACCATGCGGCCTGCTTTTCTCCACCCCTCGCAGGGAACGTGCTTCCTTGCGAAATCTGGGCCCACTGTTGATTTACCGACATCTTTTTCGGTAACCATCGGCGACAGGGCCCTTCGATTTTCCCCTAATTCGAGTTCCCCATCCTGATGCAATCCACCGAGACTATTTTATCTTTTTCCGATCTGGCTCTTTCGGCCCCCCTTCTCCAAGCCATCCGCGAAATTGGCTACGAAACTCCCTCGCCTATTCAAGCTGCCAGCATTCCTCCACTTCTCGAAGGCCACGACCTTGTAGGTCAGGCGCAGACCGGAACCGGCAAAACGGCTGCTTTTGCCTTGCCGATTCTCAACAACATCGATACTTCGCGCCGTGAACCGCAAGCACTGGTGTTGACGCCGACCAGAGAACTGGCGTTGCAAGTGGCCGAGGCTTTTCAAAGCTATGCCCGCCATCTGCCCGACTTCCACATCCTGCCGATTTACGGCGGGCAAGGCATGGATACCCAACTGCGCCAACTGCGGCGGGGTGTCCATGTGATCGTTGGCACCCCCGGTCGGGTAATGGACCACATGCGCCGCCATACCTTGTCTTTGGACGGGTTGACCACCCTAGTGCTGGACGAAGCCGACGAAATGTTGAAAATGGGCTTCATTGACGATGTCGAATGGATATTGGAACAATCGCCACCGGGACGGCAAATCGCCCTGTTTTCCGCCACCATGCCAGAAGCCATCCGCAAAGTAGCCAAGAACTATCTGCGCGACCCCAAGGAAGCCAAGATCGAGAATAAAACGGTCACCGTCGAGGCAATTTCCCAGCGTTACTGGCCGGTCACGGGGACGAACAAACTGGATGCCTTGACCCGCATATTGGAGGTCGAGGATTTTGATGCCATGCTCATTTTCGTGCGCACAAAAATAGCCACCGAGGAATTGGCCGAGAAGTTGGAGGCGCGAGGCTATTCGGCTGGGGCTTTAAACGGCGACATGAGCCAGGCGCTGCGCGAAAAAAACGTGGAGCGGCTCAAGAAAAAGACCTTGGATATCGTTGTTGCCACCGACGTGGCAGCGCGCGGATTGGATGTGGATCGTATTAGCCATGTGATTAACTACGACATTCCTTATGACACTGAAGCCTACATCCACCGCATTGGACGCACTGGCCGGGCGGGCCGCACTGGGAACGCCATCCTTTTCGTGGCACCACGCGAACGCCGCATGTTGGTTGCCATCGAAAGGGCCACACGCCATCGTATCCGGGAAATGCATTTGCCTACCCGCGAGGACATCGCCGAACGCAGGGTAGAGCAATTCAAGGAGCTGGTGATGAATACGCTGGAATCGGAAGAATTGAGCTTTTACCGCGAATTCGTCCAACATCTCGGCAAGGAAAAAAATCTCGCACCGTTGGACATCGCCTCGGCACTGACCTTCCTGGCACAGAAAGACCGCCCCTTGCTTCCGGCAGATAGGTCGTCACACTCAGAGCATTTTGATGACGGGCGTGATGCGCGCAAGCGTGCCGACCGTAGCGAACGTCCCGATAGGGGCGGGGAAAAACGTGAACGTCCCCAGCGGGATTTCGACGATTCAGGCACACTTTACCGCATTGAGGTGGGCCGGAACGACGGTGTCGCCCCCAAAGACATTGTCGGTGCAATCGCCAACGAGGCAGGCATCCCCGGCAAGTCCATAGGCCACATTAAGATTTACGACGAGTTCTGCACCGTGAGCCTACCCGCCGATATGCCGCTACAAACCTTGAAGCGGATGGAACGAATCTTCATTATGGGCAAGCCCATTAACATCACCCCTTGGACCGGTGGGCCACCCCCTGCTTCCTTCCCAAGGAAGCGGACTTATCCACCAAAGAGAGGCGAATAAGCCCAGATACAGCATTTTTAATATCAGAGAGTTACTTTTAGGTCATATTATTTTGCAAGGCACATACACGCAAAATGGTTTGATTGAGCGTCCTTTATTATTACACTTTGTTAAGAAAAAAATGCTGTACATAAATACTAACCGGGACTCCTTACGATATATTAGCATCTAGGTCGTCCAGATTAGGAAGATTTTTCAGTAAAACCTAAAACGTCGTCGTTCCGGCATGGATCGCCGGAACCTAGGCTCCATGGACGGCGGGGCTTTGGGCATTCATGCAATCTGAATTCGGTCGTTCCATGCCGGAATAGCTGAAGAACCTTCCTAATCAGGTACATTTGTGAAAAGGGTATGTGAGTGGGCAGAAATCATTATGTACAGCGTTTTCATCTTTAAAATATCCCTAATAAAGGATATTCAGTTAACGCGTCAAGTTAACTGAATGTCTTGCCCTTTCATGCAAGTTATGAAGTAACTCTTTGATGTTGAAAACGCTGTAAAACGCTGTATTTCAAATTCTTCTGTCAAATTATTGGCTTGCTTGGTTATGAGTCATTATTTTAGTTGATTTTAGAACATGAAAACGCTGTAATCGGCTGGGGTTTCTTTGCAACCTCCACAGTTCGGCAATGACCTGTCAAGTGCGGCTTACAACTCTGCAAAAGGGTTAAGGGCGTAGCCCGGATGGAGCCGCTTGGCGAGAGTAGTCCGGGAGAACTAGGCCACAAACCCGGATTACGCCGTAGGGGCGACCGGCCGGTCGCCCCTACTCCATCCGGTCTACAGCCTACGCCGACTGTTTGACTTTGAACTCAAAGTTAAAAGCCTCTTCGGACTCCAACAGTCTAAATTGGACATTCCGCTGGGCATCCAGCGTTCTAATGAGATTGCGAGCGTAGCCATGATAGACACGGGCTTTTACTGCCGTGGCGAGTTGCTGGCCTATGGGCGTGAATTTACGGTAGCCGAAGCCGATATCGAGTCCGTTTATTCTAGTTGCCGCGTCTTCCTGTTCGACTAGTTCGTATTCTTTTGAAAAATAACCAATTTTCATCCCTTGTGAAATGCTAGGTTGCATATTGTTCAGTTCGGGCGACAGCATGCCGATATTGATGAAATGCTGGGTGTAGTCTTGGCCTTGCACATACCCCCACATTTCACGACGGGTTATCGCTTCCTCGAAAACGAAATGCCATCCGCTTTCCAGCGTAAACGCAAACGAACAGTACTCTATGAAAGCTTTGACCTCCCATGTATCAAAGCCGTGCAAAGCAATCAGGCTGCGTTTGAACACCCCATCAGGATTGGCGATGTAAAGGGCCAAAAGCCTTGCCCAGAGTCGCTGGGAGGTTTCGTCGGAAATGTCTTGGGCGTACTCGAAGAAACGGCTTAACCAATCGCGGGTGGCGGGATTTTCGGTGATTCCCTCAGGCGTTTCGGCGGTGGCCAGTTCGACAATGCGCTCGATGTTCTGTTGGCGTTCCAATTCGCGCTGGCCTACGCGTAGCCTTGCGCGATCCTCCAGAAAAGGCCGCTCGGATGTTTCGATGCATAGGGACTCGGCACCAATAATAGGTTTTAGGGTGGTAGCAAGTTTTTGTTGGTAGTTAGTCATTTGTGTACTTGGTTAAAAAATGCATTATGCCGTTCCGTTGTTGCAATTTAAACGTCATAACATAACATGAAGGGGTGCTATTTTTTTATTTGAGATTGCTTTGCTTGTGAAATCTATTATTTCTTTTTTATCTAATATTTGAGTGAAATGGGCGTAGGTACACGCCCCCTAGTTAACATGGTTTTTCTTTAGAAGCATCCAAATAGCGACTCCATGCCCTAGCAGCACGGTTGCTCCAACTCCCTTGGTGATAAGCATAGCTGGCAATCATGGGTATGACGGTGCTGGCCTCGGCATAAACCATTTGCTCATGGATGGTGTCCACCTTGCCCCAGGATGCTGCTTCCTTCAACGTGGAACTCGAACAAGCCCCGTCCCGCACATCGGCGACAGTGATTTGCACGGCATATTGGTGCATGGGAACTTCATGGCCAAGCATTTCCGCGCAGATGACGGTGTCTTGGGCAAAGTTTTTCGGAACGCCTCCCCCTATCATCAATAGGCCCGTCCGGCCTGCTGCGATCTTGATTTTTGTCAGTTCCAGAAAATCTTTGATGGAATCCAAGCTTATGTGCTGGCCGGGGTTGTCCACTTGATGTTTGACTAGTCCGAACCCCGCGCTGCTATCGGTGAAGGCGGGGCAAAAAATCGGCACCTCCCGTTCGAAAGCGGTTTGCACCAACGAGTTTTTCTTGACGGAATGGGTTGTCAAATAGCGTCCCATTTCGCGGATGAATTCGCGCGATGAATAGGGCCGTGGCGGCAAGCCGTCAGCGATCAGTTTCACCGTGATATCGCATTCCTGCAACTCTTCCTCGTCAATATACACATCGTAAATCCGGTCGATGTAGCATTCCCTTAGCATTTTGTCGTCCACGTTGGGGCTGCCTTTGTAATGCCTGAAGCCCAAGGCTTCAAAAAAGTCCATATCGACGATGGAAGCGCCTGTGGCCACGACCGCATCGACCATGCCAAATTTGACCATATCGACATACACCTGCATGCAGCCCGCCGCGCTGGTGCTCCCGGCTAGTGTCAAAATATTGGTGCAACCGTCATCTTGTATCATGCGCAGGAATATATCCGCCGCCGCCGCCGTGTCCCTTGAGGAAAAGGCCATGTTGCGCATGGCGTTGATGATCGGCGTCGAATCAAACGAGGTTATATCAATGTGTTCTATGGTATCTTGCAATAAGGGCTTTTTATCCATGGTTTTTACAATTTATTTGTGTTTTATAGTTGCCGGGAAGGCGTAAGCTTCGACCAGACCCAAAATTTAGCTAGCGATTCTATCACAGCAGGAACTCTTCAAAGTTACGGCCCGCCATTGGCATCCCGGAATTCGCATTCCGGCATGGCTTTTTTTGCCTCCATAACCTAACATCAATTTTGTTAAAATTAAATTGTATTATCATAGAATCAATAATTGACGGGCCACAGTTGATGAATACAGAAACACCGAACATGAATTCAGAGTTGGATGAGAAAACCATCGTCAACCCCCGTACTGAGGTTGTGACGGAAAGTAAGCTATGTCCGTTTTGTGAAACGCCTAACACGTTGGACCAATTGCCCATGCGTGACTATCGTTGTAGCAAATGCAATCTGGAGATGGCCCACTTGGATTATGGGCCTAACGGAGCCATTCGCGGTATTTTCAGGTGGCTGCTGCCAGTGGGCGAAATTTTCATGGACCGCTACCAAGTCAAACAAGTGTTAGGCAAAGGTGGCTTTGGCGCGACCTATCTAGTGGACGATTTGCGGGTTGGGGGCAGGCATCGCGCACTGAAGGAGGTGCCCGAAAGCCTTTACGACGAATATGAAACCTCGTTGTTAGCCAATCTAGACCATCCTGCAATTCCTGACATCACCGACCGTATGGCCACCAATGGAATGCAATATCTGATCTTGAAATTCGGTGGTAGCCGTACCTTGGGCAGTGAACGCAAGTCATCCTTGGACCGGCGCATCCCCTTGTCCAAGCTATTGCCGTGGATGCGGCAACTGTGTGATGTGTTAATTTATTTGCACAGCCTAAACCCTCCAGTCATCCATCGCGACCTGAAACCGGAAAATATCCTGTTGAACGAAGATGAGCGCATCATGCTGATCGACTTCGGGATTGCCAAGGAGGTCTCAGCCGACCGCACCCGTGCATTGGCATCTGCATTCAGCGAGAGCTTCAGTTCGCCGGAGCAGATCGCCGGGACCGGCACCGACGAGCGTGCCGACATTTACTCGTTGGGGGCGACCTTTTACGCCCTGCTAACCGGAAAAAATCCGCCAAGTGCGGGCATACGCGCAGCAGGGGAGGATTTGATCCCGCCATCCCAAATCGTCGAAGGCGTGCCTTTCGAGGTTGAGGCTGCTATCCTGCAGGCGCTTGCCCTCAGAAAGGCGGACCGGCAGCAATCGGTCAGGGAGTTCGCCCTCGCATTGGGGATGGGTGATTCAGGAAATACCCGGTTGCTGGATGGCGATCAAACAATTAGGATGACGCCAATGCCGGGCGGTCCCTCTGCACACACATCCCCTACTGCAAAAATCACCGGGCGGGGGCTGCCAAGCGAACCCGGCAAGCAGGATTTAAATGAAGGGGGCAAGCCCGTCTTGTTGTGGGCAGGCGTTGCCGCAGCCCTCCTCGTCGGCGCGGGCATAAGCTATAGTATTTTTAAGTCCCCGGAGGCCACTAAGCCGCAACCCGTTGCGGTTGAAGCGACAAAACCTCCCCCCCACGGAGAGGGTAGTGTGAAGAAAACAGAGCCACCGACCACCCCGATAGTTGAGAAACCCACAGCGCAGCCTGAAACGACAAACACGCCGCAAACAGCCGAGCAGCAATTAGTCGAGTTGGTGCCGCAGTTAAAAAATGGTGATGCCAACCCCATCGGCTATGCCTCCGCTTTGTTGCAACTGATGGACCAATTCATACCTCCGGTCAAAAGCCTGCCGCTGTCCCTCACGCAAGAAGGCATCTACCGGGAAAATGATTCAGTGAAGTTTAAACTGGATTTGCCGTCTGCTGGTTTCTTGCATGTTTTCATCGTAGAGCCGAACGGCAAAGCCACTTTGATATTCCCCAGCCAATACGCCAAGAATAATCGCGTTGGACCGGGAATAGTCAATTTACCCAATGGCAAACCCCCTATCACAGCCGGCCCTCCTTTCGGCAAGTCATGGTTAATCGCCTTCACCGTGCGGGACGGCAGCAACCTATACCAAGAATATGCAAGAGACAAGACACATGTAAAAGACGGCTTGCTTGAACTGAGGGCATGGGAAGTTTTAGGTTTTTTGCAGGCTAGGCTGGCCGATCCGCAAACCAAGGCTGCCGGGGCGACGATCCATTTTTGCGCCAAAACCGGTCCTTGCCCATAGTGGTGTGTGAAAACATGATATAAAGGCTTTTCCGTTGTTGTGACAAGGAAATTGGTTTGGTATAATTCAGTTGAGATTTTCTTGAATTCGCCTTGAACCTGCCAATTGACCACCATTAACACAAGGCCAAAACTCCGTCATTCCGGCAGGGATTGACGGACAAATCGGCAGGACAGCCGATTTGCTTAGGCTTCGCCGCCCGAAGGGTGAGGGACATGGATGTCCCGAATGCATCCAGTAGCCATGGAGGGCAATCCAGATTCACCTCCCTGTGTTCTGGATACCTGTAAATCCAAGCAAGGCAAGCCTTGCACTCCCTGCGTTGGCTAATCGCAACCCTTAACTTAATGGCAGTGACGGGGAAGGTTGGGGCGGGTGGGGCCACATAGGAAAAACCGTTCATTTCCCCGAACAACAGCAACTGCATCCACCCCGGATGCCCAACCAGATTTTTAAATTCAGATCGCGTACACATAGAGGCTAAAGAAGGACTACACCATGAACAGATTCCCAAAAAACAAGCTGTATTGTGCACTATGGGTGGCGATGAATTTAGCCTGTGTGGAGAGGGTGGAAGCATTAACCGGTGCTTCTGTCGGGGGGATCGCCAATACCAACCTAACGCTGGATGGGACCATAAAGGGTTTTAATTCAAACCTCGGCGCAGGACTCCGGACGCAACCAGTTCAAACATTTTCAGGTGTCAGTCCTACGATTGACGCTAAAAGCTATGGGGTTTTCTCTTCCCATAGCGTCTTTTTTAGTTTTTCAAGTTTCGTCATCGACAGAAATAGCACCGCCACATTTTCATGCTCTTCCGGTTTTTGTGCGGGCACCAGTAATGTTATTTCCAGAGTCAACAGCCCTACAAACCAAGCCGAAATCTATGGTAATTTAACCTCCACCATTCCGAATACGGCTTTTTACCTCCTCAGCCCTAATGGCGTGGTCATCGGGAAAAATGCCACGATAGACGTACCGGGTGCCTTGCATATAGGGACTACCAGCAGTTTAAAATTTAGCGATGGCTCCAGTTTTGGTCCAGCCACAGCGGATGTATCAACGCTTACTGCCACCCCACAAGCTTTCGGTTTTCTGTCTACCAACACCATCACGCTAGGTGCCGACGATAAATCAGGCAAGGCTGACAGTACGCTTACCATCACCTCGGTAGGGCCTGCCGAGTTAAGCGCGGGTAACGTGGTGGATGTCGATCCTGGTGTTGGCAACACCAACACGCTGAACGCCAATACTGCTGGCAACACCTTGGCTATCGAAGCCGGCGGACCTGACGGCGCCACGTCCGCCATTACCATAAACAATCGCAATACCATTAGTGAAACGTCTGGCGGCAACATCGGCATGGAAGCCAATGAGGGGACCATCACCCAGGCCGGGACCATTAGCGCCAATTCCAGCACGGGCAGCGGCGGTGACATCACCTTGACCGCCGCCAACGGCATCGCCAACACCGGCACTATTGATGCATCTGGCAACGCGGCGGGCGGCAATGTCACCCTGGCCCTCACCCCTGCCCCGGCCCAGCAACTGCAGCAGACCGGCTCGGTTACACAAACCGCGTCGGTGTTTAATTCAGCCCCCGGCCCCCTCGTTTACCAAGGCGGAACGATCCATGCCGACTCCACAACGGGCCTTGGCGGTCAAGTCGTGCTATCGGGCGAATACCTGCAACTGGACAATGGCAGCCTGACCACCGCCACGGGCGCGGCTGGCGGCGGTGCAATCTATGCCGGTGGCGGTTTGCACGGATCCCCTCTACCATCAATGACCGACTCGGTTTTTAGAACCGAGTCGGTCTTGCAAAATGCCACCTATACCCGTGTCGAACAAGGCGCGGTGTTGGATGCCTCCGCCACCAACAACGGCAATGGCGGAACCATCGTCGCTTGGGGCGACAGCGCCAGCCGCGCCTATGGAACCTTCAACGCCAAGGGTGGGCCGAACGGCGGCAATGGCGGCATGGTCGAAACCTCCGGGCATTGGTTGGATGTGACGGGCATCAAAGTGGATGCCAGCGCCGCGCAGGGGAAAGGCGGGGAATGGTTGCTCGACCCTTACGATGTGACGATCAGTACGGCGGAAACGGGCAATGGTAATACCACCACCAACGCTGGCACTGAGACTTGGACACCCACTGCCAGTGGCTCCAATATCAACAACGGCGATATCAACAACGCGCTAATTAACAACAACGCCACCATCACCACTGGTGGTAACGGTGTAGGCAATCAAAACGGCGACATCACCGTCAATGCGCCGATTTCCTGGACCACTAACAACACCTTGAGCTTGCAAGCCGACGGCAACATTAGTCAAGGCCCTGTGGGCATAATCACCGCCAACGCTGGCACCCTAAGCGGTAGCGCAGGCGGCACGGTGAACTTGGGCGGTGCAAACGCCATCGCCAATCTTGGCGCGTTCACCAGTAACGGCGCGTTCACGCTGAACAACACGACCGGCTTGAACGTCACTGGCGCGGTGAATATCGGCGGCGGCGCGACTGCCTCGAACATCACCAGCAGCGGCAATCTGACGGTGCAGAACGGTGGTCAGTTGGTGGGTACCAACGGTACATTGAATATCGAAACGACTGTTGCGGGTGGCGTGGTGAACGTGCTGTCGGGCGGTGTGATCACCAACGCAGCCCTAGTGAAATCCGACCAAAGCGACATCGACATCGCGGGAACGGTGTCGGCTACGACCACCTCGGCAGGCCAAAACATCACCGTGAACGGGGCGCTGGACTCCAACACTGTCACGGCGGGGGGCAACGTCACGGTAAGCGGCACGGGTGCCACCTTGACGGGCGGCTCGGGGGGGGTTACGGCTGGGACTGGGTCCACAACCGGAACCGTGGGGGTCAGTGCGGGTGGCGTGATCCAAAACACCGGCAATGCCGACTTTAACGTGACAGGCAAATATGTTTCGGTCGACGGTTCCGGTTCAAGCATCAGCGCGACAGGCTCCGGCAACTTTACCGTCAAGGCCACCGGCAGCGACACAGGCGCTGGCGCACCCGCATCAGGCTTTGCCCTATCAGTCACGAATAACGGAAAGATAGTCAGCGGCAACACGAGCAGCCTGACAGTTCAGACCGCTGGCTCGATCTCGCTTAATCCAAGTTCGTTTTCAACTAATGCTAACAATGCCACAGCCAACTTTATAAAAAGCCAACCGGGGGATGTGAGCTTCATCTCCAACACAGCTATCGACATCGGTCAACAAGGTGGCATTAGTAGCACCTTGACCTATGATTTGGCTGGCAAGTTCACTTTACAATCTACGAACTCCTTCCACACTGCACAATTAAATATCAATCAGAGCATTGCCAAAACGGGTGCCACTGGCGACCTTGATCTAATAGGCGATTTTATCGCTGTCAGTCAACCGGTTACCCAAAGCGGCCAAGGTGCGTTAAACATCACTGCGAGCGGTGCCGATCAGGGCAGTACATCCGCGTTGACGGTGGGGGGTTTAGGCAGC
>QJPH01000401.1 GCA_003242955.1 Candidatus Methylumidiphilus alinenensis
CTCAACGCGGTAGGGCGCAACAGGCTTGTTCCGTCGTTTTGGCAACGTCTTTTGTTGACCGTCAAAACGGCCTATGTGCCATTTTTTTCACCGCTAGGAGTCCCGATTTGCATTCATGTACAGCGTTTTTTCTTAACAAAGGAAAATAATAAAAGACACTCATTCAAACTATCCTGTGTGTCTGTGCTTTGCAAAATGGTAACCCAACAAGTAACTATTCGATATTAAAAACGCTGTATATTGAAAACGCTGTATAATTAGTGCCAAGAATATGATTAAGGTTTTATTGGCATCAATGCCGCATTACAACCATTAGACTTTATCGGAAACCTCGTGAGTGATCTCGCTGCTGCTGCATCAGCGGATGGTTTCCGATAAATTCTATTATTAACATTTACCCAAGAGGAATATATGTCCAGAGTCTACAACTTTAGCGCCGGCCCTTCGACGATAGCGGAGGAAGTATTGCAACGCGCACAGGACGAATTGCTCGAATGGGGCAAGTCGGGCATGTCGGTGATGGAAATGAGCCATCGCGGCAAAGATTATGTTGGGATCGCCGAAAAGGCCGAGGCGGATTTCCGGGAAATATTGGGCGTACCCGATAATTACAAAGTGCTTTTCGTGTCGGGCGGTGCAACCGGTCAGTTTGCCGCCATTCCGATGAATCTGTTGCGCGGCAAAACCTCGGTCAATTATGTCAATACTGGCATTTGGTCGGGCAAGGCCATCAGCGAGGCTAAGAAGTATGCGGAAGTGAAGATAGCCGCAAGTTCCAAGGAAAACGGCTTCAAGACTATTCCGGCACGGGCGGATTGGAAAATCGACCCTGAAGCCGCCTATCTGCATTACACCTCCAATGAAACCATCAACGGCGTGGAGTTCCAGGAAGTCCCTGACGCGGGGGGCTTGCCATTGGTATGCGATATGTCGTCCAATATCTTGTCGCGTCCGGTGGATGTGAGTCAGTTCGGTTTGATTTATGCCGGTGCACAGAAGAACATGGGTCCGGCAGGCATTGCTGTGGTCATTGTGCGCGATGATCTGATGGGTCAAGCCTTGCCGATTACGCCGTCCATTTTTGATTATAAGATACAAGCCGAAAATGGTTCCATGTTAAACACACCGCCCACCTACAATTGGTATTTGTTGGGCCTGGTTTTAGAGTGGGTGAAACAGCAAGGTGGTTTGGCTACGATAGAAGAGCATAACAAGGCCAAGGCAGCCAAGCTCTATGCGACTATCGACGCTTCTCCGTTCTACGCCAATCCGGTGGAGCCCGTTTACCGTTCGCGGATGAATGTGCCTTTCACACTAGCCAAGCCGGAACTCGAAAAAACCTTTGCCGCCGAGGCCAAAGCTGTCGGGTTGGTGTCTCTGGAAGGCCATCGGTCGGTGGGAGGGATGCGCGCAAGCATTTATAATGCGATGCCAGCGGCGGGCGTGGATGCGCTCATCGCGTTCATGAACGAATTTGAACGGAAAAACGGCTAACAAAATCCGCGCATGAGTCGCTAAGGAATCAAAGAATTATGTTCAAAATTTTGACTTACAACAATATTTCCCCCGTTGGTTTGGATCGGCTCCCGCGTGACAAGTACGAGGTTGCCTCGGAAATCCAGCGCCCCGATGCGATAATGCTGCGCTCGTTCAAGCTGCACGGCATTGCCATCCCCGATTCCGTGAAGTGCGTAGGACGGGCGGGTGCGGGTGTGAACAACATTCCGGTGGCCGAATATTCCCAGCGCGGCATTCCAGTGTTTAACGCCCCCGGTGCCAACTCAAACGCAGTTAAAGAATTAGCTATCGCCGGCATGTTGCTGGCCAGTCGGCACATTTGCGAGGCATGGGATTTTGCCAGAAAGCTGGAATCCACCGATGACGAGGCGATCAACCAGACGGTGGAAAAGGGCAAGAAAAACTTCGCCGGGACCGAACTGTCGGGCAAGACGCTGGGCGTGATTGGCTTAGGTGCCATCGGTGTCAAAGTTGCGAACGCAGCACTAGCCTTAGGGATGAAAGTGATTGGGTTTGATCCGTCGATGACCGTCGACAGCGCCTGGCAGTTGTCTTCCACAGTGGAGAAGGCACTGGGCGTTGACGACTTGGTAGGCCGGTCGGATTTTATCAGCCTACACGTCCCTTTTAACGACCATACCCGTAATCTGATTAACCCATCCCGCATCGACCTGTTGAAAAACCGTGCGGTGCTGCTGAACTTCTCGCGTTCCGGCATTGTTGATGAGGTAGCGGTTCTGTCTGCACTGGAAGCGGGCAAACTGCGCAACTATGTGTGTGACTTTCCGACCGCCGCTTTGTTGGGGCGTAAAGGTGTAATACTGCTGCCGCACCTAGGGGCATCCACTGAGGAGGCCGAAGACAATTGCGCGGTGATGGTGGCAGACCAGATCCGCGATTTTCTGGAAAACGGCAATATTTGCAACGCCGTCAATTTTCCAGAAGTGGTCTCTCCCCGCGCGGACGAGTCCGTAAGCCGCTTGTGTGTGGCGAATGCCAATGTGCCTAATATGGTGAGCCAAATTTCCAGCGCACTGGGCGAAGCCAATCTGAATATTGTCGATTTGCTTAACAAGTCGCGAGGGGAGTACGCTTATACCATGGTCGACCTAAGTAATCAGGTGCCAGCGGAGACACTGGAAAGGATAAGGGCCATCAACGGTGTGCTGTCCGCACGGGTCATTTAGGCTAAAAGTGGAAAACTCGGGTTTTGTCGTGGAGCAAAATAAGCAAAATATTAAGCTCGATCCGGCTTTGGCGGAGATTCGCAAGCAAATCGATGCCATTGACGATCAGCTACTCGACCTGCTTAACCAGCGGGCGGTGTGCGCACAAAAAGTGGCCGAAACCAAGCAAGCTAGCGGCGAAGTGGATTCATTCTACCGGCCCGAACGGGAAGCCGAGGTATTGCGCCGGATGGTTGCCAATAATCGTGGGCCTTTCTCAAACGAGACGGTGGCGCGTTTTTTTCGCGAAGTGATGTCCGCCAGTCTGGCCCTTGAAAAGCCCCTGGCGGTGGCATTTTTGGGGCCCGAGGGTACTTTTACCCAGCAGGCGGCTTACAAACATTTTGGTCACGCCATCAATGCGCAACCCTTTTCTACTATTGACGAGATTTTCCGCGCGGTTGAAAGTGGGGCTTGCCAATTTGGCGTGGTGCCGGTGGAGAATTCCACGGAGGGTGTGATTACCCATACCCTAGACAGTTTTTTACGTTCCCCCTTGCTCATTGCCGGCGAGGTGGCTTTGCGTATCCACCATAATCTGATGGGCAAAGGACAAGGCTTGGCTAATTTACAACGGGTGTTTTCCCACCAGCAGTCGCTGGCCCAGTGTCGTCAATGGTTGGACCGCTACCTCCCACACGCCGAGCGTGTCAGCGTCAGTAGCAATGCCGAGGCCGCCCGCATGGCCGATGTTGAAGCAAGCTCCGCTGCCATTGCTGGCGAAGTGGCCGCCGAGTTGTATGGGCTAAATCTACTTGAGCGAAATATTGAGGACGAGCCGGATAACACAACCCGTTTTCTTGTGATAGGCCATCATGCAGTGAGCCCTACGGGAGTAGATAAGACCTCTTTGTTAATTTCCACCCACAATTCCCCAGGGGCTTTGTACAATACCTTGGAACCGTTCGCGCGATATTCAATCAGCATGAGCAAAATAGAGTCCCGGCCTTCACGGCGTGGGGTGTGGGATTATGTTTTTTTCATTGACGTTGAAGGTCATCACCAAGACGGACCTTTGGCAAAAGCCCTGGAGGCATTGGAAAATAATGTGCTTATGTTGAAGCTGCTCGGTTCTTATCCAAGGGGCATCGGTTGAGATGATTAATCCTGAACAACTTGCCGCATCCGCCGTTCGCAAACTGACACCCTACCAACCCGGCAAACCCATAACAGAATTGGAACGGGAGCTGGGGATTTCCAATATCGTCAAACTGGCTTCCAACGAGAATCCCTTGGGGCCTAGCCCAAAGGCACTGGAGGCCATCCAGTCGGGGTTAGGTGCATTGCATCTTTATCCCGATGGCGGGGGGTTCGATTTGAAAGCGGCCTTGGCCGGGAAGCTTGGCATAGAGCCGGGGCAGATTACCTTGGGAAATGGCTCAAGCGAAGTTTTGGAATTAGCTGTGCGCACCTTTGTTGAACCCGGTCAAAAGGTGATATTTTCCGAGTATTGCTTCGCCATTTATCCCATCCTCGCCCAAGCTAACGGTGCTAAGGGTGTTGCTGTGTCTGCGCATGACGGTACGAAGGGTCCGCATTATGGGCATGACGTTAAAGCCATGGCTGAGAAGGTTGATTCCCAAACGCGCCTGGTGTTTATCGCCAACCCTAACAATCCCACTGGGACTTACTTGAAAAAGCAAGAGTTGCTCTGGTTTTTACAGGGTGTTCCAGAGGATGTCATTGTGGTTGTTGATGAGGCCTATTGTGAGTACGTGAGTGTGCCGGATTATCCAAACGCATTGGAATGGCTAGTCGATTTCCCCAACCTCATTGTCACCCGGACGTTTTCCAAAGTTTATGGGTTAGCAGGGCTGCGAGCCGGTTATGCAGTATCCAGTCCCGAAATAGCCGATTTAATGAACCGGGTGCGCCCTCCCTTCAACGTAAATTCTTTGGCAATGGCTGCGGCTGCGGCGGCCTTGTCTGATCGTGAGCATATAGAGCGAAGTGTCCGACTGAACAATGAAGGGATGCAAATCCTTTGCGATGCCTTTTCGGTGCGTGGGTTGCCGTTCATCCCTTCAGTCGGCAATTTCATCACGTTCGATGTAGGCCGCAACGCCTTGCCGGTTTATCAAGCCTTGTTGCTCCAAGGTGTTATCGTCCGCCCGATAGCAAATTATGGCTTGCCCGACCATTTGCGTGTCACGGTCGGCACGGATATCGAAAACCGGCTATTTCTTGAAGCCTTGGATCGCGTTTTAGGCTTATGATTGAAAGGCTTTGTATCATTGGTGTCGGTCTTATGGGTGGTTCCATCGCCAAAGCTGTGCGCAAACTGGGTCTTTGCCGGGAAATTGTCGGTGTGGATGCCGACACTGAAAATTTGGCCCGTGCCTTGGAGTTGGGTGTCATTGATGCCGGGTTTAAGGCAAAGGCCAGAGGGGACTTTGCCAAAGGTGCGAAAGGTTCGGATTGGGTGGTCATTGCCACGCCTGTAGGGGCTTCTGTTCAAATATTCCTTGATTTACAAACGGTTTGGTCGGCGGGGGCAATTTACACCGATGTCGGCAGCATAAAGCAAAGCGTAATTTGGGCCGCAGAGCAAACCTTCGGCAAGGTTCCAGCAAATTTTGTCCCCGGCCACCCGATAGCAGGGGCCGAGCGTAGCGGAGTGGATGCCGCAACGGATGACCTCTATTTTGGCAAGCGAGTCATCTTAACGCCAACAACTGAAACAGCATCCTCTGCAGTCCGCTTGGTCGAGGATTTCTGGGCCTCATTAGGTGCATTAGTTTCGTTGATGGACCCCCTGCATCACGACCAAGTCTTTGCTGCGACCAGTCATTTGCCCCATGTATTGGCCTACGCATTGGTGCATATGTTGGGCAGGAAGGACGAACAGGAAGAAATTTTCCAATATGCCGGCGCCGGGTTTCGCGACTTTACCCGGATTGCATCCAGCAACCCTGAAATGTGGCGGGATATATGCCATCTGAACAGGGAGCAGATAATCCCCTTATTGAAAGCAATGGGGGAGGAGTTAATGCAAGTGGCTAATTTGATGGAGCAAAACTCTGTTGAGTCCGCCGAAAATTTACTTGTCTATTTCGCCGATGCCCGCAACGCCCGGCAACGTTTTCTTACTCAGTCTTTGCCCGAACTTGGGTCTAGTTGAGCGAAGGTTTTTTGACTCACGCAACGACGCAATTAAGAGTTAATTGAGACCGTATGATTGCCCAAACAGCGTTTTCATATTCTAATAGACACGAAAAATTACCTGATTAGGAAGATTCTTCAGCTAAACCGACCTGTGCGTCATACCGGCAGGGATTGCCGGTATCCAGAACACAGGGAGGTGAATCTAGTTTGCCCTCCATGGCGACTGGATTCCGGCAATCCCTGCCGGAATGACGATTGCGGCTAGGTGTGACGATTTGGCTGAACAATCTTGCTAATCAGGAAAAATTAAAGATGAACAGAAAGCTATGTCAATGATTAAACCTTCATGTCAAAGATTTATTATTAGACTTTATCGGAAACCTAGTTTTTTGACCCTGCCGCTGCTGCATCAGTGGAAGGTTTCCGATAAAGTCTAGTGATGTTGAAAACGCTATAACCGAATATATGGTATTTTGATGAATAATAACAATGTTAATTTTCGCGTCTTTCCCGGCGGAAACTTGCAAGGCGTTGCCCGTGTCCCAGGTGATAAGTCCATTTCCCACCGTTCCATCATGTTGGGTTCCATCGCCGAGGGGGTGACCCACATTACGGGTTTTTTAGATGCCGAGGATTGTCTGGCGACCTTGAATGCTTTTCGTGCCATGGGGGTCGAAATTGAAGGGCCCAAGCAGGGTGAGGTTATCGTCCATGGTGTCGGCTTGCACGGTTTGAAGGCACCTAATGAACCGCTTTATTTAGGCAACTCGGGCACTTCGATGCGTCTGCTGTCAGGTTTGCTGGCGGGTCAGTCTTTCGATACGGTTTTGACCGGCGACCCGTCCCTAAGCCGCCGCCCAATGAAGCGCGTGACCGAACCCTTACGGCAAATGGGCGCGGTCATCAAAACCTCGCACAATGGCACAGCGCCCATCAGGGTCAGAGGCAGCGGACCGTTAGAGTCCATCCACTACGACATGCCTATAGCCAGCGCCCAAGTCAAATCATGCTTATTGCTTGCGGGCCTCTATGCCGATGGCGAAACCAGCGTTACCGAGCCAGCACCCACCCGTGACCATACCGAGCGGATGTTGGAAGGTTTCGGCTACCCGCTAAGACGGGAAGGCAACCGTATTAGTGTCTGTCCAAATGGAAAACTAATTGCAACGGACATTGACGTACCCTGCGATATCTCATCCGCTGCTTTTTTTATGGTGGGCGCGGCGATTGCCGAGCACTCAGATGTGACATTGCTTCATGTTGGCGTGAATCCCACCCGCACGGGTGTGATAGAGATTCTGCGTCTGATGGGTGCCAACATCGAAATCATCAATCAGCAAATGGTCGGGGGTGAGCAGGTCGCAGACATTCGCATCCGTACTAGCCATCTTAAAGGGGTGCAAATTCCCGAGAGACTAGTCCCTCTCGCCATTGATGAATTTCCCGTGCTGTTCATCGCAGCGGCTTGCGCGGTCGGTGAGACTCGCCTTAGTGGCGCAGGGGAACTGCGCGTAAAAGAAAGTGACCGCATCCAAGTCATGGCCGACGGTTTGCAGTCTTTGGGTGTCCACGCCATCGCCACGCCCGATGGCATGGTCATCCAACCGCGTCAGATCAAGGGCGGCAAGGTGGATTCCCACGGCGACCACCGGATTGCGATGGCCTTTGCCATTGCCGCCCTACGCGCCAGTGGACCGATCTACATCAATGATTGTGCTAACGTGAATACGTCTTTTCCCTCGTTTGTCAATATTGCCCGGAGCTTGGGGCTTAATATCACGGTTTGTGCGGAGTGATGCGTATGAGCGGTAATATTCCTATTATGACCTTGGATGGACCCGCCGGGGCTGGCAAAGGGACTGTAAGCCGGGCCATTGCGAATAAGCTGGGTTGGCATTATCTCGACAGTGGTGCGATTTACCGTTCTTTAGCCGTTGCGGTGCTTGATGCCGGGGTAGCCTTGGACGATATGGACGGCATCGTCAATGTTGCCAACAAAATGGATTTGAGCTTCGGGTCGGGTGACACACCTTCTGTGATGCTAAATGGAAAAATAATCACTGACCGTATCACGACGGAAACATGCGGCCATATCACCTCGCAAATTGCCGCAAACGGTCAAGTTCGCCAAGCTTTATTGCAAAAGCAGCGCGAGTTTTGCAGGTCGCCCGGACTGGTCGCAGATGGGCGTGACATGGGGACGGTGGTGTTTCCAGAGGCCCAATATAAGGTTTTTTTGACTGCCAGTGCCGAAGAACGTGCGCAACGCCGATTTAAGCAGTTGAAAGAGAAAGGGATAGATGTTAGCCTAATTGGTCTGGCAAAGGAGATTGAGGAAAGGGACCGGCGCGATATGGAACGTAGCGTAGCGCCGCTGAAAATGGCCGATGGTGCGGTGTTGGTGGATTCGTCCGATATGAGTATCGACGATGTCATTGCACAGTGCCTGGCCTTGCTTGAAGCCTGAATCGCCTGAATGTCAGTTGGCCGCCGGAATACGGCGAAATGTTAAACCCAACCCAAAACCACGCGGATGACCTCCGTCCGTGCGGAGCTAAAGAAGATTGTCATGAGCGAAAGCTTTGAAGATTTATTGAATGAAAGTTTTGCCAAGTCCGAGATGCGCCCTGGTAGCGTATTATCGGGTACGGTTATGGATATCACCCAGGAATATGTCGTGGTCAACGCTGGACTAAAATCCGAAGGCGTGGTCCCAAAATGGCAGTTCTTAAACCCTGAAGGTGAGTTGGAAGTCAGCATCGGCGATGAGGTCGATGTCACTCTCGACATGCTTGAAGACGGAATGGGCAATACCCTGCTCAACCGTGACAAGGCGAAGAAACAAAAAGCCTGGGGTGATTTGGAAAAAGCCCACGAGGTAAACGAGACTGTAGTTGGCCGCATTACTGGCAAAGTACGGGGCGGGTTTACCGTATCCATCGGCTCTCTTCGTGCATTCCTGCCCGGTTCCTTGGTCGATGTCCGTCCAGTTCGAGACACCACCTTTCTGGAAAATCGTGACCTTGAATTCAAGGTCATCAAAATTGATCAAAAGCGTAACAACGTGGTCCTTTCACGCCGTGCCGTGGTAGAGTCTGAGTACAGCGCAGAAAAGGAAGCCTTGCTGGAAAGTTTGCAAGAAGGTGCCATAGTAACGGGCGTAGTTAAGAACCTTACTGATTATGGCGCGTTTATCGATTTGGGTGGCATTGACGGGCTGCTGCACATTACCGACATGGCATGGAAACGTGTCCGCCATCCTTCGGAAACCGTACAGATCGGTCAAGAAATCAAAGTCAAAGTTCTCAAATACGACCAAGAAAAGAATCGGGTGTCTTTAGGGTTGAAGCAATTGGGCGAAGACCCATGGTTGAACATCGCCCGTCGTTATCCGTCAAGCACTCGCCTTTTTGGCAAGGTCAGCAATTTGACCGATTATGGATGTTTTGTCGAATTGGAGGAAGGCGTCGAGGGATTGGTGCATGTCTCGGAGATGGATTGGACCAACAAAAACGTCAATCCAGGCAAAATCGTGCAGTTGGGAGAGGAAGTTGAGGTTATGGTTCTCGACATTGACGAAGATCGCCGCCGCATCTCTTTGGGCATGAAGCAATGCAAGCCAAACCCTTGGGAAGAATTTGCCACCGCAAACAAGAAAGGCGACAAGATCACCGGCAATATCAAGTCAATCACCGACTTTGGCATTTTCATAGGATTGGAAGGCGGCATAGACGGGCTGGTGCATTTATCCGACATTTCATGGACCGCTACCGGGGAAGATTCAATTCGCAATTATAAGAAGGGCGACGAGGTCGAAACAGTCATCCTTGCGATTGATCCTGAGCGTGAGCGTATCTCCTTGGGGGTCAAACAGCTTGAACAGGACCCGTTCCAGAACTGGTTGGCCGGGCATGAAAAGGGTGCTGTCGTTAGGGGGATTGTCAAGGAGGTGGATGCCAAAGGTGCGGTTATCACCCTCGCTGACAGTGTGGAGGGTTATCTGCGGGCTTCGGAAATTTCCCGTGACCGCTTGGAAGATGCCCGGACACAATTGAACGTCGGCGAGGAAGTCGAAGCCAAGTTCATTGGCGTTGACAAGAAAAGCAAATCCATTTCGCTCTCCATTAAGGCGAAGGACCAGGAAGAGGAGCATGCGGCAATCAAGGACTACGCCCATCAGCAACCTAGCACTCCCACGCTGGGGGATTTGTTCAAGGAACAGATGGAGAAGTAATCTTCTTTTACCAAAGACGGGGGGTGCCTGCGCTCCCCGCCTTTTTTATTGATGGAATATGAAGGTGACTAAGTCTGAACTAATCGAATTATTGGCCAATAAGTTCCACAATTTACCTCAGAGTGAAGTGGAGTTGTCAGTCAAATCCTTGCTTGAACAGATGAGCAATGCCCTATCAATGGGTGAGCGAATCGAGATACGTGGATTTGGCAGTTTTTCCTTGCATTATCGGCCTCCTAGGGTAGGCCGAAACCCTAAAACGGGCGATTCGGTTGAACTGAACTCAAAATATGTGCCTCATTTCAAGCCGGGAAAAGAACTCAGGGACAGGGTCAACCTGACCTTTGACAATGCTTCCGAAGACTAATGGAGGAATGGTTATTCTTTCTACTTCCGGTAGCTGCCGCATCGGGTTGGTTTGCCGCTAGAAGGCATTACGCCCGAAAATATCTCATTGAGCATACCCATTCGCTTAGGAAAGCCTATTGCCGTGGGTTGAATTACCTGCTGAGTGAGAACACTGACAAGGCATTAGAAGCCTTTGTTGATTTGTTGACCAACGATTTTGAAACGGTCGAGACTCATATAGCCTTGGGCAATTTGTTTCGGCGTCGTGGCGAAATCGAAAAGGCCATTGAAATCCATGAAGGCCTTATTGCCAGGGAAGATTTGAGTCCCCAGCAGCAGGAAAGTGCCCAGTTCGAACTTGGCTTGGACTATTTAAGGGCTGGCCTTTTTGATCGGGCAGAAAGCATTTTCCTGTTGTTGGTTGATCATGAAAACTCCCGCAGAGGGGCTTTGCAGCAGTTACTGGATATTTACCAGCATGAAAATGAATGGTGCAAGGCGATGGAGTGTACTCGGCAATTGCGAGAAATGGGCAAGCCCCCTAGAAGGGGCGAAACCGTAGCCCACTTCCTTTGTGAATTGGCCGAGGAAACTCTTTGCACTGACCGCGAGATACTCGCACGGCAATGGCTTGAAAAAGCATTGCTGGAGGATTCCCGTTGCGCAAGGGCTAGTTTGTTGATGGCTAAATTGGAAATGCGCGAAGGCCGTTTCGAGGAGGCAATGCAAATGCTTAAACGTGTCGAGTCGCAAAAACCCGGCTTAATCCCGGAAATTATCGAGCCTTTGCGCATTTGCCACGAGCGTCTGGAAAAACCGCCAGGGGAATTGATAGGCTATCTGGGCTATCTATATGAAACCTACGGATTGGAATCCGCCGCTTTAGCCTTGGCAGTGAGAATCCGATCAGAACAAGGTGCTGCAAAAGCGAGTGAGCACATGATGCGTGTGCTGGAAAACAATCCAAGCCTGAAATCGCTTAATACACTAACCGGCTTCCTGTTGGAGGACGGTGCGGAAATGCAGCGAGAAGCTTTAATTAGGCTGGACCGGGCCTTAGATCGTATGTATTCCTACGTCCCCCGTTATACCTGTACCCATTGCGGATTCAGCGGAAGCGAACTGCATTGGCGCTGCCCTTCTTGCCGCTACTGGGAGACGATAAAACCTTCATGACAGTCATAAAAAACCCTTTAATCGAACGGCTTGAAACTTTATTGGCGGATGTATTTTCCATAACGGAAGGGAGTCTGGAAGCCAACGTTCGCCGAGTGGGCGATGAATTGCCGGGTGATTTGCGGGATTTGCTGCTAAACCTCGCCAATGGCCGCACAGAGAAGGGAGATATTGAAGGTGACCCGATTGAATTTGCATTTCTCTGCGGACAAGCCTACGAGCGGCTTGAAAACTTTTTCCACAGTCGGCTTGCTGCAGATATCGCTTTCCATGCACCGGACGGAACCCCCCCGCTAGAACTGGAAAAAAAAGATTTCGCCGCACTTTCCCGTTTTATGACCTTGCGCGACCGTGCGCTAAGGACCATCGCTGACTACACCCTCAAATTTTTATTGGTTTCAGCCATTCTATTGTTTATGGGGTTGTCGCTGGGCTTAATATAACTAATGTTACGCACGGTGCCGTTGAAGCCCAGATGTAGAAGGCCGGAATAAGCCCGCCTTAGAGGGCGTTTCCGGCGATAAAAACCACAGTTTTCTAGGCGTTTATGCCGGAAACGCCCGTGAACGGGCGGCTATCAGCTTAAGGCGGGACAGGCGCAAAGCTTAACCGTTCGCCCTGAGCTGCGAGCCTGTCGAGCAGTCGAAGGGTGGACGGTTAAGCCGTTAATGGTTCGATCCTTCGACAAGCTCAGGACTCACCACGAACGGCCTTGAACTGTCCCGCCTTAAGTTTGTAGCCGAACGGGCTTATTCCGGCCTACGGTGCGTAACAACAGTTGTTAATAAAGATGAAGAGAAAGTTGAAATTTACATTCACCGCCTTGCTGTCCATTGCCATGTCCTTGGCCGGATGCGCCAGCGGTCCGTCTTACCAGTGGCCGTTATCCGACCCGCAAGAACGGCCTCTCGCGTTTCACGACACAAGGCTACAGTATGCCTTGGTAACGGGCGATGATGACACACTGACCAAGGACTTTGCCATGAAACTTCCGCCTTCAATGACGGAGCGCATTGTCGCAGGCGCGGTGTTGCCGTTTACCGTTGCCTCAGAAGCCGCGTTTTGGCCCTTTTTCACCGGGATAAAGGCGTTAGCCCACTGAAGTCCCGTAGGAGCGGGCCTTTAGGCCGCGATGGGTGTCTGGTCGCGGGCTAAAGCCCGTTCCTACGGAATTGGCCTAATAGTTCAGCCCAGAAAAGTCTGTATATCCCGGCCAATTTTTTCGGGTGTATCCACTGACCCGTAACGACGGATGGGTTTGCCATTTTGGTCGATCAGGAACTTGGTGAAATTCCATTTGATGGCTTGTGTTCCTAATGCACCCGGCAGCACCTTGGTCAAGTAGGCAAACAAAGGGTGTGCGCCGGGTCCATTGACCTCAACTTTCTCTGAGATGGGGAAACTGACACCATAATTCTGTTGGCAAAATGCACCGATTTCATCCGTATTTCCCGGTTCCTGTTTGCCAAACTGGTTACAGGGGAAGCCAACTACGACCAGCCCCTTGTCGCCATAATCACGGTAGAGCTTTTCCAACCCAGCGTACTGCGGGGTAAAGCCGCATTGGCTTGCGGTGTTGACAATCAACAGCACTTTCCCCTTGAATTCAGAGAAATCCAGTTCGTCGCCATTGAGTGTTTTGGATTTGAAAGCATAGATGTCGGTGGTCATAATGGAATCTCTTGAGATATTTGTATCGTTCCCGCGCTCTGCGTGGGAATGCCTCCGGCGACGCTCCAGCGTCGTCGGTGCTATCGATCCGCAGGAGCGGTAAAGGCTGCATTCCCACACGGGAGCGTGGGAACGATAAATAATGGAGTTTTTCAGCAATTCTCAGTTTGGCTCAAAGCCCCGTCATTTCGGCAGGGATGCCGAAATCCAGGCCATGGAGGGTAACAAGCCTACGAATTTAATCTTATCATAACGGAGTCGAATGGGATATGTAATCCCGTCCGTAATGTTTTGTATTTTGGCATGGTTGGTTGTGCATACAAAATGTAAGCGACGGGGTTACAAACCCGGCGCGCTTAGCAACCCACGGATAACATCCCTCCCAGGGATGTTTGGTGATTCCAATAAAGAACATCCCATCCAAAGGCCAAGCTGGGGCTTGGCGCTCCCAGAAGGAACGCCAAGCACCAGCTTAGCAAGGTGATTTGCGGAGGAATTGTTCGTGATTTTCGTGGACAATTCATTTCGGTTTTGGTGGATTCATTATTGGAAATCACCTTATCCGTATTTTCATGGCAACCGCGTTAAGCCAATCCGTAAGACGAGAAATATCTTCACCGTTGCCCAACAATCGAATATCGGGCGCAACACAAAGAGACACGCCCGACTTACGCGGCTAATTACAATATATTTATATAAGGCTTTTTTTCGCGTCACGGCTATTGACAAACAGGAGATTTTGAGTATATTATATTTTTTTAGCCTAAGCATTGCGTTTCTTGGAATGTGCGCCTGCTAATTAACCCCCCTTTTTTGCAAAGAGGGGGAGGGGTTCTGTCCCACAATTTGCGCTCACCCCTAGGCACAAAGTGATGTAGTGATGTGCACCCGTTGGTGGTATTTAAGGTTTTTCAAGCTTAGGGCTTTGCTTGTCGTCGTTCGATAGGCACATACCCTAGTCCTATCGGGAGTAAGTAAATGGGAATTAGTCAAGTTGAATATGATAACTTCATAAAAAATAAAAATATGGGTACTACAGTCGCAAGCTGGTGTCTTCTTAATGGATTTTACGACGCTTTTTTAATGGGGTATCTTATTCCGAAATACAAAGATAACCCTACCAAAAAAAAAGCAATTGCAATATTTAAGCTATTTTTTGATGAAAAAGGTGTAGTTAACACAAATAAAAATGGAGTTAGTAAGGTATCCACATATTTAGTGAATCTAGATTTTGGCAATTCTACACAACCCAACCTGAAATATCAACACCTTGTAACTAACATCATGCTTTCTGACTCGCAGCGGAAGTGCGCCCAGAAAATACAGCAGGATTCACCAATACTTGGCTTTTTTAATCGAGCATTGACAGCGGGTGCTAGAAAAGCTGAACCGGATATGTTTGATGGCTTTTTCAATTTAACTACTGTTGTAGAAACATATCAATTGAAAAAAGATGGTTCTAGTATAAATGAGGCTAAAGATATAGTACAACAATTATTAGAAGCCGGTTTTAAAGACATTGTTAAACTCCAATTGTTATAATAACCTGGCGGTTGACTTTACGCTGTAGAGGTAAACACCATGGCTGAACCTTTTTTGGGAGAAATCATGATCTTTGCTGGCAACTTTGAGCCAGCAGGCTGGGCCTTCTGCGATGGGCGGTTGTTGCCAATTAACCAGAACACTGCATTTTTGCGGTCATTGGTAACACATATGGAGGTGATGGAATAACCACATTTGCCCTTCCTGACTTGCGTGGTCGCGTTCCACTCGGCATCGGCCAAGGCCCAGGACTTGGCAACTATCAGATTGGGCAGAAAGCGGGCACTGAACACGTGGTTTTGACCACGGGCAATCTGCCTTCCCACGACCATGCCTTGGGCGCCAATTCCGCAGCGGCCACAGAAACCAGTCCCACTGGCCATGTACCGGCTTCTCCTGTCAGCGGTACCACCGCCGTCAAGGCTTACAGCGCGACTGCCAATGCAGCGCTGGCACCCACTGGACACACAGGTGGCGGTACCCCTTTCGACAACCATCAACCTTTTCTTTCATTAAATTTCATTGGACCTAGCAACAATTAGGGGTTGCATGGGATTAGGATCGTATCAGCCAGATACTCTGTAAAAAGGCTGTCATAGGTCACAATACGCATCGCTTCGCATTGGGCTTGGGCAATCAACAAGCGGTCAAACGGGTCTTTGTGATGGTGAGCCAGTTCAAGTACCGCTTGGGCATGGTAGGGCGTAATGTTAAGCCAAGCGAATCCTTGGGCCTTGATGTCTTCGGCAATATTCCGCGAAGGCAGCGGCATTTTGCCCAAACCATGCTTGATTGCCATTTCCCAAACTGACACGGCACTGACGAATGCCCCGGATTGTTCTATCAACTGGATAGTTTGCTGGTGGGCCAGCGTCCCCATCATCCAATCGTAAATGATGCAAGTGTCAAGCAGCCGCCGCATCATCTTCACCTAAGGAACAGACGCTCAACCGCTGCGTTGGTCGCCTCCGAGTCCCATTCGGAGGAGTAAGAGACTAAATTCTGCCACGCACCCGGCGGGTTTACCTTCATCGGGTGATATGGGATTATTTTGGCGACAGGCACACCGTTGCGAGCAATCAGCACCTCTTCGCCTTGTTCGGCTGCAACGATCAGGCTGGATAAACGATTTTTGGCTTCTAACATATTCACTTGCATTATCAACCTCCTCAGAAGAGTTTAGCCAATCTTAGCCAAGCTCGTTGCAAAAAGCAAATATAATGAATTATGTCAGCAGCGACAAGGGCGCAATAGCGGCTTTAGCCGCCTATTGCGCCGAATGTGGATCGTCCACCATACGGCGCAATACGTTGAGTCCCAAAGTACAACCAACATCTTCACCGTTGCCCAACAATCGAATGTCGGGCGCAACGCAAAGAGACGCGCCCGACCTTACGGCTAAGGTTTCAGAAGCTTCACCGTTGCGGTGGCTATATCATTGTTGGCGGAACATTCCAGTTCATGCTCGTCTTTTAATGTATTACCATTAACAGTGGCGGTACAAGTGGCAATCCCTTTCATATATTTGGCACTTGCGGAAAATTCCTTGTCTCCAATTTTATCGTGAAGAGTTGAGTTGCAACCAAGTTCCTTCGATTCAGTCGATTGTTCTTTAGTGCCAATTTTTGCTGTGCATCTTGCCGATGGAAAAGCATAGGCTATTTCGTATGTCATCATAAAGCACAGAAATAGTACAGCCGATACTACAAAATTTCTGCTTATTGGATGAGTTGAATTGTTGTAAAACATAACACGCTCCTCGCTAAAAAAGTAAGGTAAAAAGGATTTAGGCTTGAGTTTTTTAGTTTTGATTTGTTCAGATTTTTCAATCCGTAAAGTAAAACTCATACTCCAAATCAGAGCAATTAAGATGCAGTAAGGACGAACCCGCATCATGCCAAATGGGTACAAAAAACGGACAATGAATGTGGATGCGCTTGCAGGGAACCCTAGCCGAAAACCCGCTTATTTGGGGCAAATACTGTTGTCTTGGCACTGCCTTGAACTGCTTTCCGATACCATTTGACCACAAGACCCCAAACCCACCTACGCACACCGCCTAACATTGGCTTCAGCTGCCGACCAAAGTGGTGCAAGGGAGGCAAGCGGCACTTTGACCGGTTGGCTGGAGGCACTCGTTAGGCTAACTTCATCCAAATACAAGTGAGCACTGGCCTCATAATCCTATACCAACGCTTGCACAGCACAGGCGGTAAGTTCATAATTCCCGTGAGAATCACCCGTCAAGACTATGGCTACGTCGATCTTGTCCCCGCCAGGATTATAGCCAGATATGGCATTCTTCTGTTCCCATTTTCTGCCTTTGCAGTAATACATCACATGATCAGCATGGTCATCGGCCCAAAAACTGAAAATAGGGGTATTTTCAAGTTGAAGTTCCATGTGATGCCCCTCAAAGTACTCTGCTGGATCGCTATTATCAGGTATAGCGAAATGCACCTTCGTTGTGAACATGGATTGTGGAGGCAGTGTTTTGTTGTGTCCAAGATTCTCGCTATTTAAGAAGCGAATGGTTTCATGTGTTTTGTTGTATAAAGCGACAAGGTACTTCATGGCTATACTCCACTTATTTATTTCGTGACTTGGCTCCGATTATTCTTCGGAGCTTGACAAGGTCAAGGAATTTCTATTACGCATTACCTGACCTACCCAGAAACAAACCTGTCATATTAGGGTTCTAGAATCATCATTCTGCTCCCCTGATAATCTCTAATTTATCAATGACAGTCGCAGAAAAAACGCTCCGCTAAAAAATCAACACACCTTGGTTCGCAAAACCTTGAGTCGTCATAGCGAAGGAAAGGAAAAGTACACACTTTCAAGTAAAATTTAAGCATAGAAAACTATATATTTCAACTGAGTATTTTAGTATTAAATACAGCATTTTAAACCCAAAGGCAGTTAACCCGGACCATGCAAATGTCCATATAGCCGTTGTTTGTATTTAAAGTAAATATCACTCAATCAGTACCGAGACATCAATGGGTCTGACTCAATTGATTTTGACGCTGAGCTTGCCGCGCATCGCAACCCGCCAAAGGTGTGATTAAAAAAATGATGCGGGTGTGCAAGTATGTATTGGTTCGTGCGCATCAATTTTAATGCACCCACCGCCAAACTACTCCTTGCCAAGGCGCAACGGCAGTCATATAGTAAGGTAGTAATGCAACACTTACCGAGGCAGACCAGATGACTGCAATAGCCAAAATCACTACAAAAGGCCAAACTACCATCCCGTAGGATATACGCGCCGCGCTGCATTTAGGACTCGGCGATTTGATCGCATGGGAAATGATTGACGATGGAACCGCCCGCGTCCAACCGCTGGACATTTAGTATCTACGCGCCGTAGAAGGAACACTCTCCGAATGGGCAGGTAAGGCCGATGAGGAGGCTTACCGTGACCTTTGAGCGATTTACTGTGGCGCGAGTCCAGTTTCCGTTCACCGACCGCTCGGCGACGAAAAACCGTCCCGCGCTGATTATTTGGGGATTTGCCCGTAATGATTCTATCCGAAACCCCGCTTGACCGTCAGTTCGCCGCTTGCATGAGGCGCTTCGATCCTGCCATGGAACCTTGCGTGGAATGGGCCGCAAGGCTGGCCAGCCATGCGGTGGGCGAGGGTCACGTCTGCCTCGATTTGCGCACTTGGGCCGGTCGGGAAGTTAGCCCCAGTTTGCGCCTGCCGTCTCTTCCGGCATGGAAACAGTCGCTTTTCTCCAGCCCCGTCGTGGGCAAGCCGGGGGAATTCAAACCGCTGATTGTCGAGGGGGATTGGCTTTATCTTGCACGTTATTGGCGGTATGAGAAAAAGGTGGCGGAAAACCTCTTGGCCAAGGCGGGGGAGGTCTGCGGTGAGATTGACTTGGTCCGCCTTGCGTCTGACCTGGATAGTTTGTTTGCCCATAATAGGGATCAATGCCCGGACTGGCAAAAAGCTGCCGCTGCCATTGCCGTGCAGCGCCGGTTCTGCGTCATTTCGGGGGGGCCTGGAACTGGCAAGACCACCACGGTGGTACGAATCCTCGCCGCCCTGCAATCTCAAGCCAATGGTGGATTGCGCATCGCTCTCGCCGCCCCAACTGGCAAAGCCGCCGCCAGAATGCAAGATTCCATCCGGGTGCAAAAGCATAAACTAGATTTACCAGCAGCCATTGTCAACTCGATACCGGAATCCGCCTCCACCTTGCACCGATTATTGGGTTCCAAGCCGGATTCAGTGTATTTTCGCCATAACCGGGACAACCCCCTGCCTGTGGATGTCGTTGTCGTGGACGAGTCATCAATGATCGATTTGGCATTGTTATCCAAGCTGTTGGATGCTCTGCCGTCTAAGGCCAGGCTTATCATGCTGGGCGACAAGGACCAACTGGCTGCCGTTGAAGCGGGTGCGGTGTTTGGCGACCTCTGCGCCGGGCGGGGTTTGAGCGCTGAATTGATGTTACGCGAACGTAAAGGCCGTAGCCCGGATGGAGCCGCTTGCGGCGCAATCCGGGAGAACGTGGCCACAAACCCGGATTGCGCCGCAAGCGGCTCCATCCGGGCTACACTACAAGTGGCGGCCGTGGAAAATGAAAAGTGTGCTTTTTCGCCGATCAGCGATTGTATCGCATTGTTAAAGCACAGCCATCGCTTTGGGTCCGGTAGCGGCATCGGCGAGTTGGCGCGGCGGGTAAACGATGCGGAAGATACTGATGCGGCGCTGGAATTATTGTCGGAAGGGGGATGGTCCGATATCGCATGGCGTGCGCATTTCGATGACGCCGCTTTGTTGGAGAAAATGGACGCAGGTTATAAGGATTATTTCGACAAGGTGGACGGTGGGGCAGGGAGTGAAGCGATGGCGGCGTTCAATCGCTTCCGTGTGCTTGCCGCCCATCATGCGGGTCCATCTAGCGCGTCTTCGACCAATCGTGCATTTGAGGCGTTAATTCGCGAACGCCTGCGAGTTCCACAATACGAGCATTGGTATGCGGGCAGGCCCGTGATTATGATGCGTAATGATTATGGCCTTAGAGTGTTTAACGGGGATGTGGGCATCTGTTTGAGGGTGGATGGCGAACTGCGTGTCTGCTTCGAGGATGGTGAGGGCGCTTTGCGCAGCATTGCCCCCGCCCGTTTGCCTGAGCATGAGCCTGTCTACGCCATGACCGTCCATAAGAGCCAAGGGTCGGAGTTTGATGAGGCTGTTTTGTTACTCCCGGAAACTATCTCCCCGGTGTTGAGCCGCGCTTTGGTATACACCGCCATCACCCGCGCCAAAAGTCGCGCTGAAATTTGGGGTGGGCAAGACATCTTGTCCGCTGCTATCAAAAATGCGCCGGAACGCAGTTCAGGTTTGAAGGAGAGGCTTTGGGGGTGAGGCCGACCGACTCGGTTTTGGAAACCGAATCGGCCTTCGGCGGTCCCTTAGGCGGTGCTTCCAGTGAGGTCACCGAACTAAGGGAACCCTTCAAAGACTGACTTTGTCTTAAAAGCGTACCGCCTTTATTTTTTGATTTGTATATATTTTTATAAATAAAGGTAATATTACCGTTTATTGTTTCATAATAAGAAACATTTCAAGCAAAGACTTTTCATTGAAATCAGCAGTCACAGTATTATATTAGTTACCAATGTCGATAGACGGAAGTAATGTTTGAATTAGGAGGATAAGTCTCTATGCTGAATTTTGACCATAAATCTCTTGCATCCTTGGTTGACCCTGCTTGGTGGGGGCTAAACGCCAGTGATTTGCGCAGTGTTGCCATCCTTTTGGTCTTTTCTTTGTTGTTAGCGCTTGAAACCCTTGGCGGCTATCGAAAAGCCCCGAACAGCACGACGCGGCAATCCTATTTTAGCAATCTAGGCACTTTCATCATGAACGATACTTTAATGTCGTTGATGTCGGTTTCGGCGCTTTTTGTGGTTGCCGAGAAGCTTGGGCATTGGGGGTTGCTGCATAAAGTTCCTGACCCGATGCTGAAGACTGTGCTGTCTTTTCTTGCGTTGGACCTGACCTTGTATCTTTGGCACCGGCTTAATCATACTTTTGATTGCCTGTGGATGTTCCATAAAGTGCATCACAGCGACCCGACGATGAATGTCAGCACGGCATTCCGCCTGCATTTTGTTGAGGTTGTTCTGACGGCGGTGGTCAAATCGGTATTCATCGTGGTAATGGGGGTTCAATCAGCGGTTGTGTTGGCCAACGAGGCAATCATCACTTTAATGATTATGTTCCATCATGCCAATATCCGGTTTTCGGCGGAGTTGTGGCTGTCCAAGGTTTTTATCATTCCATCCTTGCATCGTGTGCATCACTCGCCCTTGCGCAAGGAGCATGACAATAATTATGGTGCCGTATTTTCTTTTTGGGACCGGCTGTTTGGCTCTTTTACCGAAACAGAGCCGGCCAAAATCGGCTTGGCATCCGTTCCGGGGATGGGTATGCTCGAACTGGTCAAGTACGGTTTGAGCAAAAATTGGATTCCAAGCCCGCTACCGGCGTTCAGCGCCAGTCGGAAGTTAGTGGAAAAAATGATAGCCGAAGCTGCCTATTACCGTGCAAAAGAACGCGGTTTCGCGCCGGGATATGACTTCATTGACTGGCTGGAGGCAGAAAAGGAGATAAAGTCTCGGCTGTGGCAGGGCAAGAAAAGGAAATCTCAGCATTTATTTAAGCTCTGTTGCTGATAGCGCTCTTTTCAAGGCATCCAGAGCCAGGTTGGCCGACCATTCAGGTGCCAAGGCGGGGTGGCCACCAAAGCCGCGCCGCCATTGGTCATTGACATTGGCATTCCATAGCCCGACTCCCAGTTGAGTTTCCTTGCCATTGGTATCAACCACACAGGACAAGCCCCAATCGGCATGTGCCTCGATAGTGGCTTGTAAGGCCAGTTCGGTAAGGTCGGTTGTGATTGACATGGCTATGGTTTTTCCAACAGTGAAGGCGGTCTTGCCGTGTTCGCACAAGGATAATTTGCCTGACAAGCGCCCACCGGTGCCGCTTTCCACGATTGCCAAAGTCTCGCCCCGTCGCGCCAACTCGGCCAGTACCACGCCTTCCAAGGTTTCTTGGTCGGACCCGAAAACAAGTTCCCCTAAGCGTTCGCGAATGCTGGCCTCCACTGGGGCAATCAGGCTGTCCGCTGCGTCTTCGTGGGTGGCGCTTGCGGTAATGCGAATGACGATAATGCCAGAATGGGCATTCAGCCCCACCGCCGGATTTTCCAGCTTTTCCAAATCGCCCACTTGCGCATCGACTTGGCTTTCGCCTATGCCCGATACTTTCAATGCACGGCTTTTGATAATCCCTGTCAGATTAAAACGTTGCCGTAAGAATGGCAGTACCGAGTGGTCCATCAAATAGTCCATTTCGCTGGGCACCCCCGGCAGGCTTATGGCTACCCGCCCGTTTTGTTCGACGATGAAAGAGGGTGCTGTGCCGACCGGATTTTCAATGGCAATCGAGCCTTCTGGGCGGAATGCCTGTTGCCGGTTGTTCTCGGTCATCGTTCGCCGCCAGCGCCGAAAGCGATCCTCAATCTGCGCCAAAGAGACTTCGTCGAATATCAGCGCACGGCCTGTAGCCTGCGCCATGGCCTCGCGGGTCAAATCATCCACGGTTGGGCCCAAGCCCCCGGTGGTGATGACGACATCCGAACGGCCAAGTCCTTGTTGTATGGCTGCAATCATCCGATCCAGGTTATCGCCCACGGTGGAGGTATAAAAAAGCGGCATGCCGATGCTTTGCAGCTTTTTAGCGATGGCGGCGGAGTTGGTGTCGATTATCTCGCCGAGGAGGATTTCGCTACCTATGGTGATGATTTCAGCGTGCATATAGGTTTTCCTGGTTAGCAAGATTGTTCAGTCAAATCATAACACCTAGCCGTAATCGTCATTCCGGCAGGGATTGCCGGAATCCAGTCGCCATGGAGGGCAATCTAGATTCACCTCCCTGTGTTCTGGATACCGGCGAACCCTCGCTTCGCTCTCCCTGCCGGTATGACGGACAGATTGGTTTAGCGGAAGAAGCTTCCTAATCAGGTAGGTTTTTAACATCAGAAAAATTTAGCTAGGTGGACCGAATTACCCTGACCACTTCCCGCACCTGCTCATCGGTCAATTCTGGATACATCGGCAGCGACAAGCACCGCGCCGCCACAGCTTCCGTCGCGGGTAGGCCAAGCCCGGCGCAATACTCCGCAAACACCTTTTGTTGATGCAAAGGTACGGGATAATAAATTGCACAGGCGATATTGGCCTGTTGCAGCGCGGCCATGATCGCATCGCGCTGGTCGCTGAGTAGCGTATATTGATGATAGACATGGATGCCGATGCCGTCTTCGTAAGGAGTCTCCAACGGCAGGCCGGCCAGCAGTTGCGAATAAAGGTGCGCGGCGTGGCGGCGGCCCGCGTTGAATTGTTCGATGCGCTTTAACTTGACCCGCAAAATAACCGCCTGCAATTCGTCCAAACGGCTATTGAAGCCAATCACATCATGGTAATAGCGTACTTCCGAACCGTGGTTGCGCAGCACCTTGACTTGCTGGGCGATGTCATCGGAATGGGTCATGAGCATTCCCCCATCCCCGTATGCCCCTAGGTTTTTGCTGGGAAAAAAGCTGGTTCCGCCAACCAACCCCATGCTACCGGTTTGCTTGCCATCGATGGACGCACCGAAAGACTGGGCGCAATCTTCAATGATTTTTAGCCCGTGTCGGTCTGCCACCGCCCGAATGCCTGCCATGTCGCACGGCTGGCCGAACAAATGCACCGGCATGATGGCTTTTGTCCGCGGAGTGATGGCTGCTTCGATAGACTCGGGGGTGATGTTGAAGGTGCGCGGGTCAATATCGACAAACACCGGCTTGGCGCGTACATAGCAGATGGCTTCCGCCGTGGCGATGAAGGTAAACGCGGAGGTGATGACCTCATCGTCGTCGCCTATGCCCACTGCGATCAAGGCCATATGTAAGGCCTCGGTGCCATTGGCGACAGCGATGGCGTGTTTTACACCTAGGTAGTCCGCAGCCTCCTTCTCGAAAGCCTGCACATTCGGACCCATCACAAAGGCGGTGTTTTCCAGTGCGGCAAGCAAACCAGCGTCGATTTCGTCTTTCAGCAAGGCGTATTGGGTTTTCAAATCAACCATGGGGATCATGAGTTTTGGGATTCCTATGAGTTTTCGGCAATCAGATAAGCTTTATCCTAATTAGGAATATGCTTCAGCTATTCCGTCATTCCGGCAGGGATTGCCGGAATCCAGTCGCCATGGAGGGCAATCCAGATTCACCTCCCTGTGTTCTGGATACCGGCAATCCCTGCCGGTATGACGTTCATGTCGGTTTAGCTGAAGATACTTCCTAATCAGGAGCTTTATTATAAGCGGATGTTACGCATCACTGCACATAGACTGTTGTAGGCGGGTGCGATTAAATGTGATGCTGGAGTGCAAGGCTTGCCTTGCGAGGGCATGTGCAGGCAAGGCAAGCCCTGCGCTCCCGACGTAATTTCAAACGCTGCCCAACTAGTTTGGATCACTTTTAATCGCACCCGTTGTAGGCAGGTAGTATTGAACTAACGCCGGCACTGAGACAATTTCCTTTTCCGGGTAGCGCAATGCAGTTAGCTTTCCTCCGAATACGCAGCCGGTATCGATGCACAGGGTATTGTTTTGCCATTGCGGTTCGACGACTGGCGTGTGGCCGTAGACGACCATCGCCCGTCCACGGTAATCGTCGGCCCAAGGATAGCGGATAGGCAAGCCGTACTCATCGGTTTCCCCGGTGGTCTCGCCATACAGGCAAAACATGCGCACTTTGCCACCGTCGCGTCCGTGCATTTCTTCGCGCAGACCCGCATGGGCCGCCACTAGCCTGCCACCATCGAATACATAATGGCTGGGGCGTGTATTCAGGAATTCTGCGACTTCCAGCCTGAATTCCTCGCTCTCGGATTCCATTTGCAACATTGATTCGGCAAGTCCATGGGTCAATGAAACCTTGTGGCCTTGCAATGCCTTGACAAGTTTTGCGTCGTGATTGCCTGAGAGACAGAATGCATCGTGTGATTTGACCGCAGCCATGGCTAATCGCAACACCAGAGGGGTTTTTGGGCCACGGTCCACCAAGTCACCCAAAAAAACCAGCTTTCTTCCATCGGGATGGTAGACTTCAAATTCATGGCCCCCGTGGCTAACCCTCAATACTGTTGAATTATGGAGTAGGTCGGCGTCCCCATGCCGACTAGGCACACGGTTTGTCTCTACGATTTGGTACTTGAGCGTGCTTAATTCAACAGTATTGTGGCTGACCCGATAGCCCAGTAATTTGAGCAGGATGAGCAGTTCGTCGAAACAACCATGCACGTCGCCGATGAGGTCGAAAGGGCCGGTCTCGGATTTTTTGTTAGTCCGGTTGGGTTTGCGGAAGATTTTTAACTTGTCCAAATCCTCTGGACGGTTAAAAATATGGATTTGGCGGAAACCCTCCTTTGCCAGCCCTTGCAGCGAGCCGTGCAACTGGCCCCGATGGGCGCGTATGATGTCATCCTTAAGTGTGCGGTCTCGGCGCTGGGTATTGCGTTCCAAACAAACCGCTAGCGGCATGTCCAAGACAATGGCAACCGTCGGCAAATAATATTGGCGCGCCAATTTAAGCAATGACTTTCTGGCTTCGGGCTGTACGTTAGTGGCATCAATCACGGTAAACCGTCCGGCCTTTAAGCGTTTGGCGGCAATTAGATGCAAAATTTCAAACGCATCGGCGGTGGCGGACTGGTCGTTCTCGTCATCACAGACCATAGCCCGGCATTGATCGGAGGAAATGACCTCGGTAGGCAGGAAATGACACCGGGCAAAGGTGGATTTGCCTGCCCCGGAGGGGCCGACCAAAAGCACTAGCGCGAGTTCCGGGAGCGTGATATGCATTTTCGTGATTTACAGCGATTTTAATATTGATTGATTACTTTGTTTAATATTGGCGGCAAAGGGTTGCCGCCCTACGGCCCTTATTAAACAGTAGGTCGGCAACCCTTTGCCGACATGGATGTACATTAAGCCCGTAACTAATAGATATAGAAAACGCTGTATTAAATGATTTTATTCTGTTTGCCATAAAAAACCTCAAGGCTGATTTGCTATGACCAAGAAATTACCCGAAATATCCACCCTCATACGCGAACTTATCGCGCTGCCCTCAGTCAGTAGCAGCGACCCAAAAATAGATCGCAGCAATCTAGGCGTCATTCATCTTCTGGCCGAATGGCTGGAAAATTTAGGTTTTTCGATTACGGTCCATGAGGTTGCGGCGGGTAAGGCGAATTTATTGGCCCGATTGGGGGGGGAAGGTTATGTAAGGGAAGGATTGGTGTTGTCAGGCCATACCGACACCGTGCCTTTTGACGAGGGGCAGTGGTCATGCGATCCGTTCGGCGGCATCGAACGGGACGGGCGTTTGTACGGGCTTGGCAGTTGTGACATGAAGACATTTTTTGCCCTCGCCATTGAAGCAGCGCGAAGCTTTGATGCCAAATCATTGCGTAGGCCATTGACCCTGGTCGCCACCGCCGACGAAGAAAGCACCATGGCCGGGGCAAAATATCTGCTGGCCCACGGTTTGAAGCCTGGACGCTATGCGATTATCGGCGAACCGACCGGTTTAAAGCCTATCCGAATGCACAAAGGCGTAATGATGGAGAGCATTCGTGTGACAGGCCATTCCGGACATGCCAGCGACCCTTCTTTGGGGGCCAATGCGATTGAGGGAATGCATCGAGTGATAGGCGAATTACTCGCATGGCGAACTGAATTGCAGGCGAAACACCGCAACCCGTTGTTCAAAGTGGATGTACCCACGTTAAATTTCGGTGCCATCCATGGGGGTGACAACCCCAACCGGATTTGTGGCCATTGCGAGCTGCTCATCGACATTAGGCCGTTGCCGGGAATGGACATTTTGGAACTGCGCCAGACCATGGAAGCAAGGCTGGCAGAGGCACTCGCCGACTTTCCCAAACTGCGGGTAGAGACGCACCCATTGCACGACGGTGTGCCAGCCTTTGAATCACCGGCAGATTCAGACATCGTGCGAGCTTGCGAAGCCTTCAGCGGGTTTGCAGCAGACGCGGTGGCATTCGGCACCGAAGCCCCGTTTTTTTCTAACTTAGGCGTGGAAACCGTTGTCCTAGGGGTGGGCAATATCAATCAGGCCCACCAGCCGGACGAGTACCTGCCATTGGAGCAGGTCACACCCATGGTGAATATTCTTAAAAGTCTTATTGGGCGGTTTTGTGTTCAAAGGGAGTAGGATGCGCCGACGAAGGAGGCGCATCCTCACTGCCATTAAGGTGATATCCAATAAAGAACATCCCATTCAAAAGCCAAGCTGGTGCTTGGCGTTCCTCCTGGGAGCGCCAAGCACCAGCTTGGCGAAGTGATTCGCGGAGGTATTGTTCGTGATTTTCGTGGACAATTCACTTCAGTTTTGGTGGATTTATTATTGGAAATCACCTAAGTTAAGCCCCGTAGGAGCTGCCTTCAGGCTGCGATAGGCTCTGGTCGTGGGCTAAACCCCGCTCCTATATCGCGATGTGCCGCTAACTTAATGGTAGTAAGTAGGTCGGGCGCGTTTCTTTGGCGGATGCCCGATGTTGGAATGTCGGGCAACGATGAAGCTGTTGCCCGACCTACTAGACAAACATTCGGCGGAACCTGGCCTTAGGTTCCGCCCTTGGATTTATTACCATTCGGCGCAATACGCGGAGTACCGCTATTGCGCCCTACGTCCCTACCACGACTTACTTCGTTTGGCTTCACTGGCATTGGCAAGCAGTCCCATCGTACCCTTTGTCTCTAGGTTTGCCAGTCGAGCGGCTAAGGTTTCCATGCGCATGGCTTGCGCCTGCACGATGGACGTTTGCCGTTTGATGTCGGCAATTGTTTGAGTTTGGGATAGAAGCTGGCTACCCTGCAAGCGGATTTGGGTTTCCTGTGCTTGATTTCTCACCTGCTCAGCTTTGAGTGCATTGGCTTGTGCTTGTAGCTGTTCCGTTTGTGCCAAGTTTTTGTCTTTCTCCAATTGCAACGCCCTGCTCAGGTGCTGCACTTCATTCAGCAGCATCGGCGTGAGTTTGTGGTATTGCACGGTTTCGATTTGCCCGTCTTTGCCTCGCACCACCAAATCAGGGTAGACCTTGGCAACTTCCTCGGCAATCAGACCATATTCGATGGGTTTGCTTCCATCGGCGGCGGGTTGTTTGTAATGATAAGTCACCGGGCGTAGCTCAAATAGGCGGCGGCTGGCTTCGTTCATGTCGCGTATATCATCCTTGTAACGCTGCGAGGAAGGCAAGGTGCCTAGTTTGCCGGTGCTGTCAATATAAACCGGCACCGATGCAGCCGAGTTATTGGTTTGTTGCTTATACACCCCCGCGATGTAGGTGCTGGTTTGCCCACTACCCAAGCGCATGGTCGAACTCTCGTCAAGAGTCCCCGCACTACCCAGATAGATATTATTGCTACCAGTGATTACATTATTGCCAGCTCCATAACCGATAGCCAAATTATTGTTCCCAATTGTATTATTGATCAGTGCATAGCTCAAGACAGTATTATAACTTCCGGTGGTGTTGTAATAAAGAGCGCCGCGCCCGCTGGCGGTGTTCCAACTGCCGGTAGTGTTATATTGCAGTGCCCAAGAGCCGCTTGCGCTATTGGAGCTGCCCGTGGTATTGGAATACATCGCACCGATACCGTGGGCGACATTTTGGCTACCGGTGGTGTTGAAATTAAGCGCACTGTCACCATTGGCGACATTTTGGCTACCGGTGGTGTTGTATCTAAGTGCACCGGTCCCGTTAGCGGAGTTCATGGCACCGGTGGTGTTGGACAACAGCGCATAGACTCCGTTGGCAACATTGGAAAAGCCGGTGGTGTTGGATTGAAGCGCTTGGTAACCGTTGGCAACATTGTTGCTTCCGGTAGTGTTTGAGTACAGCGCACCGGCCCCGTTGGCGGAGTTGCTGGCACCGGTGGTGTTGGAAAATAGCGCATTGGCACCATTAGCGACATTATAATTGCCGGTGGTGTTAGATTGGAGCGCACTGATACCGTTGGCTGAGTTGCTGCCACCGGTGGTGTTGGAGTACAGCGCATTCGCACCATTGGCTGTGTTGTTTCCGCCTATGGTATTGTTGAGCAATGCGCCGGCACCCGTGGCGGTGTTGTAGCTGGCGGTGTTGTTGAGCAGCGCCCCGGCACCAAGGGCGGTGTCGTAAATCCCTGTGGTGTTAAAAAACAGCGCACCGCCACCAAAGGCCGCGTTATCTGTGCCGGTGGTGTTTGAGATCAGAGCGTTGAATCCAAAGGCGGTATTGGCAAGCAATGGATTGCAGGGGATATTATCTCTTATCAGCGCATTAGTCCCTCCGGCAGTATTGCCGCAGGTATCGCTAGACGTAGGGTTCGGTGGTGGCCCCGCCCAAGCAGGGTAGGCACTGAAGGTTAAAAAGGCTGTACTGAACAAGAAAGCGATTCGGGTATATCGATTCATGATATTGCTCCAGTCTAATGAAAATAGAAACCAAGGCCGTTGAATTTAGTAAGTAACTCGATAAGGCAGGCATAGAATAGCGGCATACACTTCAATAAACCATTGTGGAAATTACGGAAATATCTCCGTAGTTTTACGGGTAAACCGTGCAGGATAAGGCAACGGAACGGCGAAAGTCAGCCAGAAACCGGCCTAGCGGGTGTGATTAACTGATGTTACGCAGGACACCAAATGTAGGCCGGAATAAACCCGCACAAGCGGGTGTTTCCGGCAAAGTAAGCGGCCCTTGCACATAGCCCGTGAACGGGCTTATTCCGGCCTACGGTGCGTAACGTCAGTGATTAAAAGTGATGCTGGAGTGCAAGGCTTGCCTTGCTAGGGCATGTGCAGGCAAGGCAAGCCTTGCCACTCCCGGCGCACTTTCAACTTCCGCACAGACCCTGCGCATCACTTGAAATCGCACCCCGGCCTAACCCACCACTTTCAATACCTCATCCAGCACATCGCGCAATTGCATGGCGGAGCGTGCACCCAGCTTACGAAACACATTGCTGCGGTGAGTTTCGACTGTTCTAGCCCCAATGTTAAGCTTTTTCCCTATGGTTTTGTTGGGTAAGCCCTGCAAGGCTAATAACAAGAACGCTTTTGCTTCCATTCGGGACAAGCTTTCCAAACGGCTAAACAACTCTGGGTCAAGTCGGCTTTCGGCCTGACACATGAGGCAGTTCCAGCGGGTATTGGTTAAGGATTCTGGGTTTTTAAGCAGTTCTGAGATAAAACTGGTGCATTGTTGCGGAATGCAACTAGTTTGGCTTAGGGGTGTGATGGCTTGCTGTACGGCATTCCAGACTTGCATGCCGCGTAACGGTTTGGCGAGAATGGCTGACACCCCCAATTTTCCGGCTTCCAAGGCGGAATCCACATCCGGCAGTGCGCTCATCATGACGGTGGGCTTGGGTTTGCCACGTTTGATAAAGTGACGCAGCATATCTAATCCGCTTATCCCGCTTTTGAACCAAAGTTCCAGCAAGATACAGTCGAAATCATTGGATTTTGCTGAATCAAGAAACCCTTCTGAAGATTGAAAATAGACTGCCTGATGTCCTTGTGCCTCCAGCAGCGAGCCTAAATGTGAACAGACATTCGCGTCATCGTCAATGATGGCCAGGCGGAGTTGTTTGGCGTGAACAGATGTTTCAGTGACCATTTACTTGTTCCTGTTTTTATTTTATGGGCAAAGTGGAATCAGTTAATTAATAATTAAGTAACCCATTGAAATAGTTTTCGTTTGGTACTCAACGCCTCACCGTTAAGTATGGCGCAATGCGCTGGCCTAACGCGTGATGCTGTTGGTGCCTGAGAATGGAGATTAGTGGGAAGAGACAACGAAAACCATCCTTAGATTTAATGAAATTGTCTCCGTATTTTTACGGAGATATTACAGCCGATTCTGCGATATCATGAAAAATAGGGAGGATATTGCCGTTGAATCTGTTCGTCGTACCGCTTTTAGGCAGGGGAAATCCGAAAGAACCGGCAGATATCGGAAGAACGAAAGAACTTGATGCGTGGGGGTAATCCCACGTTTTACAGAAATTAATTGCCAGCAAGCTTTCGCGCCGGCCAATCCGATTGTAACCGTCCAGTCCCCCTGACTTTTCCGCACGGCCATTAAGTTTAGATGCATTAAGCGTGAAATCAGCCTTTGACGGAACGCCAAGCCCCAGCTTGGCGCGGTACACCCTGATGCCAAGCTGGGGCTTGGCGTTCCGATTAAACGCTTAACTTAATGGAAGTGCTGCCTTTTCTAGGGAACGCGGCCATCTTGACCGCCCTTTGCCGGCAGGATGCCCGCGCTCCCAGGAGGAGGGAACGGTTACATCCGACGATTTACCCTCCTGGGGCATCCTCGGCGATACAGGCCGGCAGGGCGATTTCAAACCAAGACCCGCCTTCTGGGCGGTTCCCCCCGGTGATGCTGCCGCCAAAACGCTCCAACAGTCGCTTGCACAAAACCAAGCCGATCCCCATGCCGTTCGGTTTGGTGCTGCGATAGGGACGGAACAGGTCCTCCGGGCGACTCAAACCCGGCCCGTCATCAATAACCATTAGTTTCACCCATTGGTCTTCAAGCTTCGCCTCCATGTTGATGACACCCCCCTTGACTGTGTCGAAGATGGCCTCGGCGGCAATGGCCTCGGCGGCGTTACGCAACAAATTCAGCAAGACTATTTCCAATGCGGCACGGCTGACCATGATCTGGCAATCTGTCCCGCCAACCTTGACCGCCAAGCTGATGCCGTGGAAGCGCGGGTCCAACTTGGTCAATGCGGCGACGCTTCGGAACACGTCATAGGCGGCGACCGGTCGGCTTTGCCGCTGCCCCGGCCCTGCCAAACCGGTCTGGCTACGGATTTCATCAAGGAACTCGCAAGCACGTTGGGCAAGTTGGGAAGCAGCGGTCAAGTCCCGCACTAAGACCTCCGGCGGCAAATCATTGTTGTTTAGCCGCTGCATCAATCCTTCAAGACAACCGGAAATGCCAGTCAAGGGTTGCGCCAATTCATGGGCAAGTTCATGCGCGATGAAATCGACCTCCTCGCCGCGCTGCTGTTGCACCAAATGATAGCCGTATTTCTGCAAATTCCGCTCATAGAGCCGTCGCGCCCTCAGGTAATAGGCCCAACTCAATAGGCTGCCAATCAGAGCTAGGATCAGGCCAGGCCAAATCAACTTCCAACTATTCGCCGGGGCGGACAATGTGGCATGCAGGCGATTGTTGAAGAATTTGAAATCTGTCTCCTTGACCCAAGACGCGTTGCCATTCTCTTCGACACCCTTGACGAAAATACCCGACTTATCGTGATTTCCGCCACTGGTGGTTCTGTTTGCTTGATAAAAATCCAAATGTATGCCCATGCCCTGGTCCGTTGCAAGCCTGAACAACTGGGTAAACAGCGTTTCCACGTTAAAGCGTAGTTCTAATGCACCATAACACGCCTGCTGTTTGGGCATGCCCTGCTTGACTGAACCAGACAAGGGCTTATGCCAAACCATTGACGTGTCTCTCTCGACATTTATCCATTCCTTGCAAAATGAGTCAGGGGGATAAGCGTCTGGCTTAAGCAATTGGATATCATCCAGACCGACATAATGACTAAATGATAAATTTCCCAGATACCGCTTACACCTGCCTTTTGTTATCATTCCTTGATTGCAAAAGTTGTAGGCTTCATTGACTAGCTTGTCATATTCAGTTAAATCGACTGTCACTGAGCTAAATATTTCGCCAGCAACGCGGTGGAACTCGTCTAAGGCTTGAGCCTGCAAATGCTTGACTAGCAGAATGCCTCCGGCCATTGAACAAGCCAAGCCGACGGCCAACAGAATCCTAGGAAAAAAAAGAGGGGAAAAGCGATGACGGTTCAAGAGCGTCTTCCTAAAAAAAAATACCAGATTGCGGTAATAGACGACCAAGAAGCCATTTATCTGGGCCTAAGGTCGCTGCTGGAGGCAGAGGGGGGGCATAGGGTAGAATATTTTGACTCGCCTGAAGCATTCCTAGACTCTAGCAAACCGCAAGAATTCGACTGCATTCTGCTGGATCTCATTTTCAACGGTGGCATGGACGGGCTGCAACTGCTTGATCATTTTGCCAGACAGCATTTGAAAACGCCAGTCGTCATGATGACATCAGAAAACAAGGCCAACCACGCCACCACGTTCGAACTAGGGAGGCGGGCGAAGGCGCTTTTGCTTAAACCGTTTGTCGGCTATCAATTGTGGGAGGCCATGCGCAAGGCCATGGAACCGGTACTAGAAGGCGCAAACAGCAACGAAG
>QJPH01000475.1 GCA_003242955.1 Candidatus Methylumidiphilus alinenensis
CAAAACGACGGAACACGCCTGTTGCGCCCTACCGCGTTGAGGGAAGCCCATAGGTGCATTATTATACGCGTTTAAATGATTGGTTGGCATACATTTCTGCAAAAGGTATGTGAAGCATAGAGAAATCTTGATATACAGCATTTTCATCTTAAAAATATACCTAAAACAGACATTCCGTTAAACCTTCAGGTCAACCGAATAACCTGTGCTATCATACCCACTACCAAGTAACTCTTTGATGTTGAAAATGCTGTAGCTAGGAAACAAAAAGAAAGTCTCACGCAACGGCGCAACGACGCAACGTAAAAGAAAAACCAACAATTAGCCCAATATGGTACGGTATTCGGTGAAAGCGGCTTGATAACTACTTTCCCTAAATTTTAGAAATACTTTTTTGACCCATGCGAACCCATCAACATCTAAAACTCACCCCTGAAGAATATCTCGCCCAAGAACGGTCAGCCGAATTTAAGAGCGAATATTACCACGGGAAAATCTATGCCATGTCAGGTGCAAGCCGGGAACATAACCAGATTTCTTCCAACATTACCGCCAGTTTAGTCGTTAAATTGCTGGATAAACCCTGTAGTGTATATGCAAACGACATGAAGGTCTGGATAGACAAGGCGCACAAATACACTTACCCAGATTTAATAGTCGCTTGCGACCCGCAGCATTTCGAGGATGAACACACCGATGTCTTGTTAAATCCAAGCGTCATTATTGAAATACTCTCAGATTCGACAGAAACTTATGACCGAGGATTAAAATTCTTTCATTATCAACGAATAGATTCCCTTTGTGAATATTTGCTAATATCTCAGAAATTTTGCCATGTAGAGAAATATGAACGCCAAGCCAACAATTTATGGGTGTATTCGGAATTCCATGAAATGAATGATGAAGTGACTATTAATGCGATAAATTGCAAAATATTGCTAAGCGAAATCTACAGGAAAGTAAACTTAAAAGAAACCATCCTATAATTTGGCTGGACCATGCAATCCCGCTTTTTCCCCAAAGATTATGTTCTAATCTGGCTGGCCTTGGTGTCGATAGGGCTTTTTTGCCGCCCTTTGATCCCCGTTGATGAAACCCGCGTGGTTTCGGTGGCTTGGGAGATGTGGCAACGGGGCAATTTTCTGGTACCGCATATCAACGGCCTGCCTTACAGCCATAAACCGCCATTTTTGCAATGGTGCATCCACCTGTCATGGCTGCTGTTCGGCGTCAACGAGTGGACCGCCCGCTTAATCGCTCCCTTGTTCGCCTTGGGCAATCTCGTCCTAACTGCCAAACTGTCTCGTAGGATGTGGCCGGATGACGAAACAAGCAGATTAATGGCCCCGTTGCTGCTGCTGACCCTGCCGGTTTGGGCGTTGTGGACCTCGTTGACACTCTACGATATGTTGACGACTTTTTTCACCCTGCTAGGACTGCTCGGTATCATCCGCGCAGCCCAAGGTGAAATCCGCTTAGGCTGGTTGGTGGTCGCTTTGGCACTTGGATGCGGTTTGTTGTCCAAAGGACCGGCTATATTCATCATGATTCTGCCAGCGGCCCTGTTAGCCCCATGGTGGCTAAAACCGAAACCTAAAGCCGGATGGCGAAGTTGGTACAGTTTGTTGCTTGGCGCAGCCCTGTTGGGTGCATTGTTAGCCTTGACTTGGGCCGTGCCCGCTGGTCTCGTCGGCGGGGATGAATACCGTGGGTTGATATTCTGGGGCCAAACCGCAGGACGCATTAGCCATTCTTTCGCCCACCAACGCCCATTTTGGTGGTATTTAGCAGTGCTGCCTGTGGTTTGTTTCCCTTTGACTTTCTGGCCTCTCTTATGGCGGTCGGCAAAGGGCTTGAACTTTGATTTTGGCATGCGCTTCTGCCTAGTCCAAAGCGTATCTGCACTGGCATTATTTTCATTAATCAGCGCCAAACAAATCCATTATCTTCTGCCAATTTTCCCGACTTTGGCCTTGCTTGCTTCCCGAGCCGTGAGCTTGGCAAATCTCCGTGCCACGCGCAGAGACCAAGCCCCATTCGGACTATTAGTGGCCCTTTTAGTGGTGCTGTTTTTGTTGCTCCCCTTGCTTAGCCCGACTCTCACAACCGAAGAAGCGGCCGCAATAACCTTGAAAACTCCTCTTTCGGTCAAACTGCTAATATTAGGGATAGGGCTTGCCGTACTGGCATTACCACCCATCACACCGCTGACCAGTGTCCGCGTCATGGCTTGGGGGATGCTGGGTTTGATGCTCGGCGCACATTTGATTTTTCGTCAAGTAGGCTGGGCTTATTATTCCATGCAGACTTTCTCAGACAGATTGTCAACTTTGGAAAATGACGGCACTCCTATCGCCTATTGGGGAAAATACAATGGCGATTTTAACTTTCTTGGGCGCTTGCAGCATCCATTGGACGAAATCAATGACAAACAAAAACTTCTGGACTGGATCAATGCCCACAATCAGGGCTATGTAATCCTGATTCGGCAACCCGACCCAACGGTCAGTGAAGAAGGTGCGGCTTTCGCACAATTTTACCGTGGTAGCCGCCGAATTATGCTATTTAAGTCCGCAGAATTGTCAGGTCGCCTGGAAACCTTGAAACGAGTGCTCAACTGAAGTGTCTAGAGGGTTATCGGGCATCGCGGAAGCCAAGGTCGGGTGCGTCTCTTTGGCGAACGCCCGACGTTCGATTGCCGGGCAACTGTGAAGCTATTGCCCGACCTACGGACTAGAGGGTTATCGGACATCGCGGAAGTAAAGCGACATAAAACATATCGTAGTACAATTGGGGTTAAGGGTTACATAAAATCCTTTGAGAGGAATCGGCCATGAACAATGTCAATCCGAAAGCAATTATTATCGGCACATCGGTTTTCGCTTTGCTGTATGTCATCCATATCTTGATCTTGCCGCTACTGAAAAATAGCTTGGATATGGGCGAAGGCGGGTCAATGTTCGCCGTCAGCCAAATGCTCGGCGTATCAACCTGCTTAATTTCCGGTTATATAGCGGCACGCGTATCCGGGGAACGAGGATTTTTCTACGGCTTCAACGTTGGGGCACTGGGTACGGTTCTTTCTGCCCTGGCCGCCGTAGCGTGGTCAATGTTCACGGGTGCAAAACTTCCGGGGCTTGGATTAGTCACGCTTCCCTATTGGATATTTGTCAATGGGTCATTAGCCGGCTTTGCCGGCCTTCTAGTCATTAACATGATTGACGAGGGTAAGCGAGAACCCTAGGCGATTCAAAAACAAAAAACATCACTGCACAACAGCCATAGAGGAATCTTCATGTTCATCGCTATGAACCGCTTCAAAATCGCCCTAGGCCGGGAAAACGAATTCATCGAAATCTGGAGAAACCGGGAATCACATTTAAACGGTGTCCCAGGTTTCAAGGAATTCCATTTGCTGCAAGGACCTGTCAATGAAGAATTCACTTTATTTGCATCGCATTCGGTTTGGGACTCGGCGGAAGCCTTTGAGGCTTGGACGCATTCCGAAGCGTTCCGCAAAGCCCACGCTAATGCGGGAACCGCCAAAGGCGTTTATTTGGGGCATCCGCAATTTGAGGGTTTCGAGGCGATATTATAAATATTTTATTGTTTCTACGCCTCGTATCAATGTAATCAAGGCTAACTAAATGATGTGCAAGAACAGAACGACAACATTGCCAGGATCAGGCAAGACCGACTCGGTTTTCAAAACCGACTCGGTCTTTTTCATCAATAGAATACTTTTACTATTCGTTTTGGGTACATTCATTGCTGGCTGCGTGGGCATTCCTTCAAATGTTAAACCGGTGCAAGGCTTTAATGCCAGTCAATACCTAGGTACTTGGTATGAAATCGCCCGTTTGGAAAACTCTTTTGAAACTGGCCTAGAGCAGATTTCCGCCCAATATAGCCCTCGTGAAGATGGTGGCTTGCGTGTCCTCAACCGCGGTTATGACCCAGAAAAGCAACGCTGGAAGGAAGCCGAAGGAAAGGCTTTTTTCGTTGACCAACCCACTGAAGGCCGTCTCAAGGTATCTTTCTTCGGCCCGTTTTATGGCGCATACAACATCATCAGCTTGGATGAACATTATGGTTATTCAATGGTTTCTGGCCCAGATTTTTCCTATTTGTGGATACTATCCCGCACACCGCAACTGCCAGACACCGTGTTGAAACAACTTGTCACCAAGGCACAGGAATTGGGCTTTGAGACAAACAAGCTAATCTATGTAAAACAATAATCATGGCAACAAATTTCAACAATGCCATTCACCCCAAAATTGGCAATATCATTTCTCAGATCGAAAGTCACTCACATGCGGAACTAGTGGTAATCGTCAAGTCCCGCATCCAAGGCTATTCTGAGTATCCTTTGGCAGTGGGTGCCTCATTGGCGTTTATGACTTTGACCTTTTTTAGGTTTTCCCCGGAATTTTACGAAGATTGGGTCATTTATGCAGGCACTGTGTTGGGGTTCGTGTTAGGTGCGGTATTGTCCGGCGGCATACCATCCATTCTTAGACTGTTGATAGGGCGAAAAAGACTGGAAAAATCGGCTGAAATCATGGCTAGGGCCTGTTTCCAAAAAGGCGGCATCCACCATACGCGTGACAAAACTGGCGTATTGATCTTCATCGCCTTCTGGGAGCAGCAAATAGTGATTCTTCCTGACCGTGGGGTTGAATCCGCTATTCCACTGGCCGAATGGGAAAAAATCCAACAAGATTTTCGTGGAGTATTCCGGGCAACAAATCCTGGCACTGCTTTTGTCGCCAAACTGGAAGCAATGCAAACAGTATTTAGCCGGTATATTCCCCAAGTCGAGGGCGACATCAATGAATTGCCGGACAATTTGGAAGTCGATTTATGAAAACACACCCTAGGCTATCGCCTTTAAGTTTGCTTTTCCTTCTGCTTTTAGGCAATTTGTTAAATCTATTTTGTGTTACCGAAACGCAAGCCCGCATGGGAGGGGGGCATTCATACAGCAGTGGCTCTTCAAGCGGAAGTTCCGGCAGTTCTGGCCGTTCAAGTGGAGGCAGTTGGGGTGGTGGCAGTAGTTCGGGCGGTTTTCATTGGAGCGGTTCCTCATCCTCTGGATTTTCAGGCCGTTCAGACACCCTATACTTAAACTCGGGCAACGCCCAACCGGAGAATAAGAGCCAGGGTACTTTATTTATTGAAATCATCATTCTTATCCTAGTCATCTATGTTTTGATCCGTCTGTTAAGCCATAGTTCATATTCAGGCCCAGTCAACACTGTCAGATCATCCCGCCCCGATGATTATGCAAAAATGAACGCGAGCCTTGATGATAAGCTACAGGATTTGAAAGGCCGAGATGCCAATTTCTCCAAGGTTTTGTTTATCGATTTTGTCTGCCTGATTTACCATAAGTTTTACTCGTTCAGAGGTTCCGATCAATTCAGGCTGATTTCTCCTTATATTTCCAAAATGGTCGCCGAACAAACCGCTGGAAATGTGTTTTACCAACAGCAAAGCATCCATGATATTGTCATCGGCAAAGCGAAAATCGTCAACATTTCTCAACGGGAAAGTGGTGATAATATTCTTGTGGAATTTGAAACCAACCTTAGTCTGCAATACATTAAAACCCGCGAGAAAGTCCGCCTTGTCAATCGGGAGCGTTGGCTTTTCGGTCGCCAAGCCGGACTTTTATCTCCGCAACCGGAACAAATGCGGACTTTGTCCTGCCCGTCTTGCGGCGCACCTGCCGATTTCACCGATGCAGGGGAATGCCAATATTGCCATTCATTCATCCAAGGTGGTTCAAGACAGTGGCAGGTGATTAAAATTGATGTCATAGATAGCCAACCCTTTAAAACCCAAGACCCAGGCGGTTATGTCGAGGAAGCTGGCACCAATTTTACAACCGTATACCAATACGGCTTGGAGTCCCGGCAAGGGGAGTTTATCCATACTCATCATTTAGGCGATTGGCCGTCATTTTTCAATGGATTCTGCGAACAGGTAATCAAACCCTATTTCCAGGCTACCTATGCGGCTTGGAGCAAGGGCGATTGGCGAAAAGCGCGTCATTTGGTTTCCGACCGGTTATACGAATCTAACGGTTTCTGGATGGATGAATATGCAAAACAGGGCTGGCGGAATATATTGGAAAACATTAATATTCAGAAAATCGAAATTGTAAGGATAGACCTTGACAAATTCTACGATTCGCTAACCGTCCGCGTCTTCGCATCTTGTTTGGACTATACCATCGACAGCCAAGCAAAACTACTCGGCGGCTCGTTAAAAAAACCCCGCCAGTTCAGCGAATATTGGACTTTCATGCGAACCGCCGGGGTGGAAAGGATTGAACAAGAATATGATTTAAAAACCTGCCCTTCCTGCGGCGCCCCCGCCGACAAGGTCGGGCAAACCGGCATCTGCGCTTACTGCGGTTCGAAAATCACTGAGGGCCATTTCTCTTGGGTACTCGCCGTGATAACCCAGGACGAGGTATACGAAGGCTGAATGGTTGACAAGCTTACCCCGGAGGAGCGCAGTTGGTTGATGAGCCGCATCCGCTCAAAGGAAACCTCCCCGGAAATGCTGCTACGGAAAGCTCTTTGGACGGCAGGCCTGCGTTACCGCCTGAAAAACAAACTGCCCGGCAAACCCGATCTCGTATTCCCATCCGCTAAAGTCGCCATTTTCATTGACGGATGTTTTTGGCACGGTTGCCCCTTGCATGGCAAAGTCCCTAAATCCAACCAAAGCTTTTGGGTGAATAAATTCACCAAAAACATCGCCCGCGACCTCGCAGCCAATTCGGCACTGTCTGCCAAAGGCTGGCTGGCCTTGCGGTTTTGGGAACATGACATCGAAAAGGATTTGGTTGGCTGCGCATTCCGCGTTTTGCAGGCGGTGAGGGATAGACAGGGCATGGGAACTGCGCACAATAAAACCGTTGCACAATAGATTTGTTGCAGGCTGTTCTTGCGCAAGTGATTACCTGATTAGGAAGATGCTTCAGCTATTCCGTCATTCCGGCATGGATCGCCGGAATCCAGATTGCAGGGATGCCACCAAACCATGCCGTCCACGGAGCCTAGGTTCCGGCGGTCCATGCCGGAACGACGACATTTTGGGTTTGGCTGAAACATCTTCCTAATCAGGAGTGATTAAGCATTTGTATGACTGCCCTAGCTTTGAGTTTGGAAATAGTTGGCCTTTTCAAACAACCTTCATATTTCTGGAATATAAAGGACGCACCCGACGAACCCATGCCCCAGTTTTACCGGGGTGTTTCCTCGGGCCATCCCAACAATTTCAGGAGCATGTTATGAACGAGTCAGAATTGAACCCCAACCCGCCCGAACTTGACGACATATCCGCCTACGACGATGCTGACGAGGAGAATACACCCTCCGGGCAAGAAGTACCCTTCGCAGTGCTTGAAGCCTTCAAGAAGGCATATCCTGAGGCCGTCAATGCAAAGTTTGAGGAAGAGATCAACAATGGCGAGCCCGTCTACGAGGTCGAATTCATTGATCAAGGCGTGGACATTGAAGCCTCCTATCTTGCCGACGGGACATTGATACAAATTGAGCAGGAAATCCAACTCGAAGAACTGCCGGAAACCGTTATTGGAGCCATCTTGGAAGCTTACCCGGATGCCATCCTCATAGAAGCTGAAAAAATCATGGCAGCGGATGGATCGGTAAGGAGTTATGAAGTTGAAATTGAGGATGATGATGTGGAGTTGGAGATTCATCTAGACCCCAACGGGACGATTCTCGACAGCGAGTTGGAAACGGAAACTTCCGAAGCTGAGTAGCCGACCGGTTTAATGTCGGCAGGGATGCCGACCCTCCAACAAATTCTTTGCAAATCCTTTCATTTCATCGACAATGCCTGCTTACAAGTCAAGAGCGGTGCTTCAACCCGCCTTCCACCTTCCCAGAGCAGAGGTATCGAAATGAACACGACAACATCAGCCGCCACCGCCATTCCCCGCATCGTCGTCGTCGGTGGCGGTGCCGGAGGGCTAGAACTGGCTACCCGTTTGGGCAAAACCTTGGGTAAGAAAAAACACGCTGAAATCACCCTTGTCGATTATAGCCAAATACACATTTGGAAACCTTTGCTACACGAAGTGGCCGCTGGAACGATGGACTCCCATGATGACGAACTGGCTTATCTGGCACAAGCGCGTACCAACCATTTCCGTTTCGTGCTGGGCCGGATGGAAAACCTAGACCGCGAAAACAAACAGGTCAAAATCGCCTCCATGGCCAATGCGCAAGGCGAAGAAATCGTTCCTGCCCGAAGCGTTGGCTACGATATTCTAGTCATCGCCATCGGCAGCCTCTGCAACGACTTCGGCATTCCCGGTGTGGCCGAACATTGCCAATTTTTAGATACTACCGAACAAGCCGAACATTTCCAACAGCACTTGTTGGCTTCTTATTTACGCGCCCAAGCCTACGGCGGTTTCGGCGGCGATGGCGTGTTGGACATTGCCATCGTCGGTGGCGGGGCCACTGGCATCGAATTGTCAGCCCAATTGCACCAAGCCACGCAGCTTTTTAATGCCTATGGCCTAGACTCGATCAAGCAATCCGACATCAAGCTGCATTTGATCGAGGCATCGAACAAGCTATTGCCGCAATTGCCCGTGCGCCTATCGGAAGCCACGGCTAGTCAATTGCGAGAAATTGGTGTGGACCTCCGCCTTGGCGAACAAGTTGTAGAGGTTACCCGAGATGGCGTGAAAACCAAATCCGGCCAGTTTATCCAAGCAGAAATAAAAGTCTGGGCTGCCGGCATCAAAGCGCCGGACTTCCTGCGCGGCATCGCCGGTCTGGAGACCAACCGGATCAATCAATTAGTAGTGAAGCTAACCCTGCAAACCACCGTGGACGATGATATCTACGCCTTAGGCGACTGTTCCGCCTGCCCTTGGCCGGAAAAGGGCCCACAAGCCACTATTCCACCCCGCGCCCAGTCGGCCCATCAAATGGCTAACCTGGTCTACACCAACATTCAACGCCGACTCAAGGGCTTGCCGCAGAAAGATTACGTCTATACCGATTACGGATCGTTGGTTGCGTTAGGAAAATTCAGCACGGTGGGCAATCTGATGGGCAACTTATTGGGTACGGTGATGATCGAAGGGGTCATCGCCCGTTTGGTTTACCTGTCACTTTACAAGATGCATCAAACCGCCCTGTTCGGCCCTTTCCGGGTTGTCCTGCTGATGATTTCAAACTTCTTCCGCAGCCGGTTGCAGCCGAAGATTAAGTTGCATTAACGGATTACATCCTTAGGAGGGATGTGATCCGTATAATGAGAACATCAGCAATCAGGAGAATGTTTGAATGACGCTAACAGCCATCATAGGCGGCACGGGTTTGACCCGTTTGCCAGAATTTGAAATTTCGCACAGAGAGAAAATGCCCACCCAGTGGGGTGAACCCTCCTCTGACCTTATCCACGGCAAACTCTATGGGGCGGAGATAGTTTTTATTGCCCGGCACGGTGAAAAACACACCATTCCGCCGCATAGGATAAACTATCGAGCCAATATTAAAGCCCTGAAAGACACCGGTGCCAGCACCATCATTGCCGCCGCTGCCGTGGGAGGCATTCGCCCAGACATGGGTCCGGCCAAGATTGTCGTTCCCGGCCAAATCATCGACTACAGCCATGGCCGTGCGGGTACTTTTTTTGAGGACGACCTCGATCATGTCACCCACATCGACTTTACCCATCCTTATACGCCAAGTTTAAGGGAAAAACTGCTGGATGCCGGTTTCCAGGCTGGGATTCGGGTGGTTGATGGCGGTGTCTACGCCTGCACCCAAGGGCCACGCTTGGAAACGTCGGCTGAGATAGTGCGCATTGAGCGTGACGGTGGGGATTTAGTCGGAATGACCGGCATGCCAGAGGCGGCCTTGGCCCGCGAATTGGAAATTGATTATGCCTGCTGTGCCATTGTCGCCAACTGGGCAGCGGGAAAGTCCGCCCATGCAATCAGCATGGACGAGATCGAACGCAATCTATTGAAAGGCATGGCTGATTTTGCGAGATTGTTGGAGTGTCTGTTTAAACCTTGATTTGCAGATCACTCTCGATTGTTTTAATCAAACCTTGCCCGGGCGGAGTGCCGAGTGTCAGCGTCAACTCCCATTCGCCTTGTAGGTTACACCGCGCCATGCTGCAGTACAAGGGCTTGTCACCAGTCACGGCAACCCGTTCCAATGCACGAACAGTGGCCATTGGCTTGAGCAGACGCAGGATGAGCCCTGTGGCTTCTAGACGTACCAGCTCCAATCGGTCCAAGTCGGCAAAAACGCCTAGCACAGCGGCGAGGGAGGGGGCTAGAAAACCGTCCGCCAGTGCAATCTCATCCGCCCACGCATGGATTTCCAAGGTAGCGCGGCACGGCGACAATTCTTGATAGCCGCCGGCCCGCGCACCCTTCAACAGCACCGTAAACTCGCCCACAGGAGCTTGGTAAAAGCGCACAGTATTGTTATCCAGCCAATAATCGTCGCCGTGCCGTGCCAGCCGACCGGATGCCAGTTCGACTTCGACAAGCTCTCCTTTGCCATCCGTTGGCAAGGGGAAATCCTGGCGTTGACCGTTCCCGGATAGGGCTAAACGTTGAGTAAAAAAAGCGGGTTCGCGTTTCCTGTCTTCTGTGTCACTTGCCGGATGTAGCGGATACAAGGCAGTTGCGGCAACATTCACCAGAGGGACTTGGCTGGCGGCGGGTTGCAAAGCCGGCCCCGTAATCAACGTTACATGCTGCGGCAGCGCGAGACGCAATGCATCGGTCAAATAGGTTTCAAGTGTGTTTAACATACAGTTTAGCAACCTGATTAGTAGGGTACGCTATGCGTACCATGACTGTGCGTACCATCGTAGGGTACGCTGTGCGTACCATGACTGTGCGTACCATCGTAGGGTACGCTGTGCGTACCATGACTGTACTTACCATTACAAATCTTTTGCAAAGAGGGGGTTAACCATTTTGGAAATCGCCTAACTTCAAAACACCGTCCGCAATTCCCGCAGGGTGATTTGACCGGCGGAAGCGGCTTGAAAACGGATTTCCAAACTGGAGGACTTATTGCCGTTTAATGCATCCAACGTCGCCGCATCGGCCCTAACCCGGCCCTCAGGAGAAATCGGCAGGGTCACTTGAACCCTACCCCGTTGCACGGTGACGGTGTCCGGTGCCGCTGGTTCTGCCGCCGCCACCCTTAAGCGGATTTGTGGCCTGTCGTTGCCGCCACGGTTTAACCAAGCGCCTTCCCCTTTGTGGTAGAGGCATGCGCCGACTTCCTCTTGCAAAGGGATGTCTGGGCTTCCCGGTAGGTTACTGCTCGGTAGGGTACGCTGTGCGTACCGTAAGGGGCTGCCCAGTTCCCACAATGCCTCGCCTTGATGCACCGTCAGCACTGCCCAGACATTTTCGGATGGACAGTGAAATGAGCGAGGCAAGTCCAGCCTCAACCAATCTTCCGCATCACCAGCATCAACCCCGGACAGCCAATGAATGGGCAACACCGCTCCCGCATAGGGTGTGGGTTCGGGGTAGCCATGGCAATCGGCGTGTAAGCCCAAGGTGGCTTGTAGCTCCCCACTGCGGGGGCTCAGCTTGAGATCCAAACCGATCAATGGTGGTCCTTGCGGGTCGGTGCTGAACCAAACCGCCACGCCATCCATGGCCCTTGCCAGTTGCGCACGGCCCGTTGCCGAGGCGGCGAACGGGTATTGCAAGGACTCGGACAGCAATTTCACCTCCACGGCAAAACTCAGTTCGCGCAATAAGGCACCGCTGGGGATGGTCAGGCTGGCTTTGGCCGCGCCCGCCAACCCTTCCCACACCAAGGGCAGCACCCCGTCCGCAGAGGCTGTCAATTGCCGTACCACGGTGACGGCGGCAGGGTTGAACGCCAGGTTCAGCCTGCCCGGCAAGCCCGCCGACAGCCGCAACGGCACCGGGCGAAGGGCTTTAGGGCCAGCTAGATACGCATTGACAGCGGCGGCGAAACCTTCCACTGGCACACCCGCCACCGACAACAGGCCGGGGGCACGAAACCCCGGCGTTTGCCCACCCACCGTCAAACTCAAGTCGCCAGGCAAGGTCGCAGCCTGTAGGGCTAAGCCGGTGATGGTTGCAGTGACAGGGTTCCACAAGCCGGGATATTGTCCGGCCTGGACCAGTTCAATCAGCAATTTTTCGGCCACCAAGGGGTTGATGGCTTGCACCGTGCCGGTGACGATCAACTCTACCGGGTGCAGCGGCATCCAAGCTCCCTGCCTGAACACCTTGATCCGCGCCTTGCCGGGAGTCGTTGTCTTGATTTCGATGGAAGCCAAGGGTCGCTCCGTTCCCCAGTCCGCCAGCAGCCAAGTGATGGGTTTGGCCGTTGGAAAAACCCCCAAATCGCAGCTGGTCTGAGCATTGAGTGTGTCCAGTTGCACCACGCCGGTCTGGTCTGATGCAATCGCCGGATTGAGGCGCAAGCTGCATTCGGCAGCCAATTCTTGGTCTGCCGCCAAACTTAAGCGCAAATCCAAAGCGCCACTCGTCAAAGACAAGGTTTGCCCTGCACTGTCCTGGTCATCGGGGTACAGCAAAACGGGAAGTTTAGGCGAGGTTTTAGCCATGACGGAAATCACTCCTGTTGCGGTTCGTGTTCGGTGGGCGCGTCCTCCCGCAACAACTCCTCCAACACCTGGATGGCCCCGCTGATACGCAGCAGCGTTTGTTGCAAGCCCGTTTGTTTATCTTGCAATTCTCCCATGACGCGCTGGCCTTCGGCGTATTCGTCGCGGAGTTGGTTAAGCCGTATGATGAGTTTTTCTTGCATAACAAATCCAAAAAAGTAGGGTACGCTGTGCGTACCACCCCAAACACCCAAACACCGTAGGGTACGCTGTGCGTACCGTCCCCCCGCCATTCCCAACATCCTTGGTACGCACAGCGTACCCTACGGTATTTCAAGCGCAGGGAAATTTACAACCACACCTCCTCGGCTTCTAGCGTCCAACGCGACTGTCCACCTGGCCAACCGACATATAAATTCAAAGCTGAATGTCCTGGAAACACGCCAGACCAAATTCCAATGACATGGGTTCCGGCACCAATCCCCCGCGCATAACCAAGCAGAGTCGTTGGCAAAGCTAAATTCGAAACACTGGGATATTGATATTGATCCAAGACGATAGGATGGTTTGGGGCAGGATTGCCATCAATCCGTATTTCCCATCGTGCATACTGACCGTTTGAATAACTACCGTTGTATAAGATATCGCAATAGGCTATGCGTATGGCGGTTTCGGCATAGAGTTTGCTAAAGGTCAGCACTCTGGTTTTGAATGGACCATTAGACGTACATTCTATTGGCCCCAGCCCAGTGGCAATTTGCACTTTCCTGATCAACGGGCCTTTCACGTCTAAGCTGCCACCGATGCGCACGTCCTTGGCAAAGTTCACTGTGTCGCTTTGCATGGCTTTGAAGCGGGCGAGCAGGTCATCGACCCCGTCGAGTATCACTTTGCCGTTGACTTTTAAGTCGCCGTTGACGGTGGTGTTGCCGCTAGTGGCGAGGGTTTTGATCGACAGGTCGGCATCGGTGGCGATGCCGGTCCCTAGTATTAACGCGCCATCACCGCCGCCGGTATGCTGGTGGTTGCGCAATTCCTCGCGGGCGCGGATTTGCAGTTCGTTCCAATCCCCGCTGCGAATAATATCGCCGGGGTCTTTGCGCACATAAGCATCGGGTCGGTCGGCCATGATAAAAACACCTCGTTAATTTGATTACAATTTCATGATGTAGGCAAGGACGTAAAACGGCGGCATGTTTTCATGCGCAGCCCCACCGCCTGCGGCTTGGATGCTGATGCCTGCCCCCCGGGAATCGGTATTTATACTAACCCCGTGGATAGGACCTCTATCGCCTCTGGAAAATTCTGTAGAATTATTGTTATCATCGGTTCCAGCCATTTGACGGCTTGCACTCCAATTGTGATAGTGACCGGGGTCGTAAACGGCATGGTTATGGCTGGGCATTTCATCAATTTTCAGCCCATGTCTTTCCACGCCGCCGATTTCCCCTTTGTTGCGTCTGGTCAATCCGCTTCCACTGCCTGCCCCCAATACAAACCTGCCGCGCAAATCCGGTGTGCCATTGCTGCCATCGCACAAAGCCCAGCCGGGGGGCGGGGCGTTGCCCGACCACAGGATGATGCCCCCCTTGGGAACCATGAAATCCTCGGCATTGTCGGGAAGCAACTTGCCCTTGACTCTCAAGTCGCCGCTGACCGTGGCATCGCCACCGGTGGTGAGGGTGTTGACCGTCACTTCGGCGGTGGGGTCGATGCGGCTGCCGTCGATGGCGTTGGGTTCGATGCCCGCCCTAGCGATGGGTACACCCTGGTTTTTGCCGGTATGGCGATGGTTGAGCAGTTCCTCGCGCGCCCGGATTTGCAGTTCATTCCAATCCCCGCTGCGGATAGGGTCGCCGGGTTCTTTGCGCACATAGGCATCGGGTCTGTCGGCCATTAGAAAAGCACCTCCCAGGCCAGGGTCATTTCGAGGTTGCCGGTGCGGGTGATGTCGGCAAAATTCACCCGGTTGTACATCACCGGCGCTTGATTGGGAAAGCGGATCAGGATGCCGGCCTCGCGCAGGACTTGGCTTTTGTCGCCAGCCCCAAGCGCCGGCAAGGTGGCTACCACGCCAACCACGGCCTGTTGTGCGCCGTCTTCGGTTTCCACGCGAATTTCTTGGGTGGCGGCGGGTATTTGATCGACCCAGTTGCCCAGTTGGGTGTCGCCGGGTTTGGCGGTGTCCGTGCCATCGCCCACGGCGATCAGCAATTCCGGCTTGCCCGACACCTCGCCGGTGAACAATTGGGCGACCAGGGTTCTACCGGCCGTGGTGATGAGGTTATCGTGCCGCCGCCGTTCAATGACACGTCCGTCGGGGGTGCGCAATTCGATGGTCAAACGACCGCTTAAGCTTTGTTTTTCGTGTATTGCCATGATTGACGTTTAACCTCGTTTTTAAGTTATTGTTCCGTAGTGCGTACCGTCCCATGCCGTAGGGTACGCTGTGCGTACCATTCCATGCCGTAGGGTACGCTGTGCGTACCATTCCATGCCGTAGGGTACGCTGTGCGTACCATTCCATGCCGTAGGGTACGCTGTGCGTACCATTCCATGCCGTAGGGTACGCTGTGCGTACCATTCCATGCCGTAGGGTACGCTGTGCGTACCATTCCATGCCGTAGGGTACGCTGTGCGTACCGTCCCATGCGGTAGAATCCATGGTACGCACAGCGTACCCTACGGCGTTTCGGCACCCATGGTACGCACAGCGTACCCTACGGCGTTTCGGCACCCATGGTACGCACAGCGTAGCCTACGGGGTGGGTGCGTCGAAATGCGAGCCATCCAGCCGGGTGTTGTCGAAAACACCTCGAAAAGTCAATCCGCCATCGGCCAGCGGGTGTTTTTCCCGGATACGGGCCTGTAACTGCCAGTGCGGTTCGTTGTCTTGGAGTGGCTGCACCTCTTGCCATCGTTGCCGTGTGCCTAGCATCAACTGATCGCCTAGGCTGGGATCCTCGCGCAATTGCGGTTGCGGAAAGTCCACGCAAGCCGCGACTCCGGCCGCTTTGGCTTGCCGCACCCAGTGGTTCAATAGCGCGGCCGCGCCACGGGCTTCTGCCGCGCCGACCCATCCTGTGCGGGGAATGCGCAGGCGAAAGGTGGCGGGTGTGCATACCCACCACGACAGGGTTAGCATGACCGTTGCATCGCCTTGCGTGGCCGGGGCGTTGTCGAGCAAGGCTCCGGTTTGGTTGGCGACAATCGCTTCGATGTCCTGCCTTGTATAAATGCCATAACTCCAGATGTTTTCACCCGGCAACATCCTAGGAGTGCGCACACGCTGGCTGTAATCGCCAAAACGGGCGCATGATTCGCTGTCTTCGGCGGTGAAAACCGCACCGACATCAAAAATATCACCCTGGTTCAGGGCATCGGCGAAACGCACTCCCTCGGCATCCTCCATACTGGCAAAGCGGGGGGCATCAGCCGCACCTAGGGCTACGTTTGCCAGTGGAAATTTGGCACCGCTGAGGGAGTAGATGTCTGCACTAACTGGCTTTATGCGGCCATCCACCCCGATCAAAACGGCACTGCCGGAGGGGTATTGTTTGCGCCAGACATGTGGGTCCACGGGTTCGTGGCTGATGTAGCGGCGGGTTTCCTCGGCCTCGACTTGCGGCCATAGACTTAGCACCTCGCCGGGTTGGATCGTCCCGGCATAAAAAATGACTTCCCCGGTGGCTTGGTTTTGCAGATAAGGGTATTGCACCGCTTGATCCATTGCTTTAAGCCGCAGTTCCGGCACGTCTTCGTCCAAGGCGGGATTGTCTACGCTGATTTGTCCACTTGGCCGCAACGGCTTATCCCATGCCAATACCCGGCGGTGCGGCGGATTGTCGGTGATCCAGGCATCCAGCACCTGTTGACCGGCGTAGGGACAAGGGCCGGGGCGGCCTGTGGCACAGGCCGGACAGCGCCGTAACGTCCCCAGCGGGAAACCCAAGGCCAAAGTGGCATCCCGATGGCGCTTTTGGCGCGGACAGGGTTCCGCGCCCAAGGTGGCGATGGCGAGTTCCAGCAAGGCACGCGGCGTGGTGAGCCCCTGCGTCAGCACCCTGGCCGTCAGTTGCAAACGCTGCCGATAGGCTTCGATTGCTTCCTCTCGGGTTATTTTGGCTGGGTTTCCATCGGCATCGTTTGCCGTTTCTGTCCACGTCAGGCGGGCAATCCCCAGTAATGCGCCTAAACGCTCCAAGGCACTACCGTCGCTAGCAGCCAATTTTACCCAATGGTCACGCTGGGTGCGGGTTAGGTTCGCGTCCAATTCGGCCAAACTGACCGCCATTGCCTCAATGACGGTGCTGACAGCGCTCGTTTCGGGCTGGCTGGCAAAAATCGTTGGCAACAGGGCCAGCAAGCGGCGGCGGCGTGGGCCTGAATCAGCCATGTTGAACTCCCTTGAGTAACATTAGTTTACCCACTCAATATTGCCCATCAGCAAACGTTCCCTGGGCCTGAGTATGTCACTATCGTTTGCCTGGTTCAGTGCCACCGCCAGATTGTCTTGACTATGGACGATGCGGAAATTGACCTGTTTCAGCGACTGGCCCAATACTTCGGCGAGTTTTTCGTAAGTGACCAAGGTTGGCTCTGGATCGCCTTTCTGCTTCGGTTTGATGGTGTCAAGCAGCACTTGCAAACTGTTACGGATGGAACTCTCGTCTGGCCTTGACTGTCCTTGGGCCAAGGTCGCACTGACATCCACCCAGACATCCAAAGTGGGCGGTTCCAAGTTCAGCAGCAGCGGCAATGCCGCGACATTCAGCACGGCACGTTCGTTTGCACCGATGCCAATATCCCCGTTGCGTAGCAAATGGCTGGCACTGGCATCTAGCAACTCGCCGGGGCGGCCCGAAAACGGTAGCAGAACGGCAAACCCAGCGGTCAGAGGGCATAATTCCGAGACATCAACTGGGCTGTTAAGAATGGCACTGACCTTGGCCCAACGCACCCGTTCGCCGATTTGCAGACTGCCAACATAGTTTTGCAATTCTTGGATAATGCCCTTGCGTATGGCGTTTTTCCGTTCTTCTGGAAAATCTTCCCCGAGTATCAGGGTGGCTGCGATTTGCAGGAAGACCCTGCCGGTGGCCCGTACCTTGACCTGCACACCGGCGGGGCGGACTTCCTGCACCGCCGCGTTGGCTTGTTCCAGCAAGTCGGGGGAAATGTCGGCATCCCCCAACACTACTTCCACTACGCCGGGCCGTTGTTCATCCTCACGGACGATGACCTGCGCAATGCCTAGCGCACGCACCGCTTGTTCGATGGCGGCGGTAGTGCCCAGATTGGCTTTTTGCAAGGCATGGCGGGCGCGTTCGCGCAATTCCGCATCGGTTTCCTCACGTTGGCGCGGTAATAAATCAACCCGGTTGGCGATGCCCTCCACCCCCCAGATTGGTCTAGGCATCAAGCATAAGCTGCCAACTTTGACGGTTTCGCCGCCAGGTTCCAAAGAGCGCACTGCCACGGTGACTTCGCGCTGGCCTTTGGGCAGGAATGCGTCTTGGGTGGTTTCAAATACTGGCACCTCGCGTCCGGCCACCCGCGTGCCGGGCGGCACGGGAATGTCTTCCGGGGCTGGTTGTGAGCGGGAGAAGGTGACACTGCCTTCGATGTGTCCCGCTTTCTGCCGCCTGATGCCCAGCAAAGCCACCACATTGTCCAGTGCCACGTCCTCGGCGGTGTCGAGGAATCCATATTGATAGACTTTCCGCAGTTGCTGGTAGCAAACCGCCAATTCGCGGGCAAAGGCTTCTGCCAAGGTGCGCACCACGCTGCCTTCGGTATCGTCGGTCAGGGGTGGGCGACCGCCTGCGCCGGAACGGAGGGATTGCAACAAGTCCGCCGTCAGGGTGGCGAAATCTTTAGTGTCAAAAGGCGTTTCAACTGACATTCAAGCTTACTCCGATTTGCATGGATTCCCCGCTGACGGACTGCACCACGGTCTCGACATCGACGATGCCGGGCGCGTTATGCCGTGCCTCCACCCGCACCTCGACAACCTCGGCGACACGCGGGTCGCTCATGAGCGTTTGCCGCACATAGCGGCGCATCAGTTCCAAGTTGGCTCGGTCGAGGTTGGCCCCCAGCAGTTCGCGGATGCGACTGCCATAGTGGGGGTGGCCCAAGTCCGTCAATTCGCCTTGATCCACCAGCAGGCGCACAGTCAAAGCCTGCGCCAAGTTATCGATGCCGCCCACGCTTTCCATCGCGTCCGTATCATGCGCCAAGTCGATGGCATCCGATTGACCAGAGCGGGGCAGCACCAGACGCAGATCGGTTTTGAACACGGCATCTGTCACAGCAACCTCCCCGGCGCGGCAGTGGCACCCGGCGAGCAGGCAATGCCGGGGGCAACCTTGGCCTGAGCCGCCAACAGCGTCAAGGCTTGGGCAATGATTTCGGCGATAGCACCGGCCAAAGCTGGCGCATCCTCACCGCGTAGGCCATTCTGTTGCATAAAACCGTCCACTAAAGGTTGTAACTGGGCTTTGCTGGGGGCCGGCATCAGAGTAGACTCCCTGGGCTGGTCGTAGAGAACCCGGCAATACTGATGCCGGGGGCGACTTGCACTTGGGCGGTGAACATTAAAATGGCTTGGGCTAGGCTGGCAGCGATGACTTTGGCCAAATCGACGGCGTTTTCACCGCGTATGCCTTGCCCGTTTAAATCCGCCAATGCCAAACCTTCAAGTTGCGCGGCCACTGGCCCACCAACCGGCGGCGGCATCAACATACCAGGGCCTACCGTGCTGCCACTGCCCGGTGGCGGCGGGGCGACCGCCGGGATGCCGGGCAACACCATGGCTTGGTTCAGAAATAGGGTCAAAGCTTGCGCGGTCGTTTGCGCCAAGGCTTTGGCTAGGCCGGGAGCATCCTCCCCGCGAATGCCTGCGCTTTGCAGCGCTCCACTGGCGATGCCTTCAAGTTGTTGAGCAGTCGGTGCTGGCATAGTTTACCCCTTGGCTTTGACTTTTTTGGAACCCACCAGCGCCTTGCCGGTGAAATAACATTTGTGGGTGTCTTCGGTGACGACACCCGCCCCACCGCTGCCTAGTTCCACATCGCCGGAGGCATCCACCTTGCAATCCTTGCATTTCAAGCTGACATTGCCCTTTACTTCAATGTTCAAATCCTGTTCGCCGAGAATTTCCACGCTGTCGTCTTGGCGCACCGTCACCACGGTCTTGCCCGCCGTCAGCACTAAGGCGCCGTCCTTGTCGATGGCAAGCGAGGTTTTGCCTTGGAGCGGCGCTTCCACCCGCCATTCATTTTCTTCGTGCAGCGGAGGCCGCTTTTCGTCCGAATACAGCCGACCGATGACAATGGCACGGTTGGGGTCGCCGCCCACATAGCTGAGCAGCACCAGATCGCCCACCGTCGGCGCACTGGCCAAGCCAATGTGCGGCGTTGCAATCGGGACTTTGCGCAGTTCTAATTCACCTTCACGCAGTTTGACGTTGCATTCGTAATTATGCGTGTCACTGTCCCCGGCATGGGGGAACACGCTGGTGACGACGGCAATGTCGCCGAGCCTAAGGCTACGTAATTCTTCCTTGATAATAGCACGGATAATAGCAACAGGGTCGTTCATAGTTCACCATCCGGGTCGCGGTACGCACAGCCATCGTAGGGTACTTGTGGTGTGCATAGCCATCGTAGCGTACCTTTCGGGTTGTGGTTCACGCTATAGTGGTACGCGCAGCGTACCCTACAGGTTTGGCTTTCATCGTCAAACGTGTGTCAATACATTGACAAGATTGTTAAGCGTTTTGGGTGTCGTCGAAACCCTGCGGCAACTGGGTGGCATCGAATGGCTTGGCCCGCTCTAGCGTCTTGGTGTCAAAATTAAGATGCATCAGCCGGTTCAGGCTTGGGTTGTCCAGCTTGCCTGTGACCGTCAATTCATTGATTTTCTGGAACCGCCGCAGCCGACAAGCCAACGCATCGCCGAAGACTTTCTTTTCAATCACAGCAGGCTCCACATAGCCTAACTTTTCCAATAGGTTGTTGGCCTCTTCAATGTCTTGACCCACAAAGGCGAATTCGTACAGGGTTTCGGCATCGCTGCCTTCACCCCAAAGTCCCAGTGCCTTGGCCGGCAATTCCGCCGCCTGCCAGACCCGCCGACCACCTAGGAAGGTGATGTCTTGCTCACCCGACTTATCCTTGCCTAGGCCACGGATTGTAATCGGTTTGTTCAAGGCCATTTGCAATAGACGAAGCTTGCCGGAAGCCGTTATGTTCAAATGGCTTTCTGTGGCACGGCCGAGTCCGGCTTCGTCCAAAGGCAGTTGCTCCACACACAACAGGCCATACAATTCTTTGCCTATCAGGTCCAAGTCGGCAGGTTCTGGAATCTTATCGACGAAGCTAATCACGGTATCAATGGAACCCCCCGCAACGGCCAACGGATTGGTCACGCCTTTCTGACCGACTACGTCCGCCAACGACTTGGAAAATTCTTGCGTGGTGACGGTTTTCAGCATGTCCCCAGACACCTCAACCAGTGCCTTGGCGGCATCCGCCTGGAAAAGCAAGTCCCTGGCCATAAGGGTAAGATGGCTGAGATACAGGATGGTGTAAGCCAATCCCTTGTCCACGGCGGGAATCACCGCCTTAGAGATGTAATCGGTTTCACCCTGGTAGCCCCGGATGCGAGCGATTCTAACCCAACGCGGTGCTTGTCCGGTGTTCTTGATGCCTTCCAGCGACTGCCGCACCGATTGCAGCAGCAAGGCGATGGCTTTGAAAGGATTGGCGTGCGACTCGGCTGGCTGCGGGAGATTAGTTAGTTCACTCATGGCGAGTTCCTCTTGTTGTTGAATGGGTTAGCGCGGGATGCCATAAAAGTGCGGCATCCGTAGGGTACACAGTACGAACCTCCGAGAATTTGGTTGGTACGCACAGCGTACCCTACGGTTTCCAGATTTCGAATGGTACGCACAGCGTACCTTACGGTTTGGCTTGCATCGTCATGGGGCAAAGATATTTTCATGATTGTTGGGCCGTCGCAGCCGGGAGCATCGGCTTGGTTTTTAGCTTTTCCAGCGTACCGCCCAGTTCTTGCAAACGCCGGTTGGTATTGAGCAAGCTTTCTGGGCTGGGTAGAATGTCGGCCAAGCCCAGTCCCGCCACGAGAAATTGATGGCCTTTGGCAAAATTGGCCACCAACGGGGCGAACGTATTGGCGGGCATACCGAAAAATAGGGTCAGGTCGCTGAAGGCCTGGCCCGTGCCAAAAGTACCCAAACTATCGGCGATGATTTCGAATTCGGCCACCACCGTGTCCGCCTGCAACAATGGACCTCGCAGTTTTTCCACGCCGCCAGCCAGTTGGTTCAAACCGCTGATAAAAACATCCAATGCCGTGTCGAGTTGGGACTCCGCACCCAATTCACGGGCAATTTTGGGGGCATTTTTGGCGAAGTCCATTCTCAGCAAATCGTGTATGCTATCGAGCAAATTATTCAAATCGTTGAAAATGTCTGCCGTTGTACTCATTGCAGTTCATCCAGTAACGGTTTTAGCGAAGCCAACGGGTCGAAGCGCTTAATGTCTTGCAGCAGCTTCTCGGTGCGCTGGCCAACTTCCTTGAGTTTCTTGATGAATTCCAGCCCGTCGTTGAGTGTCCTAATCAGCGTACCGGCATTGCTGAGGTCAACCCCCGTCAGATCGCCGATGAAGTCCAGTCCCTCGTCGGCATATTTCTGTAAGAAATCGCCAAGGCTATCAGCATCGCGCACCGCTTGGATCAAAGCCAGTGCCTTGAGCGGGTCAACCTTGCTGACCGTCTGTAAAATGACGCTGAAATCTGCACCCTTCAGCAGAGTGGCATTTTGGGCGATGCTCGCGCCCAAATCCCCTGCGCTGAGGTGATTCAGCAGACCAGGATTTTTTCGCATAGCGGCTGACAGGCTGGCGGGGTCTTGTAACACACTGGTGGCAGCCAGACTGTCGGCCCCCCAGGCATCGGCATCTGCCGCCACACGATGATTGACGGGTGACACAGCGGCATTGGCCGGTTGCGGCGGCGATTTGTATTCGCGCAGACGCAGGGTGTAGCGGTAACGGTGGGGGTAGCCAGCGACTTGGCGCACACGGACATCTTCGATCAGAACTTCCGTGAGTTCCGTTCCCACCACCACATCTGCCGCGAACGGTAACGGCTCGGCCTTGTTCTGCGCCTCACGCAAGCGTTCCAGGCCAGATAGTGCCTCAGTGCTGAACAACAACCCGTCAACGACAACCGTGACCGGCTCCCTGCCAAAATCCTGAAGCACACTGCCTTGTAATTTAGGGACACGATGCTCAACCAGATTGCGGGACTCCTCCGTCAGCAGTTCTTGCACTCCTTTTAGTTCAATAGAGCCAATGCGCACCGTCATGTCAGAATTCCAAGCAGGTCAAAAAACCACGGTTGCGGCTGAGGAAGTGGCGAACCTGACGAACACGCAAGGTATGCTGGCCTTGCAAAAGTTTGGCAACGCTGTGTCGGGCAGGAACACTATTAATCTTCACATGGTCCCCCGGAAATATCTTGGGCATTCCGTAAACCTCCACCCGCCCCCGCAGCCAACGCGCCGCCAAAGCCCTCATTTGCGCCTCCGCCACTTGTTGTGCCGCCTCGCCGGAGCGCACCGCACCCAGTTTGAGAAGGCGGGGGCATTTGCCGATGCGACCGGCGGTCACCATGCCTTGCGCATCAATCGCGGCCTTGCCGCTAACGCCTGCCATGTCCTTGGCCAGCCAATGAAACTTGTCCGCGCCTTGGCTGGCTGCCGCACCTTCGCCGAACACTTCGACACTATCGTGGATCGGCGGCGTGGCTTGGAGTTCTAAGCGCAGCACATTCTGGCCAAATTCCAATAGGTGTTCTGCACCTTGTTCGGCAGGTGTGGTGAAATGCGCCTTGCCTGCACCGTCGGTATACAAGTCAGCACCGCACCAATCGGCCAGTTCCAGCACCTGACGCAATGCACCGGGGTTTTTGATTATTGCGTAAGATACCAATTTAATACCTTTTGCCATGCGCCCGATGCTTACCCCTGCTTGTTGAAGCTGGTCTTTGACCACAAAATCTACATCAACGTTTTCATAACTGGACTCCGTTTCCAGACTGGCCAGTTTACGCAGACTGTCATAGGCGGTTACGCGCTGGCCGGTGATATCCATCCGCACGCTGTCCACAATGCCGGTGAATACTGTTTTCGCACCTTCGCCGGCATTCAATTCCACGCTAAGGGTGTCGCCAATTTGCGGCGGTACGTTTTCCGGGTCGCCTAGCAACAGTTCACAAACGCCTCCAACGCCGTCCATGCCCAGCCTTACATCCAAGTTCAACAGCAGATGCTCATTCCCGGTAGCTTTATTGCTAACGGTAAGCGCACCGATGCGGATACAGTAGGCAAGGCTACCGGTCATCGCTTAAACCTCCAAACCATGGCGGCGGGCCGATGCGCGTAAAATGTCCGTCAACGCTTCTTCCAAGGCTGTCCGGTCAATGTCTTCGGGACTTTGTTTGCCATTCATGGCAACGGTGACGTTGAATGTATTGCGGACCAGACTTGTCGATGGCTGTTCCTGCATGCCCCAATGGGATTTTTCCAGTTGGGTCTGGGTAAGTTGGTAAGCCTGTTCGAAAGACGGTTCCATGGCAACCGTTAGCCGTGAAGCGGTTGCCTGCGTTTCGGACGGGGACAATGGTTCGCCGAACTGACCCGATGCAGGCAATGTTGTTGTATTAACGGATTTCCCCTCGAATGAGGAAGCTTGTGATAGCGGTGAAATACGAGAAGGCATTACCGAAGTTTTAGCTTGGTTTGTTCTCAACGGTATCAAAACCGGTGCTAGGGGGGGATTAACCACTAGGGTATCCATGAAGGGTACGCTGTGCGTACCACCCGGAATTTGTATGGTACGCACAGAGTACCCTACGGTTTGGTTTTCCTGGCTGGTACGCGCAGCGTACCCTACGGTTTGTCTTTCATCGTCGGGGATGTCAGCCAATTTGGGTGGTTTTCCCCCTTTATGAAAAAGGGGAGTCAGGGGGGGCTGTAGCCATGAATGTGCGGTGTTGAGGTAGTCCATGTAGGGTACGCTGTGCGTACCTCCCGAAATTTGAATGGTACGCCCCGCATACCCCACGGTTCGGTTTTCCTGGCCGGTACGCCCAGCGTACCCTACTGCTTGTCTTCCATCATTCGATCCTCCCTGCCCCCCTTTTTCAAGGTGAGATGAATTTTCTTGGGAACTGCCTAATTGAACGGCATGTTGGTCTGGAGTGGCTGGCGTATGGGCAAAGGGTTCTAAGGCATCTTCTGCAACAGTGTCTTCTAGGCGGTCGATGTCAATTTCCATTTCTAAGATCCTTTGGGCATCGCGTAACACCGCTTCCATAGGGGCTAAAAGCATACTTTCAAAGTCGGCCAGATGGGCGAAAAAGTGCATCAGTCATCCTCAATGCGGATCACCACTGCGTCCGGGTGTTGCACCAAACCTGATTCACGAATCGGTAGGCGGGATTTTTCCCCCTCAACCCGGTCTAGCAAAGCTAACACACGATCCAATTCAGGGGCTGGTGTGGTCCAAACCTGGTCCTGTGTCCAACCTAGGGCTTTGCACAGCCGCAAGGTGATCCGGTTGGCTTCCGGCGTGTCAGGAAAAGCGGCAGCCTGGGCCTCCGGCATGTTCAAAGCAATGACTGCATTCAGCAGAGACTGGGTTGCAGAGGAATCCAAATCGTTCAAAGGCTGAGAGGGTTCCAGTGCGACCACGCTTGCATCCAACATTGCCCCAAGGTACGCGCTCAAATTGAAACGCTCACTAGTCTCATCGGACGACCGGCAATGCGACAAGGCCATAAAACGCTCCCCTGCGTTCCAAGGCCGTAGTCTTGCCCGCACGATGCCGCAGGTGTACCAGCCATCGCCCAGATTTTTCGGAGTAGCCGCTCCGCCGCCCGCCCACCATAAGGCCAACGGTGCGAAATCTTCCTGTAGGCATACGGAAACTCGGCTATGCGCCAAGACCCGGCGGCTGAATGCGGGTACACTCAAGCCCACGCCCTGCCGGGTCGGGACGACACACTCGGACAGCGCGGACAAGTGCGCCCACAAAGGCCAAGGCTCAAACTTGGCCTGCTTTCCGGCTGACGTGTACGCCGTCATGGGCGTGTCAAAGCCATTAAAATCAGTGGCATAGACGATGCCGTCAATGTCGACAAGAACATCTGCAACCCGCACTATTCTTCGCGTAAACGAGTGGCAGTGAAGGCATAGGTACTGACACCCGAACCGCCGGCATCCAGACCAAAGGATTTACCCTCAATGTAGCAATCATCGAAGGACAATGTGCGTTTGGGCGCATCCGCCGTCTGGTCTTTCTTGAGGTTTGCCACTAGTTGAAATTTGGATCGCTCAGTCAAATGGTTATCCAACTCATAATTGGCAGACTTGACTACCAACTCCCCTTGCACCGTGCGCAAGCCGAAACTTACGTCTATCCGCTCGTTGATGCCGACAGCGCGAATGTCTTCGCGCTCGGTGACGACGCGAAAAACTAAGGATTGCAAACCTTCCACCGCCGAGCCATCAATCAAGACAGTGCTACGGTTAGCGATAAATACCGTTGCCATAACGAGTCACTCCTCAAAGCTGGACGAAAATAGTGGCGTAGATAAAGTCGATTGCGCGTACCGGACGTACTGCAACATCAACCCGGACGATGCCGAGGGCAAAATCGGCTTGGGAGGAAAATACATCGACTTTGAATGCCGGATCTTTGCCGTCGGTTGAAGACACCAAAGCTCCCTCCCTTTCCATTTGCACCAAGAATTCGTTCAGCTTCTGCTTTAAGGCACCTCGCCCGTCCTCGTCATTGAGTCGGCCAATAAACAATTCACCTAGCATCCTGACACCGCGCACCGCTCGGTCAGCGACGCGGCGAACGCTAATTTGGTCGCCGTCGGTGGTAAGCCCCCGCAGTATAATGACACCCCGCCCAAGCTGGTTGACGATAGGAACCACATTTTCCTTCAACAAACCGCCTTGTTCTTCCAATGGTATGGCCCGACTCAACTTGGAAATGCCTGATAAGGTTTTAAATGTGGGGGACTGGAAAAAATCCAAGCCACCGATGCGCCCTGCCACTGCCCCGACAACACCGTGCGGCGCGAGCAGGATAAAGCGATCCGATATCAGCGGTGTGAGCATGCGCGTGGCATCTTGGATCGTCGCGTTTGGTGCAACCTGGCCAAACCCGATGCGTCCTTTGCTATCCGCGCTCATCAGTTCGCAATGACTAATGACTGCGCTATAAACTTTAGTGACTTTTTCAGCATCGTTGAAATACTGCACAGCCGCAAGCACCATATCAACATCGGGTTCGTCTTTAAGTGCCTCTAAAGCATTGATGTAGTCAGTGTCACTCGCATCTTGGCCTCCCGCCAACAAATATTCGCCCTCTTTGGGCCTTTTTGGCGGAATGGTGGTTTTGTCGACACGCACTACGGCAGAAGCTTTTTCAAGAAAATCTGCGACGATTGCAGGTTCTAGATTACGATGCACCTCCAAGGTGTCGCCGTCTGGCAGTTTAATCTCCAAATCGAATTTTTCGCCGCGATGGCTGACTTTCAATTTAAAGCCGTTAGCCCAGATGCCGGGCGCACGCGCTTCAAGTGTGAAATTGTCATTATCGGCGTTAGGCAGGCTAACAACAGCCTTGGTGGCTACCGATGAAGCCAAAGGAACTATGACGAGTTCAAACACGCCGTTCGCTAGTGCCAACCGCGCTTCCGGCATGCTATAAGCCGAGGCAGGACCACAGACTTCCAGAAAACGGCTCCAACTGGAAGCCCGTTCGGTAAATTCGAAAGTTTTTTCTGTCAAACCGACTAGCCCTAATACGCCAGACGGAGCAAGTTGAGGGGGGGCGACATCCTTGACGACAGTGACTTGTACTCCTGGAATGATGCGTGCAGCCATTGTTACTATCCTCCAGTTTTTTAGTAGGCTAACATGAGCCAGTTCGGTGTAAACCAGCCCTAGCCCACAAAATGGAGTCTTTTACAACACGCACTTGGATGTAGCGGCAGGAGATAGGTTGATTTTTGGGCTACCAACTTAAGGCGGGACAGTTCAAGGCCGTTCGTGGTGAGTCCTGAGCTTGTGTCGAAGGATCGAACCATGAACGGCTTAACCGTCCACCCTTCGACTGCTCGACAGGCTCGCAGCTCAGGGCGAACGGTTAAGATTTGCGCCTACCCCGCCTTAAGCTGATAGCGGATCTTTGAAATATCTTGTACACCCTAAGTGATCCCCCGTCAACTTATTTCCTCTTCGGGCACAATTCATTACTTTTCGGTGATAATATCTTTAACCAACTTATAACACCACTCATTTGGTAGCCTTATAAGCATGATTTTTAGTTTGCCATGACTAATCCAAGAAGTCTGATCCATGCGCTTTACCTGCACTGGGATATCATTGAGAGCCTGGTATTGCTTAGCCGGGAGTTCCCTGCATTCGAGCAGGAACAGGTCTTGCCCGTCATCGCCCGTTGCGCCCCAACCAAAAGCCTAGAGGAACATGAAGCGGTTTTGCGGCAATTGGCCTCGTCCGAGTTGCTTCAAATATTGCCACGCGGAACCGCGCTGCAAATCCACCCGCTGATCCTGGCGTTCGTCCGCAGTCTGACACGGGAACACGAATTGGGCCTGTCGGAGGTCTTGAGGGCCAGAGTGGAAGCGGTCAAAAACGCCACCGTCAAGCTTAATGAAAGTTTGCAGGCCAGGGACACCGACCAGTTACGGCTGGCGGCGGTCCAACTCGCCGAGTTGTTCCGGCAAATCAGCCAGCAGTTGGACCAAGACCGGCATGCCATTCTTGAGTTGGCGGAACGGGCCAAATCCGCTGATGCGAACTTGCCCATAGCCCGTCGTTATAGCGAAGTGCTGGCGGCCTATGACGAGTATGTCGCACCGATGGCCGAGATGATGGACAGTGGGCCTGCGGGGACTTTTTACCGTCATCTGGAGTCCGCCGAACATGCCTTGGACCATGCAGTGGAGACATTGACCGTCCAAGGGGCGCTCTACACCCAACGCTTGGCAATGCGGCAGGTGGCCTTTCAAGCGAAAGAATTGCGTCGGCTGGGCCGGGAAGTCCATAAGCAATGTAGCGATACCTTGCTCCCCCTGCGCGAGGAAATCCGTCAACACAATGCCCTGTCCTCTGCCATTAGCCAGTTGCTGGGTCGAGTGCGCAAACGCGGACTAGGCCGTAGCTTGGGCAGGGGTGGTTTGCCGGTGTGGCGGCGCGACATGCCGCGCCGGGTCGGGGTGGGCCATGAGGTGTTGGCGATTATGGGCGAGGCGATGCGCTACCAACCTTTAAGGCTGGATTTTCCCGAAGAGGCGGCCGATGTCGATCCGCTCGGTTTGGATAGGGTGGATGAGCCGGCTTTGTTAAAAGCCCTAGCCAGTGCCTTGCCTATCGACAACCTGCTACACTGGTTGTTTGATGGCTATCCTGAGCTAAGCGATTTGACCCTATTAAGGCTCTACCATAACTTGATTGATCGACAGGATTGGCAGGTGGCTTTGGCCGATGACTCATGCCAGGTGGATTTGCATACCGTTCGCGTCACCCATTATCCCCATGGGCTTTCCAAAACCAGCAAACAGAATGCTAATTAACGCCTGAATATGCTTAAGACCGACTCGGTTTCCAAAATCGAGTCGGCCTTAGATTGCGATTAAATTACCCTAAAACCTCCTTGAATTATGAATGCCTCCAGCCCGTTGCATCTCAATAAACTACCGCAGTTGGGCGAGTTGTTTGCCCATCTGAACAGCGGCAAACACTTGAACCGGCTTTCCGAGCCCCGGTTGTGGGCCGAACTGGAGCGTGAATGGGATGCCTACGATTTGCTGTTCACCGGGTTGGGTTATTGCCTTAAGGTGGACGGGCGGGGGTTCGCTTGGTTCCATCATGAGGATGCCAGCAGTGGCGTGTCTAAAACGACACGCCAACTTGCCTTGCTGTTCATGCTTATTTTTGAATACCAGGCCGACGTGGGTTTGCAATTGGGCCGTTTCACCGAGTGGTTGGTTGACGGGGCATTGTTATCGGCCTTGGTTGAGAAAAACCGTATGCTGCTGGAAGCCGAGGGGTTGGCGGATTCCGAACAGTTGTTGGCTTTGCTGAAAACCGCCGGAAATTATGGGTTCGCTTTGGCCGAAGGGCCGGCGTGGCGGCTGCTGCCGGCTGTGTTCCGCTACTTGGACCGGTTCGAGGAACTGGCCCGAGAAGTGGATACACCGGATGATCTTACAATGGAGTGCGGCGACTCGTCGCCGCATGGCTTGTAAGGCGGTGACGCGTCACCGCACTCCACAAACTCACACAAATGGGCTGAACGATGACCAAGACCCTACAGAATTTAGATATTTTAGAGCGGGTTATAATACAGGGACTAGGCGAATGAATTCGCCCCTACAGATTTCCACCTGCCGGATTTAAGGTATGCAATACGGTTTCCAGCGGCTCGTTTTGCTGAATAGTGCGGGCTACAGCCGTGCCGAACTGCCTTTGGATGCGGCGGTTTCATTGGTTGCACCTAACAACACCGGCAAAACCAGCCTAATCAATGCCCTGCAATTTTTGCTTATTATCGACAAACGCCGGATGGACTTTGGCGCTCATGATGTCGATGTCAGCCGTCGCTTTTACTTTCCCCATAATAGTGCCTACATATTGTTGGAGGCATCATTGCCGAACACCGGAACCGTGGTGCTTGGTTGCGTCGGCAAGGGCGTTAGCCACGACTACGAATATTTCGCTTACAAAGGGGAACTGCATACAGAGGACTACCGCCTGCCCGACGGTAGCCAAGTCCAACAACCACAACTCAAGGCACACATGGCAAGCTTGGGCAAGTTGGTATTTAGCTATTCCTCCTCTGATTTTGCTGCCGCCCTTTATGGAAACCGCCGCAAGCAGTTGGATCAGGAACCCGATTTAACGGTTTTCAAGCTGGAACATCCCAGCCACGCCGATGCCTTCCAGCGGGTGCTCACGCGCACTCTGCGACTAGACAAACTCCGCTCCGGCGAGGTGAAGGACTACCTCTTGGCAATCTTCCGTCGCGACCTGCCAGACCATAATATTGACTTCAAAGCCGAATGGGACAAAGCCTTTGCCGAGGTCAACGCCGACCGTGCGCAATACCAGGCAACATTACGCCAGAAAAGCGCCATTCAGGCGATGGAGAACTTGCAGGCCAAACGCTTGGAACTACGTGGCAAGCTGCTGCATTTCCGTCCGCTGATCGAACAGCGACTGCAAGATTGGGAGGCCCACTACCATGATCAGCGTAACACCTTGCTGGACATGATCGCCAACATTGGCGAGCTAGAGTCCAAGCTGTTGAGCCGTGATCGTCAGTTGACCGAACAAAAAAGCGATGCCAATCGGCAACGCATGAGACTGGGCGAGTTTCAACAGCGACAGGAACGGCTAGCTATGGAATTTGCCTTGGTCGAAAACCGCAGGATACTTGATGCCAGTCTGATCGAAGAACGCCACTTGCTGGAAACCCAAACTGCCTTGGTGCAAAACGCTAGCAGCCGGGGCGTTGATGCGATACGACGCGACCGGGAAGGGGTTGAGCGCGAACGCGACCAGTCGCAGCGGGAATTGGCTAGTTTGGCGAATAATCTTTACCTGCACCTGAAGTCGATGCTTAGCCCGGATCAACTCGACACGCTGAATCGGACCCTGAACCGTCAGGCAATGACAATTCCCGTCGGTGAGTTTCATATTGATTCAGTTGTATTGAGACAATGGTTGGATTCTACCCAGACCGCCACTGCCATTGAGTTAAGCCGTCATTCCGGCATGGACCGCCGGAATCCAGATTGCAGGGATGCCAACGATCTATGCCATCCATGGAGCCTAGGTTCCGGCGATCCCTGCCGGAACGACGAACTTTTTCTCAACCTAATGGCAGTAAACCAGTCCGCACATTCCGGCTGGCTTGAATTGCCCGGATTAGGGCTTTCCCTAGCGGGGCTTTCCCCCCAGCATACCCAGCGCTCCCAAAGTGAGATTCAGCAAAGGCTGAAGGAATTGTCGCAACAGGCGGAAGATTTGGAACGGCAGATGCTTGCGGCCTTGGATTTGGATGCGGCCCGCCGTGAAAAGTCGCGTCTACAGGCTTCCGTGCGGGAAATTGAGGAACAGGTCAAACGTTTCGACGAATTCCAGGCGCTAAAAGCCAACGAGACGGCCCGTACCGCCGAAATGGCGGAGTTGACGGTCGCCCTGTCGACCATCGAAACCGAACTGGGCAACTCTTTAATGGCGGCGCAGCGCTTGCGCCTGGAAGACCGCGAATTGCAAGGTAAACTGGACCGTTTGGAAGGCGACCACAAAACCGTCACCCGCCTACGGGAAAACCGCCGCGACGTTGCGCCAGTCTTCTCCAGCTTGGCCGAGTTGCCCTACCAAACATGGCTGGGGGCCGCGGATTGCCCCCTAGACAAGCTGGCGGGGGTGCTGGAAAGCTATCAATCCGACTGCGTCGATCTGCTGCAACTGGACCGGGATATGGAAACCCGGTTGGCGCAGTTGCACGCCGGTGGACTGACAAAGTTCCAATTTTTAAGCGGAAGCGAAGGCGAAATCAACCGCATCATCGAGTTCGCCGCCCATCTGGCGCAAGAAGAACAGGCTCTGGACCGCAAATCCCGCAGCGCGGTAGTCAATGTCACTGCCTGTCTGCGCGAACTGCGTGACGGGCTAGTCACCTTCAAAAGCAAGATGCGCGACTTCAATCGGCTCATCAACCGCAGGCAACTGTCCGACCTGTCTGTGTTCCGGGTTGAACCTGTCGATGAAAGCTCATTGGTGGAGTCCATTGAACAACTCATCAGCACCGCCGAGCAGGCCGAAAGCGGGGAGACTTTCGACCTTTTCAACCATGCCAGCGTCCTCGACGATGCCACCCTCAACCGTGCCAAGACTCTGCTGATCCACGAAGGCGAGGTGCGCGGATGTTTGCGCGTGGAGCATTTTTTCCGGTTGGAGTTTATTGTCGGCAAAGCAGGGCGCAAGGAGGAGTCCTTCTCCGACATCGACAGTGCCGCTTCCAACGGCACGGTGTTAATGGCTAAGCTGGTCACTGGCCTGGCCCTGCTGCATTTGATGCAAGACAAACGCTACAACGTGCAATTGGTGTGCTACCTGGACGAGGCATCCTCCTTGGACCAACGCAATCAGCGCAATTTGATCGAAACGGCGCAGGATTTCGGTTATGCGTTGATCTTTGCCTCCCCGACCCCATTGATCACCGCCCGTTACTGTGTGCCCATCGGTAGCCATGACGGCCACAACCATATCAACCGCAAAAGTTGGCAAATTCTGGAGCCATTGGATGAAATCAACGGGGCTGGCAAAGATTAATAAGGGCGGGTTT
>QJPH01000470.1 GCA_003242955.1 Candidatus Methylumidiphilus alinenensis
CTGAACGTTTGAGGGAATGCAAAAGGATTGGGACTACCCGGATTGATATTTTTGAATCGAATTTCCTGCTTAGGGGCGGGTTCCAAACCCGCCCTTATTAATCTTTGCAAAAATTAGAATTGCTGGGCGGTTATGTGATCCGGTCACTGGACTATGGGGATGATCCTGTTCATCAGCAGTAAACAATGTTCACGTTTTCTCCAAATATCTCCTTAACTTTAGGGGTCAAGTGATCATGGTGGCTTAGAAAGATGACCTGAGTTTTTTCAGATAGTTTTGCGAGAGCCTCCAACCCGGCTTTTGACCGGTCATCATCGTAATTGATAAAAAGATCGTCTGCGATGAACGGCAAAGGCAAGGACTGTTCAAGGTGGAGTTCCAAGGCGGCAAGTCGGAGCGCTAGATAGAGTTGATCCCGTGTCCCGTCACTCATCCCCGCTATGCCGACTAGCCTTCCATCAGGACGTAAGCCTTCCAAGGCTAGGGGTTCGCGCTCATAATCAACCCGCAACCTTTGGAAAGAACCCAAAGTCAGCTTTGAAAACAAGGCGCTGGTTTGTTCCAACAAGGGGCCTTGTTTGTCTTCGCGATAACGGTCAATGGACCAGCGTAGCAAGCGAGCTGCGGTAGCCACTTTGAGATAGCGTTCGGCCGCATCCGACATTTGGGCAATCGCCTCTTGGCGTTTCGCTTCGGCTTGTGCAGCGGCATCCGATCCCCCGATGTCTGACAACGCCCGTTGTGCATCGGCGAGTTCCGCAGAAAGCATATTTTGAAGAGTGACCGTTTTGTCCAATTCATCATCCGTTTGGGCCAGTTCAGCCGCAAGCTGGGTCAAATCTTCGGCATCGGTTTCAACTTCGATTTGTGCCCGACTCAGACCATCCCCACCGTCTAGGAGGCTGGCCTTGGCTTTTGTCATATCCCCTTGCAACTGTCGCAGCCTGTCTGACCGGGCAACCGCTTCGTTTAACGAGTCCATCGTGGCAACCTTCGCTTGTTCAATGAGGGGTTGCACCTGGGCCTCAGCCGTTCCTATCGCTTCTTGGGCATTCCTCACTTGCTCGTTCGCCACTCGCAGGGAATCTCGCAAACGTTTGGCTTCTTGTTGGGACTCGCGGGCTTGGTTAAGCCTGTTTGCCAATTCGAGTATTATTTGAAAAGACGCCTGATGACTGAGTCCTGGAGCGACCTTTAACGCAAGCTCTTGCGCTTGGGCGGATAATCTCTGCAAATCCGCGCTCATTGCGTCTATTCGCTCAATACGCTTATTCTGGATTTCACCTAGATTATTTTCAATTTTCCCAATGATCTCCAAAGCACCTTCGACGGTTCCAATCTCGCTATTAGGGGGCAATCCGGCTTTGGCGAGGGCCTCAGTCCATGCCCCCGTCCAACGGTTCAACTCGGCTTGGGCATTATTCGCATTCTGTCGCAAGGTCTCGACCAATGTTTGCGAGGTGCGCAGTTGGTCGCTTAGGGTTTGCTGGCGGGCTTTCGCGGCATCCACGTTTTGGATGAAATTTTGTGCCTGAATGCGGAAGGCTTGCAAACTATCGGAATCTGAAATGGCAAGGCCCGACTCACTCAAGGACTCGGCCAATTTACGCTTAGATTCCAAGATAATTTTTTCCATGTTTTCAATGCCAAGCTGGGCATCCTGGCAAGCGGTTTCCGCATTCAGCGTTTTTTCCCTCTTGACCAGCCAGTCGGCGATGTTTTCCAAAGCCATGTCCGGCAGGCCAAGGTTTGTGGTCATTTTATGCCATTGGGCATGCAATTGCTCAAGTTGACCATCCCAATCGACAAGCTGTTTCTCTATCCCTGATAATATTTGCCTCTCCCTATCCAGTTGATGCGTCAAACTTTGTAGCTCGGTGGCATCTTCCACATTGTCTAGCAGCCTATCGGCCACTTCGTCAGCCTGCAAGATCAGGGTTTCAAAATGTTGGGCGCTTTGTTGGAAGTCAACCTCACCCGCCTTAATGGATTGCCATGAGGCATCTCTAAAACTTCGGGCAATCGAAACATCTTCCCGGGTCGTAAGATGATGAAGCTCTTTGAACTGCGATATTTTCAACTCAAGCGTGGCAATTTCTGCCCTTTGTTCTTCACGCCGATTTCCCTTCTCCTTGTGCTCAGCAAGCAGAGACTGCCGAGTATTCGCCAATTCCGTGAGCATTTGCTGGCTAGGCGGTTGCATGGCCCTTAATTCTGCAAAAGGCTTGCGCCATTTTCCCAAGGCTTGTTGGGCAATTTCCAAAGACGATTGGGCTTTGTTGACAGCCTGTTGAAGCCCACGCAAGCTTGCTTCGTAATCCCCAAGAGAACTAGCGCTTGCCAAGGCCGCCCGCAGGGAAGGCTTGACTTCCATCAAAGGCAAACTGTCCAGTTGCCCGGAAAGCGTTTCGATTTCCGACCGTTTGGCTTCTTCCGCTTGCTTGGCAGACTGCAATCCCCGCGCTATGCCGCCGCGCTCACGGGCAAGTTGCCCTAGTTCACGCCGTAAAAGCAATGTGGGCAGACGTTTGGCAAGGGATTCCTCAGACTCTGCCTGCCAGCCAAGTTGGCTACAAAGTTCACCCGTGCTGTGCCAGAGGGTGGCTATATCCCGTTTGCCATCTTCAATATCGTGTTCATAGCCTCGGTATTGGAGACGGAGTTGGTCGAGTCTTGTGATGTCGCCGGCCTGTTCAAGCACAATCTGATCCAGCGTAATCTTTCCTAGCTCATCTTTGAGTTTTTCAGCATATTCAGTTCGCAATCCCAACAGTTGCTTTGCTTTAGCCAGTTCCGAAGCCGCCTTTTCTAGTGTGGTCGCGGCATCCGACGGCAGTTCAATGACTTCCCCCAATTCTGCCAATTGCTGCTCTATCTCCCTAAGGGCCATTAGGTGGGGGGCCAAACGCCGCACACGCTGTAATCGCTCGCTTTTGCCTTTAAATTGCCGGTGGCGTTCACGCTCGGTTGCCAAGCTTGCTTGGAGTGTTTCTGCCTTTTGATGGGCTTCCGACCAAACTTTTGTGCGGACAGTCGCGTCTTTCAAGGCGGTAGTGGCCTTGTCGAGTTGGTCGGCGGCGATGTAATAAACCCTGTCGGCAGCCTTTCGGGGTGCCCAAAGTTTGTCAGCCTCCACCTTTAGCGCATCCCTGATTTTGCCCAAGCTGGATATGCCGGCTGCCGATTGAAACAGGATTTGCCCGACATCATTTTCTGCATTCAGGATGCTGTTGCCCCCTTGCACCAAACGGGTGTGGTCGAGTCCAAACATCTGGTCAAAGAATTTTCTGTCGGCGGTTCCCAAAAATGGGGTTAGGGCTGAATCCGCCAGCACGGCATCCGTTATAGAACGTAGCGTCTGCTTTTGAGCTTTTGCTCGCTGGAAGTCCATGCAACCCGATTGGTTGCTGACAGAAGCACCGAGACGCAGTTCGTTGAGAGGGTGAATGAAATTATATGGCGAACGGGTTTCTATGCCAAACAGCAAATCTAGAATGGCCGAACGCAGGGTGGACTTGCCCGCTTCATTGGGGCCGACAATCAGGTGAAAGTCATGTTCCGCAACTGGAAAACTGATGGAACGGTCGGTAAATTTGCCGTATTTGATAAGGTCTAGCCGGTCGAAACGCATGACAGTCACTCCACATTGGCCAGATAAGCAAGCAACCCGGAACGTGCCTCGCGCACCAAACCAGCCACATCCCCTACACGGATATCGCCGAAATAAGGAACAGAGGATTGCAACTCCAACGGTGCCTTGTTGACTAAGGGCAAAAGCTCTTCTTGTAGAATTTTTATAAAGTCAGGATCGGTTTCAGCAGACTCCAAAAAGGTTTGAAGGTCAGCAAGCGCATCTGCCCGCGCTTTTATTGCTTCGCTTACATCCACCGCCGAGGTGGCAATCCTTACCTTCTCAATCCAAAGCCGCTCCGGCCCAATGGCAGCCGCCAATGCCAATACCTCGGCACGCAATTGATTTTCCATCCCAAAAAGCTCCCCGTGGGCAGACGTATTGCCAGTGAGCACTATTCTTAAAACGACGGGCTTGTCGGAGGGAGAGTTCAGAATGGCCCCCTCTAACTCATTTCGAATGCAGCGAACAACGTCCGATAGCGAATTGCAAATGGACACATCCACGCTGAGAATTTGCCAGCGGAGTACATCGACCAACAAACGCTCAACCTGCCTTACGCCGGATTCATCGGCAGTGACCAGAACTGCCCCGCGAGGCCCGGTTTCCCGAATGTGACGTCCTTGAAGGTTGCCCGGAAATACGACCGTTGCAGAGCCGTCCCATTTTTTGAATTCATGGACATGACCCAAGGCCCAATACTGGTAAGCCTTGGCGTGAAGCTCGTCGAGACTGCAGGGCGCATAATTTGCGTGGGCCGAACTGCCCTCTAGAGCCGTGTGAAGAACACCTATGTTGAAATAGCCCGGTATTGGCTTGGGATAACCCGTGGCTAGGTTTTCAGTGGTCTCCTTTTCTTTGAAACTGCGCCCATGAAGGGCCACCTTAAGGTGGTCAATATGAAATGTGTTTGGTTTTCGGGTTTCGAAAGTAAAGACATTGTCGGGAAATTGTAGTTTTTTGGTCATTTCACTTTCGGCATCATGGTTGCCGAACAACAGATAAACGGGGATGCCTGCCCTTTTCAACCTGCCCATTTCACGACAGAAAAAAATGCCCGTGTTGTGGTCTTTCCACGTCCCATCATACAGGTCTCCGGCAATGACCATGAAGTCAACTTTTTGCTCTACGGCTTCGTTGACCAAATTCACAAAAGCATCGCGGGTCGCCATGCGAAGCATCTCGGTTGGGGCATCTGCGTAAGCACTCAAGCCTGTTAGCGGACTGTCTAGGTGGATGTCAGCAGTATGAATGAATCTCACGGACCCTCACCTTTTGTTTAATTCTCACTGTTGATAATCTTGTTCTAGCAAAACCAACTTGATCCAATCTAAATTCTCCTCTGCGTATGCGCTAGATAGACATTGACTTCCACAGCAATCGCCAAACAAGCAAGCGGCATGCCTACGGTCGGCAATTCTCATTTTGAACAAAACCGGGCGGGTTTGGAACCCGCCCCTACGAATCGATGTCCCGTGTCCTGTTTATAATGCATTGATAATTTTTAATTAAATTTACTGCGTAGGGGCGGGTTCCAAACCCGCCCTTTAACCCTTTGCCAAAATGAGAATTGCTGCCCTGCGGCGGCACTGGAAAAGGTAAGGTCAGCCCAATCAGCAACAAATACAATATGCCAAGCAGGGCGAAAAAGCCATACCGATGCGCCAGCGGGCTTGAATGCTGCAAAAACATCGCCAACGAAACCGGCAAAACCGTCTACCCACTCAAACATGGACTGTTTGACGATTATCTGATCCGGCAACTGAAAAATCGACTCTCAAAATGGAGTTTGCGTAAGTCCTGACAATGTGGTTTCATAGTCAAATAATTCGGTTTTGATCGGTTTTTTATTCGCAGTTGATGCGGTTTGAGAAATGCCTTGTTTGCGGTTTTGACGAATTTTGTTTGTAGTTCGCTACATATAACTGTACCAGGTCGTCCGCGAAGTCTACAGGAAATGGCTGGCAGTTGTGAGGAATGGTGCGCTATGGGTGCGATTAAACGTGATGCGGGAGTGCAAGGCCTGCCTTGCTAGAGCATCTAAAGGCAAGGCAGGCCTTGCACTCCGTGTATAACCCGGTTCTTCTGCATCACTTTTAATCGCACCCGTGCGCTATTAATTGCTTTGGTTAATCATGTGAAAACTTTTTTTGTACCTATACCCTGAGAGGTGATTATGAGTATTAAACCTTCGGAAGTGAATGCGTTTTTTTTGGGGTCAACCACCGTCAAGGGGTTGGCACTTCAGGCCTTTATTGCGTGTTACATTGGGGCGAGCCGAAAAAACGGTGACGCTTGGGGGAAAGTCACGAATGATGATTTGGTTGCCGTGGCTGACGAGACTCGCTACAGCAAGGTTCTGTCTGCGAACCCCACCATCTTTTGGGATGCGCTGAGGGATCCCTTGTTCAGCGTTTGGTTTGAAACCGAACGAAAAAATGGGGTGCAGCAGTTCTCAGCCAAGGCGGGGAATGTGGAAATTCACCATCTTAGCGGTGGGAGTGAGAAAACCCCATCCAACTTGCTTGGATGGCTACGGGACTACGTCGCCTCCGATTCCGACGCTAAAGGCTAAACAGGGTTCTAAGCGCCGAAACAGAACTTTCGGCGCGGTTCAAATCAGGTTGACACTTTTGCCGGGATCAGGGGGAAGAACCAAGAGTCAGGCGAGTTGTTTACGCGAGTTTGTTCATCTGGGTTAATCGAAGTCCCTAAACTTCCATCATTGAAGCAAGCGTTTTCCGCGCCCGGCGAATCGCCGGGCGTACTTTTCTATATCCCGGTGACCGAGGCTTGACCAACAAGCTGGTGCGCATGTCCCCACAATTACTTCTTCCCCCGCCATCAGTTGGGCCAAGGGTATTTAGATCTGCCCCGCTCTTCTTCCTGAATCACCGCACCTTCGCACGAACCGAGCACCCCGAGCACGTGGGCAAAAGCCCAGCGGAATTCATGAGTGCTTTAACCGTTCCACTGCACCCTAGACCCCATATACCGGCGTAGCCCAGACCATCCGCATACGCGGGGGCGAGCGGGTGGAGGTTATTGTGAGCAGCCCCCCGTCGGTAATATTACCTTTAATTTATATAGCAATCGTTGCAGAATGATCCACAAGAATAGCTGGATTTAGCACTAACACAAACTATAGAGAAGTCATCTCAATGAAATCAATATATTGTATTCAGAGAACCTCACAGCGGGAAAACCACTGGGTACGCCGTTTCTTTGGCGGACTTCCGGCTACAGTCATGTTGTTGGGCTTGATATTGTCCTGCAACAGCGCTTCCGCCGCTATTGGCCAGCTTTCCTCCTTAGTCGTCGCAAATCTTAGTCCGGCGTTTGACCCGTCGGTGACGCAGTACACCATCCCTAAGACCAGTTCCTGTTCGACACCGGTCACTGCCACCTTGGCGAACCCAACGGCCAATAGCAAACTTTACGTTGCCAACAACCCCGCCACTAGCGGTTCCAAGATCAACGCTTGGTATTGCAGCGGCGACGGCACCATTCAAATTGTAATTTATAATGTGTGGACGGAAGTGGGCCGTTACACCATCACACCTGTGCAACAAGCACCGCCACCGCCGCCAATCCCGCCCGTGAGCGGGAAACTCACCGGACTCAACATTGCCAATCTCACCCCGGCCTTCGATCCGAATGTCACGCAATATACCGTCCCCCTCCTGCCGACTAGTTGTTCGGTTCCGACCGCCGTCACCGTGGCCGACCCGACCAACCCCAACCTCAAGCTCTACATTTCCAGCAACCCAACCACCAGCGGTGCCACCGTCAATGCCTGGGTGTGTGGCAACCAGCCTAGTATCGATATTGTGATTTATGATGAGTGGACAGTAGTCGGTCATTATGTGGTGACACCTGTAATCGCACAGGCTCCCCCCTCCTCAGGCTCAGGAGGCTCAACGACAGGCACAGGTTCGGGTTCAAGCTCAGGCTCAACGACTCCCCCGCCTCCGGCGATAGCCAACCCGCCAACAGAACAAATTCCCGCCACCCCGCCTCCGCCACTGACTCTCCCTGCGACATCCCCTGTGGGCAAAGCCAGCGCAGTGCGTTTCTTGGGCCAAGCCACATTCGGCCCCACGCCTACAGACATCGCTACCGTGCAGGCGGTCGGTTTGCCTTATTGGATGACCCAACAATACAACCTGCCGATGACGGTGATTCCCGATGGACTGAACACTAACCAAGTGATGAGCCAATTATTCGCCAATATGGCCAATGCGCCCGACGAATTGCGCCAGCGCATGGTGTTCGCGTTAAGCCAAATCTTCGTGGTTTCGACCAATAAAAATGTCAACGGCGATGAACTGATACCCTGGGTCACGTTGCTTGAGCGCAATGCCTTCGGCAATTTCCGCACCCTATTGAAAGAAGTAACTTTTAGCCCGACTATGGGCAAATATCTGGATTTGGCCAATAGCATGAGGGCCACGGCGAGTACCTCGCCCAACGAAAACTATCCCCGCGAAGTGATGCAGTTGTTCACGATAGGCATCAACCACTTAAACCAAGACGGCAGCACTAAGCTAGACGCACTAGGCCAGCCTATCCCGACTTACGATCAAACTACCGTGCGTGAAATGGCCCGCGCACTGACCGGCCTGACCTATCCCACCGCGCTGGGGAATACGCCCCAGACCAACAACTGGGAATATTTTGTCGGCTTGATGGAATACCGGCAAAGCAATCATGACACGGGAACCAAGACTTTGCTGAACGGAACTGTGCTGCCGGCAAACCAGAGCGTGAAGCAAGATATCGATGCGGTGATTGACAATCTTTTCCAGCATCCCAACACCGCCCCCTTCATTGCCACACGGCTGATCCGCACACTAGTGAAAAGCAACCCCAGCCCAGCCTACATCCAACGTGTGGCCAATGTGTTTGTGGATAACGGACATGGTGTGCGAGGCGATTTGTGGGCGGTGTTGACGGCGATTGTCACCGATGCCGAAGCACAGGCCGCGCCTTCGACCCAAACTGGCCATTTAAAAGACCCAGTCATCCATGTGCTTAACTTGTGCCGAGCCTTGGGGGCGCAGGTCACTGACCCCAGCCAATTCCTATACATTTTCCGCAATTTGGGCGAACAAGTGCTGTCGCCCGACACGGTGTTTAGTTTTTATTCACCTTTGGCCCCCTTGCCTGGAAACCCTGGGCTGTATGGTCCAGAATTCCAAATAGACTCGCCGGGGCTGGCCATTCAACGCGCCAACTTCATCTATCAAATCCTAACTGGGCAGATTGGCTCGGCTTTGACCGTCAATCTGACACCTTTCACCTCACTGGCTGGCAACCCCTCCGCCTTGGTCGAGCAAGTCAATCAGACATTGTTCCAAGGCAGTATGTCGGACGGGCTGCGCCAAGTTTTACTGTCGGTGGTAGGCACAGGCTATGATGCCACCGCCAAGGCCCAGATCGCGTTGTATTTCGCGGCGATTTCCAGCGAATATTCCGTGCAACCTTAACCCCAACCCTAAAGAGAAATCGCCATGAATAACCAACATTTCACTTCTCGCCGAGATTTCCTCAAATTGGGTACGGGGCTGGCCGCCTTGGGCATGATGGGATTGGGCCTAGGCGGTACGCGCCGGGCAGAGGCCGCTGTGGTCAACGATTACAAGGCTTTGGTTTGCGTTTATCTCAATGGTGGTAACGATGGCAATAACTTGATCGTACCCTTGGACGCAACCCGTTATGCCGCATATAAAAGCATTCGCGGCAATTTGGCCTTGGGGGCAAACGAGCTGTTGCCAACCCCCGTCATGGATGCCAATAACAATCCCTATGCCCTGCACTATGGTTTGCCCGAAATGAACGCCCAGTTCATCGCCGGAAAACTGGCCGTGGTGCTGAACACCGGCATGTTGGCAAGCCCGTTGACCCGCGCGCAATATCTGCAAGGGGCTAATGTTCCCACCAGCCTATTCTCCCACCCGGACCAAACCATGCAAGCACAGGCAGGCCAACCAATGGCCGTCGGCACGGGCTGGGGTGGGCGTTTGTTGGACACTTTCAATGCCGGTGCAGACACCTTGGCGGCCATTTCAGTCTCAGCGCCCGCCTTGTTGCTGCAAGGCAAGACCGTGGCCGGCAATCTGGTGACGCCAGGTACCGATTTGAGCTTGTCCGGCTTGAGCCTATGGGACCAATCGGCGGCATCCGTGCGTCGGCAGGCTTTGAATCAACTTCTCGGACTCGATGGCGGCAACTTGGTGCGGCAGGCCGCCAATGCAGCCATAGTGGATGGTTTGCAATTGGCCGATGCCCTGCAATCCAATACCAATCTTCCCACTGTGACCACGGTGTTTCCCGGCACTTCCATAGGCAATCAACTGAAGGAAGTCGTGCGGCTGATTCTGTTGCGCTCGCAGCAAGGACCGGGGCGACAAGTGTTCTTCTGTTCCTTGGACGGGTTTGACACCCACAGTTCGCAGGATTGGCAACAATGGGATTTGTTCACTCAGTTGTCCCAAGCGCTGGATGCATTTTTTCAGGCGACCCAAACGGCGGGTTTGGGGCAGCAAATCACCGCGTTTACCCAATCGGAGTTTGGCCGCACCCTGCAATCCAACGGCAGCGGCAGCGACCATGCCTGGGGTAGCCACCACATCGTGTTGGGCGGTGCCGTGCATGGCGGCATTTATGGGGTGTTGCCGCAGTTTGTCCTTAACGGGCCGGATGATGCCAATGGACGGGGGGTGTGGATACCGAAAATTTCCACCGCCCAGTTTGGGGCAACGCTAGGGCGCTGGTTTGGGGCAAGCGCCACAGAGTTGGCCTTGGTATTCCCGAACCTTGCACAGTTCCCAAACAGTGATGTGGGGTTTATGGGATAGGCGGCAATTCGTTGGTCTAGTAGGCTTTTGGCAAACCGGCTTGCTTCAATATCTCGTTGGCCACGTGGCGGGATTGGACTGTTATCGGCATGCAGAAATAGTATAAACAAAAAAACCCGCAGTTACGCGGGTTTGGGGACGCTGTTGGATTGCAGCAGTCTTGAATGTGGCGGAGAGAGAGGGATTCGAACCCTCGATACGCTATTAACGTATACACACTTTCCAGGCGTGCTCCTTAAACCACTCGGACATCTCTCCAACGAAGTAATTATAACGAATGATAGGCCATTTGTCAGCAGCAATTCTTCAAGTTAGCAATTCTCATTTTGGCAGAAATGACTTACGGCCTTTTGCCAATGGGAGTCATGACGTTTAGTGATTTAGATCATATAATTTTGATAATTCATCTGCCATCTCTTTGCCGAACCTAGCCAATGCTTGCGATTGTGCAGCTACTTTGGCCTCATAGTCTGTGTCAGGACCGGATACCGGCACATGGGTTTGAAAACTTTTCATCGACACGGGTTTGTTTTGCTTCAGGACAGTCCAGTCGGCCTTCAACTCGCAATTTCCAACTGCATCCACATGGAACCGGTGGATTTTTATTTCCACCTGATAATCAGGGATGGCAGCCCTGTTCCACGGGAAGCTTAGGACGTGGCTGCTTGGCATAGCCAAGGCCAAGTTTTCGGTCAATACACGGGTGATGGTGTCTTTTAAGGGTTCGGCCCAACGATGGTATTCGGCCATTCGGAGTTCTGAACCGGTGTTGCCGGTGACAATTTGCGGACGGTCCAAATAAGCAGGTATTTCAATGGGCCCTAGTCCAACGAGCAGGGCTGGACTCGCCGTATCCATAGCCGTGGCGCGTACCTCCGTCCGGTTGATGGGTTGCAATAGGTAAAATTTGACTTGGCGGGTATTGGGCGTGCAGCCAGCGAGAAATATCAACGCGGAAATAGCTAAAAAATAAAGATGAAACAGACGCATGCTCGTTCCCCTTCCTGATTGGCAAGTTGTTTCGGCTAAACTCAAAACGCCGTCATTCCGGCAGGGATTGCCGGAATCCAGTCGCCATGGAGGGCAGGCTAGATTCACCTCCCTGTGTTCTGGATACCGGCAATCCCTGCCGGTATGACGGCTTTTAATAAATAGTTTCCCCATGATCATTCTCCCTTCGGGTTTTTTCCATAAAGCAATGCGTCGGGATGGCTTTCCAAATAATCGGCCAGGACGCGTAGGGATTTAGCCGCCGATGCCAAGTCTTTCAAAGCCAAGTCGAGGCTGGCGTTTTGACCTGCGACTTGGTCAAGGGTCGCTAGTGTGGATCGGGCCTGTTCCATCGTGCCGGTAGTGGCTTTCATCGCCTCTTGGGCGTTGAGCATGACGGGCCCGGCATTTTTGTTGAGATTCTCCAGCAATAACCGGCTTTCCTTGGCAGAACCGTGAAGTTCTTCGGTAAGCGGTTCGATTTTCCCGTCAATATGCTGAATTAAATGCCGCACGTCTTTGAGGGTGTGGTCAAGAGTACCCAAACTGGAAGCTATTTCTGGCGATTTAAGCAATTTTTCCACTGCTTGGATACTATTTGATAGAGACTCGACCGTCTGTTGAATAGGCATTTTCCTAACCATGGCCACGACTTCTTCAATGGTATTTTCCAATTGTTCCCTGGATGAGGGTATGCTCGGAATTTCCGGGTACAAGGGATTATCCCCGCCCAGCAATTTAACCGGGGTTTCAGGACGGAGGATAATGTCGATGAACAATTGCCCCGTCACTAGGCTCAGCGTTTGTAATTGGGCGCGCAATCCCTGTTTGATCATCGTTTTGATGTTTTCACCAGTGGACTTCTCGATATGCCCGCCTTGCATGTCATATATTTTCTCCGGGGTGAACTCGACGATCACTGGGGTAATGATCTTGCCGCGCTGGTCGTCGTAAATCACCAAAATATCGACCACTTTGCCAACCGGGACTCCCTTGAGCTTCACCAGCGCCCCAATGTTCAGCCCATTGACCGAGCCTTCGAAAAAGATCATGTTTTTTTGCGGGTTGGACAGAAATCCATTGGCAAAAAGCAACACGCCCACAACGATTAGCGCTACCGCGCCAACGATGAAGCCCCCAATCAGGGCCGGGTTGGCCTTATTGCCCATGGTGTTGAAACTCAAGGGCTTGCCCACAATCGCCACGAGTCAGGAAACGTCGCACCTTAGAAACATCGCACTCGGCTAATAGTTGTTTCGGGTCGCCTTTGGCGATGATCGTTTTACTCTCGGCATCAAGAAACACGGAGTTGTTGCCAATTGCGAAAATGCTTGACAATTCATGGGTCACCACAACGATGGTGGCACCTAGATTGTCGCGTAGATGCAGAATCAGATCGTCCAACAGCCTGGAACTGATCGGGTCGAGCCCAGACGAAGGTTCGTCAAAAAACAGAATGTCCGGGTCCAGCGCCATGGCCCTGGCAAGCCCTGCGCGTTTTTGCATACCGCCAGAAATCTCCGCCGGATAATATCCCTCGAATCCGGCAAGCCCGACCAAAGCCAGCTTAAGCGACACGATCTCCCTGATTTCGGATCGCGTTAGAGGCGAGAATGCTGAAAGCGGCAGTGCTATGTTTTCGGCCAAAGTCATCGAACTGAACAACGCACCGCTTTGGTAGGACACACCCATTTTCATCATCAACTGACGCCGCACCTTCGGACTGGCATCCCAAAAGCTTAGGTTCTGATAGAAAATTTCGCCTTTGGCCGGTTGCTTAAGGCCAATTAGATGCCGCATTAAAGTGCTTTTGCCACAGCCGCTGCCACCCATGACGATAAAAATATCACCCCGGTTGATGGTGAAATCCATATCGCGTTGGATTATTAAATTCCCATAGGCCATGGTTAAATTGGCAACGGTAATATGTGTCTTACCCATCAGCAATTCTCATTCTGTAAAAAATTTTGCTCGTCGTTCCGGCAGGGATTGCCGGAACCCAGAGGCCATGGAGGGCAATCTACATTCACCTCCATGTGTTCTGGATACCGGCAATCCCTGCCGGTATGACGGATGTGTCAACAACATTGGCGTTCCCAGGGGAGCGTCACCAATGCAGGGTAATCACGACCATGGCCATCACAGCATCGGCGCAGACGATCATGACGATGCCAGTCACCACGGCAGACGTGGCCGCCATGCCTACCGCCTGGGAACTGCGCCCGCACTGTATGCCCCTCATGCAACCGGCGAGGGCGACCAATACGCCGTAAACCACGCTCTTGCCCACGCCCACGGCAAAATCCTGAAACCGCAAGCGTGCCAGTATGTGTTGCGAATATTCCAAGATGGAAATATCGTAAAGGTATAGGCTCACCAAACCGCCACCGGCCATGCCCATCAAGTCGGCATAGACGCACAGCAATGGCATCATCAGGATCAAGGCCAACATTCTAGGGACAACCAGAAACTCAATGTCCGAAAAGCCCATAGTCTTCAATGCGTCGATTTCATCGTTCACTTGCATGGAACCCAATTGGGCTGCAAAAGCGGCACCGGTGCGCCCGGTCATGATGATGCCCGTCATCAGTGCACCCATTTCCCGCGACATCCCCAACCCCACCATGTCGGCAATATAAACTTGGGCACCATATTTCGACAATTGCGCGGAACCGACGAAGGCCAGGATCATCCCTACTAGAAAACTGATCAGACTGACGATAGGAAAGGCGTTCGCGCCACATTCCTGTACCAGCAAAAACAAATCCACGCGACGGTAGTTAGCCTTTCCCAACACAAACCTGCCGAACCCCAAAGCCGCCTCGCCAATGAAAGCCAGTATGGCGACAGTCTCTTCCCAGAATGCAATGCCCAACAAACCGACTTTTTCCAACAACCCAGATTTAGGGTGCTGCCTACGCACACCTTCCAGTTCAGGCACCGCATCGGCCAGTTTCAACATTCCATGAATCCCCGCAGGCAAGCCCCCACGGTCAACTGTAATCCCCATTGCTTTGCAACCATTTTCGATTTTGGTCAAAAAGGTCAGCAACAAACTATCCCATGCACCCAGCCCCGACGCGTCGAAGCAGAGTTCCCTGACCGCTTTTTCATTGACTAGCATTGCCAAGACCTCGTCAGCCGAAGGCCGTTGCTTATCGGCAACCCAATCGCCGACTAGGACGATTTCAAGGCGATGCCCGGCAAGCTCTCGAAAATTAAGGGTAGGCGCAGTGTCGCTATTAACCATTGACAAAATATCGCGGACGGTTCAGGGAATGGGGATCAGTGTCCCATGATAAGCAAATTAGCGCCTTAAGCCAAATTTAAGGAATCTGTGAGAATCTAGTCGCGTCTCTTCTGAAACAATCCAACTGCCGAGGCATCATATCATGGACAAGTCTCTGGAACTTTGCACCGTATTTGGCTTTATTTTCTTGATTACTGGCTGCTCATTATTTTTCCCCAATGAATCGGGCATGCAGGGGCAGAATGGATATTCTGATGATGATAGCCTTTATCAAAATTCGACGACTAGCTATCCATCGAGTTGCTACATAGGGGGTACTTCTTTATCAAACAACACAGCAAACATTGGCTATGGTCATCAGCATAAAATCACTAGTAATGAGAAATATAGACTGGTTTTGCCGCACACCGCCCAACAATCGAAGCATCAACATGAAATACAAACAAACCCTAAACAGGTTGAAGGCCAAACGCAAGCCAGCACCCGCCAAACCAATGGGGATGCGGCTAAACTGGAGTCCGAGGAAAAGCAACAGCAATTCCTCCGCAACCAGCAGCAAATGCAAAGCAATTATCAGCAACAGCAGCAGATAATCCAAGCCACTGAGCAGCAAAGAGCCAAGACGGAAAACCTAAACCGCCAAGTCCAATTCGAGACGACAAAAAACTTTATTGAGGAAAAGCAGCAAGAATTTCTACACAACCAGCAGCAAATGCAAAATAATTACCAGCAACAGCAACGGCAAAACGAATATGCGAGCGAAGTTGCGCATAAAGTGCAAGAGACAAATTACCAAATAGAGTCCAATATTCGCAAAGCCGAATACGAGATTGCCAAAAAGCAACAAGAGGGAAAAAAGCGCGAAGAGGAAGAGCAGCAAGCCATAAAGAACCAAGTCCATCAAATACAAATGCAGCAGGCGATACAAAACCAAGGGTTTCATTTTCCGGGAAGGTGATACCTTAACTGATGTTACGCAACTGTGTAGGCCGTAGCCCGGATGGAGCCGCTTGCGGCGTAATCCGGGGGGATACGGAACAATCAGAGATGCCGCGCCAACCCCGGATTGCGCCCGGGGGGATACATCCGGGCTACGACACTTAGTGTGATGCAATAGGCATTGGGTGCATCCCCCTTTGAAAATCGGGCTATCAGCTTAAGGCGGGGCGGACGCAAAGCTTAACCGTTCGCCCTGAGCTGCGAGCCTGTCGAGCAGTCGAAGGGTGGACGGTTAAGCCGTTCATGGTTCGACCGTTTGACAAGCTCAGGACTCACCACGAATGGCCTTGAACTGTCCCGCCTTAAGTTGGTAGCCGAAAATCGCACCCGCTGTGCTTTCTTTTACATATTCCAATTTGGAATATATATCAAAGTTAATATTCCTTCTTACCGCTATTTGTCCGGGTTATATTATAGGCACGAAGTCAAGGGACTGGAAAGTTTACCTCCTCTTTGTTGCGTCCCTTAGTTTGGCGGGCTTCACGCCCGCCTTTTTTTTTGCAAATGCCATTTGAACTTGTATTGTAGTCATGGTAAAAGACATACAGCGTTTTTTATATCACAAGTTAGTTACATAATGCCCTTGTCGGCAAAGGGTTGCCGACCAGAAATTCTCAGTTTGGCTTTTACAACAAGACACTTCAGCATCCAATGAAAATCGGCATACCAAAAGAAATAAAGACTAATGAAAATCGCATTTCCCTCGTCCCCGCAGGTGCCGAGGCGCTCGTCGCCGCCGGTCACCAGGTGGTGGTGGAAAAAGACGCAGGCATTGGCAGCGGTTTCACTGACGGACAATACACCGCCGTCGGCGCAATCATTGCCCCCGATGCCGATACGGTTTGGGCTGATTCCGATCTTATCGTCAAGGTCAAGGAGCCTATTGAAACCGAATGGGCTCGTATCAAAGCAGGTCAGACTCTATTCACCTATTTCCATTTCGCCGCTGACGAAAAATTGACACAGGCGCATATCGCTTCAGGTGCTGTGTGCATTGCCTACGAAACTGTTGAGTTGCCATCCCGCGAACTGCCCCTGCTAACCCCGATGTCCGAAGTCGCAGGCCGAATGGCGGTACAGGAAGGTGCCAAATACCTGGAAAAGCTTCACGGCGGATGCGGTTTGCTATTGAGCGGGGTTCCCGGTGTCCCGCCGGCCAAGGTTGTCATCCTTGGCGGTGGCGTAGTCGGGACCAATGCGGCAAAGATTGCAGCAGGGATGGGGGCGCAGGTAGTGATTCTTGATGTGTCGCTAGAGCGATTACGTTACTTAAGTGACGTGATGCCGGCCAATGTGCAATTGATTTTTTCCAATCGGCACAATCTATTGGAGCAAATTGCCACCGCCGATTTAGTCATTGGCGGTGTGCTAATCCCCGGTGCAACGGCACCAAGGCTGATTCGCAAGGAAGACCTGAAGATCATGCGTCCAGGCGCGGTGATTGTAGATGTTGCCATTGACCAAGGTGGGTGTGTCGAAACGATACACGCAACGACCCATGAGGACCCAATCTATCTGGTGGATGGCATCATTCACTATGGAGTGGCCAATATGCCGGGCGGCGTTCCGCGCACCTCAACGCTAGCCCTGACCAATGCCACATTCCCTTATTTGATGCAATTGGCCAACAAGGGCTGGCGGAAGGCACTCAAGGACAATGCGGCTTTGCGAAAAGGCCTCAATATTGCTAACGGCAAGGTGACCTACCGTGGTGTCGCCGAGGCTTTCGGGCTTAATTATTATGCCCCGGATGAGTTTATTGATTAAAAAAGGTCTTGGTATCGTTTAGCCCACCAAATGTGGAGTGCGGCGACTCGTCGCCGCATGGTTCGGAAAGCGGCGACGAGTCGCCGCACTCCACACACTCACCCATCGGGCTGAACGATGACCAAGGCCTTAACAAACTGGGGCAGGACTCACCCTGCCCGTGTTTTTTTAATGGGTCTCTTTTACCTTTGGCAAGTTTTTGCTGGCAAAGGCACCGATCAAGTTGTCCAAAGCGGAAAACAACACCTCGACGCTATATCCCGCCAAAAAAGCCAATGCCATAGTACTCAGCGAGGGAATGGTCGGGGGAACGGCAGCCGTCACAGGGTTATCCAATAGGTTGGGTCCACCGACTAAATTGGCGGCTGGCGTACCTAAAAACAATCCAACGGCGATACCGACCAATGGCCCCATGATTAGCCGTAAGCTATAGTTAATCATTGATGATTTAGAGAAGGTGACCGACCTAATGGTGTTAGTGAGATCGCGTAGAACATAAACACAAGCGCCAAGCAGCCCGTAAAGCAATGGCAGTATGAACTCGGAAATGACCCTTAAAATTTGTTCGGATTCATTCAAAGCAATATAAGTAGGAATCACCACAGATTGCAGTTCCCCAAGGATAAGGAAGTTTTCCTTTTGTAAGTTTGATTGATTCTGGATTTGGGGATCCATTTTGGTTTCCTCTTGTCCCGGCAGTTTTGGCCCGACGGCAGGCGATTCAGGCATTCCTGCCAAGACTTGTTCATCCATTTCAAACAAGCGTCCAATATCTGCGGGAATCGGCGTTCTATTCACACCCGATGACATGCCTATACCTTGCAAGGCCTTGTCGCCTTCTTTTCCCCAAGAATACATTTCATACTGGGATGCGCGCAATTTGGCTAAATGAAGCTCTACCTTATACTTTTCATAGAGCTTTTTGACTAGGTTTTCTTGGCCCTCCATGCCTGCGGCTTTAAGCCGATTGTCCTGATCTTTGATTTTTTGCGCAAAAAGCTCATCAATCGACTGCTTTTGACTCTGGAAGGATGACTGCAAATGGTCCCTGATACACATTCCCATTTGCATATAGGTTTGAAAATACATGATAGCCAGCAAAACCACCAAGGAACATAAACCATATCTGAAAACTGTTTTTTGGGCGATTGAACGCCTGAACCAATGGTTCGCCTGTACGTCGGAATTGTATTTGAGGGTGGCATTGATACTGTCGGAAGTCACCGGGCGAATTGCCGCCACCACATCGCTGTAAGCCAACCAGAACGCTTGCTCCCTGTCTGTGTCAATGGCCGGAGCGTTACTGCTATCATTTATTAACCGTCTCATTTCAAGGATGGATTTGACATGCTCGGGGGCGACTGTCTTTCCGCTGCGGCTGGCAAAAGCCAATAAAGCGCCCGCTTCTCGAACCGCATCCGCGATAGGCAATTGCCAAGCACCTTGGTTGTCATTGGCGTGCCCATCGTCTGAGATTGCATCCGGGGCTAACGGGCGGGATATCCAATTGAACAGTTTTAGCATGGTCTCATCTCCGATTTTTTTAAATGCAACTAACCGGACATAGTGTTCCTGATTCGCGGCAGAGTTGGTATCGGAAAAAATCTGATTTTTACGCTATATTCGATAATATTTCGCTCTTGACTTGCCTAACGTGTTGTTCGGCTGGTTCCCAAGCTCCGGCTCTCGCCGTTATACACAAGTCCGTCCGAGTCGAAATATCCCGTGGAAAACGGGTTATACGATCGTTACTGGAAAAAGAAGTCTCACGCAAAGCTCGCAAAGGCGCAAAGAAGAGCGATTTTCTTTGCGCCTTTGCGTCTTTGCGTGAAACTTGCTCTTTGAATTGTCGGGAGAGGGGGTAACAGGCCCGGCAATACCTTAACTTAATGGCAGTGAAGCAGTAGCTTGGGAACGAGCAACAAACTAGACGCGCACCGTGGCACACCATTGCCGCCACCGCCGTTAGCTTAGCTAAACATCTCCTTGACGACACGCTTGGCAATCTCCAGCAAATGTTTCCTTTCATCCAAGCCCAAAGTTCCGCCGTTGATTAACTTGGTGACCATCACCACATCATCTTCATCGGCGGGTTTGTTGATATCACGTTCCAGCCAATACCATGCCGCCGATTCTGCGGCCCCTGCGACAGTGGAAAATAAATCCGGGTCTTGGATGGCATCCTTGCCTGAATGTTTTGAGAACGCGCCATAATTCTCAAGTCCGGTCAATTGAATCATGCCTCGGCCGCGGAATTTCCATCCATCACCCGAAGCTTCATCGCCATTGCCCATTCGGTTCGCATAGACACGGTTGGCAATTTTCTCTGGATTGCGCGCATAGTCAGCCACTTTGACCGTGCGGAATTCTTTGGGGAACGTGTTTTCCAGACCCGAAGCACTGTAATCCAGATTCTCCACGAAATGAGTGAAACCTTCACTTTCATGGGCGGTTTGGGCAAGGAAGTGAGCCACGCGCAAGGGCGTGGAGATGGCGTATTTTTCCAATACAGCCGGAAGGCATTGGGCAAGCCCCTCGGCTACCTCTGGTTTGCAGGTGGGGGAAATTGCCATGATTTGGGATGCTTCGATTTTCATAAGTCACACCTAATTAGATTGTGGCGGGTTGACAGCACTAACAAGTTGTCCGTCATTTAAACGCCTTGGGGCATTCGGGTGGCAGTATCCTAGCTTCAAGCCTGTTTGACAATCAGAAAAATGCTGATTTTACCCCCCGCAGAAAAAAATTCAGTCATCGCCAAAAAATCAGATTTTTGCTGATATGAAAACACTTGGAAAAATGGGAATATATTTTTGCTGTTTTCGGCAGGTTGGGCGCAAGTCCTGCCATGCAACCCAAGCCGCAAGCTACGTTCAAACTATTTGCTTGAACATTAAGTATTTTTTAGCCAAACCGGCAAATCAATCAGAGGACTTTTACCGTGTCTACCCCATTCACCACCCCCACCACGCTCATCACTGGCATCGGCGCTGGCTTCAACACCTTCACCGGTGTGCAAATGCCAAGCGCGTTGTCAACCGCTTCAACCACGACTAGCCAAGGCTTGTCCAGCCAGTTTTTCGTTAAAGTCTGTTCTTCGGTCGATAGTTTCAACAAGGCCACCAGCCACTCCCTCGGGGTGACGGCGCAAATCAATGCAAGCAGCGACGATGACGGAGAGGAAGGCGATTCCAGCGCTGACAGCGATTCCGACAGTTCCAGTGAAAATGGGCCGACCGTAGGCTCAACCACTACCCTAAGCACTTCGTTGAATCTAAGCGACACTTCCATTTCGGTGGTGGTGTATAGCAATGTCGTCACCAACAGCCCAATTTATGACAGTAGCAGCCTTGCCAGCAACATCACCGTGCCGACGACGGCGGCGGATAGTTTGGCGTTTTATCAGCAATACGGCGATTCGTTTGTCTCGGCGGTGACCGAAGGCGGCGAGTATATGGGCATTTTTGTCTATTATTGCCAGACCGACCAAGACCAGAAAGCCGTTCAAGAAAGCCTTTCCGCCAGCGGCGTGGTCGATGTCGATGGGTCCAGCGCCACCCTCGGCGCGACGGTCGGCGGCGGGATAAGCAATACCGTGTCCAACACCAATGTGCGTTGCAGCATTTATCAATCCTTATTGGGTTCCACCGCCACTTTGCCGGCGGACACCGGCACGCCGCAGGCATTCGCCGAGGCCATCATCAATTTCGCGCAGAATTTCGATGCCAGCCAAATCAGCCAGCCCGTGGTGTTTGATTTTGCGACCCAAGGTTACGAAACCCTGTTTGACACCGTCGACCCCGGCTTCCAAGCCATCGCCGCCAACCGGGCCATCTACACCGAAAGCGTAGGCCCGAATCTGGCCAACTTGCAGAACCTGTGGAGCAAGTACCAATGGATCGACAATGCCTACCAGACCTATGGCTACACCGGCGATACTCAACTCAGCAAGAATCAGACTCAATTGATTAGCGACATTGACGGGCTGAACCAATGGTTGTCACCCCAATGGTCGGCGTCCACCGTGTTGCCCGGCAATCTCATGAATACTAAAGGCGGCATCAGTCTGGTTTTTTTTAATAATCAACTGTTCATGGCCTTTGCCGGGACGGATAACCAGATCAATGTTTGGTCGTCGGACGACAACGGGCAGACCTGGGGCAATCAGAATCAGGTGTTGCCGGGGTTTTACTGCCAAGGCGCACCCGCGCTGGCGGTTTACAACAGCCAATTGTGTTTGGCATTCAATGACGGTGGTGCGTTATTTATTTGCACTTCCAGCAATGGCTCCAGTTTTTCCACCCCCGTCATTTATGGCAGCAACACCAGCAACGCAGGGCCAAGCCTAGCGGTGGTGGGCGGTTTGCTGTACATGGTCTACACCGGACAGAACAGCCAGATTTATTTGTCCTCGTCCAGCAACGGCACAAGCTTCGGCAACGAAACCCAACTGCCAGCGGCCTATCAGAGCACCTCCAGCGGCGTGAACACCAGTCTGGCGGTGTCGGGAGACTCGCTCTATGTGGCCTTCTCGGCGACCTCGAACGGAACCGCTTGTTTGGGGGTTGGCAGTGCCACCATAAGTAGTTCCGGCCTCGGCAGCTTCGGCACACCCACTTATATCAGCGGCGGCGCAGTCGGCGGCACCTTAAGCTTAACCGCAGTGAGCGGCATTTTGTTTGCCGCTTGGTCGAATGGGGGCAATGTCGTCCTATGGATTGAAACCCTAGGCACGGCCGCCAACAGTTGCTCAAACGTGGTGACGGGCGGGCAACCGGCATTGCTTGCCTACAATAACCAACTGGGCTTGTCGTACTCCTCGGCAACGACCAGTTCGGCGAACATCAACTTCATGACGATGACAGGGCTTGGCGTGGCCGGCAACCCCGCCCAATCGGCTCCGCTGCCGCAATCCCACAACCCGCCACAAAGCTTGTTGAACGGCGTGCCGGTGTTTACTTACACCACACCGACCCAGCCTGCCTGGGGTGCGACCGGAGGTAGCCCCTATCAAGACATCAATGTGGGCAGTTCGGCCAACACGGCCAGTTCCTCATCGACCACGGCGAGCGGGTCAGCCAGTGCCTCAGTCAATGGACATACCAGCCCCACGGTAGGGGGAAGCACGACATCGACCGGCACCATCAACACCAGCGGCTTGCCTATTCCCATTTCGAGTCTCCCGGTCATCAGTTCGATTACGCTTTGGGGTTCATCCTACATGGGGCAGATTGATATCACCTATGACTCGCCCACCGGGAACTCGACCTTCTCCCATGGCACTTGGGATACGTCTGGCGACAGTGCTACGATCAACCTAGCAAGTGGCGAGTTCCTCACATCCATCACTGGGTCTTGGGGTGAATACGTTAATCAGTTGAAGTTTGTCACTAACCTAGGAAACAAGCTCACTTACCCTCCCAATCCTGAAAGTGCAAGTGGAGTTATTTCTTGGAGTTCCTCGGCAAACCAAGCCAACCAGATTTTGGTAGGCTTCCAAGGGCGTTGTGGTGCATATTTGGATCAGTTGCAACCCATCGTCATCGAAATCCAGCCCGCCCAGTGGGTTGCCCCGAGCTTGACCCCGCAGCCTTACTCCGAGGTGCTGCCGGTCAGTGAGATCGGCGTCGGTTTCAACACCTTCACCGGCAGCGCATTACCCAACAGCGCGTTGAACACGAGCACCAGCGTCACCAGCAGCCAAGGGGTGCAAAGCACCAGCTATGTAAAAATCTGCGCTTCCGTCGAAAGCTTGGAGCAGACTCTGAGCCAAACCTCCGGGTTCTCCATCGGCGTACCCGGCTTGTTCAAGGTGGGACACACCAAGACCAAGACGCAAAGCCTGAATGTCAAAGACACCTCGGTCAGTGTGGTGGTGGTGACCCAAGTAGTGACGGCAAGCCCGGCTTACACCGCTTGCGCCCTGTCGTCAGCGGCACAAGCCTTGGCTCCGGCTACCTTTTTCACTCAGTATGGCGATTCTTATGTGTCGTCCACCGTCAATGGCGGTGAATATGTCGCGGTGTTTGTCTATGACTGCCAAAGCATGACGCAAAGCCAATCGGTGGAGAAGAGCCTGTCGGCAGGCATTGACACGGATGGGGCGAATGTCGATGCCGATTTGGGCAGCACCTTGTCCAGTACGCAATCCTCCACCTCGGTGACTTGCACCTGCCATCAGAGCGTGCGCGGCAGTTCAGATGCCCTACCGGCTTTGACGTTCAATCCAACCACCGACATTACAAGCCTGGTCAACTACGCCGCAGGCTTTGACGCAGCCAGCGTGAATGCCCCGGTGGTCTTGTCGTTCACCACCAGCGGCTACGAAACCTTGTATCCCGCCGATGCCAGTTTCCAAAACATACTGACCAACCGCAACACTTACAACACCCATGTCGCACCCGCGTTGAGTGGCTTGTATGGCATTTGGTCGCAAATCCTGTCGCTGGCTAAGACCTATCAAACCTATGGCTACACCGGCGATGCCAACACCAGCTTCCCCGCGCAGTCGGGCAGCAAGAGCGGGGAAGTCGCCTCGGCGATCAATGGGCTGAATAGTTGGATTGATTCCGTCGTATTGAACCCGTTTACGGTGCAGGCGTTGGCATCATCCCTCAACCCGCCGGCAGCACTGGCCAATGGCAGCCCGACGCTGGTGTATCAAACCCCGGCCCACCCCATCTGGGGTACCAATGTCAGCTCGCCCTACCAAGATGTCGAAATCGGCATGGCGATAGCGGTCACTAACACATCGTCTCCAAACCCAACTCCACCCCCCATTCCGTTGACCAGCCTGCCGGTCATCGGTTCGATTGCGTTGGAGGGTGGATCTTATGTGAATGAAATTGTCGTCACCTATGATTTGCCGACAGGCCCTTCGACCTTTACTCATGGTCAAACAGGCGGTACGTCAGACTATGCTGTCAACCTCCAAACCGGGGAATTCATCACGTCGATTAGCGGGTACTATAGTGACTATGTTTACCAATTGACGTTCAACACCAATCTCGGCCAAACCTACACCTATCCGACAGGGAATTCGACTAGTGGTACGACCTCATTTAGTTGGGCGACCAATGCCGGCGAAGTCTTAGTTGGCTTCCAAGGCTCTAGCGGGTCTTTCCTGAACCAGTTGCAGCCGATCACCATCCAGTTCCAGCCGGCGGAGTGGAACACCCCGCTGCTGGCAACGGCCACCGCACAACCGGCCCTCCCGGTCACTGGCCTAGGCGTGGGCTTCAACACCTTCCTCAATAGTGCAATGCCGAATAGTGCGGCGGTGGCACCTTGCAGCATCGGTAGCCAAAATGTGGCAAGCCAAAACTTCGTCCAGGTGTGCAACTCGTCCGACAGCTTGGACAAGACCGTAAAGCACTCGATTGGATTGTCGGTGGAAGGCCAGTCCGCCAAACACAAATCCTCCTCGACGGTCAAATCCAGCAACACCTCAGTCAGCGTGGTGGTGTATGCGAATGCGGTGAAGAGCAGCCCGATCTACTCCACGGACCCGGCCTTGCTGCCAGCGGCGGTAGGATTGACGCCGGAGGAATTGTTCACGGCCTATGGCGACTCCTATGTGTCGGCGGCAACCTTGGGCGCGGAATATATGGCGGTGTTTGTCTACGAGTGCGAAACCGAGTCGGACCAGCAGTCGGTGATGAATTCCTTCGCGGTGCAGGGTGTCGTACCTTCAGACCCGCCGGTCAGCATCGGGGTGAACTTCTCCAAGAGCATGACCAATGCGAGTTCACAAACCACTGTCAATTGCCGTGCCTACCAAATGTTGCGCGGCAGTTCCGCCTCTTTGCCGGAAATCACCAATGACACCAGCACCGACATTACCAACTTGGTGAGCTTTGCGCAAACCCTGAGTGTCAGCGATGTGGCCGGCAATGGTGTGGTGTTGGAATTTGCCACCACCGGCTACGAGACCTTAATGTCGAGTACGACGGCCACCGCCTTCCAACCGATTGTGACTAATCGGCAGACTTACACCAATAACGTGGCATCGAGCCTGGCCAGCCTGGACACCATTCGCAGCGCGATGCAGCAAGTCGCCAGCCTTTACAAGACTTACGGCTACACCGGCGACAGCACGTTCTACACCAATTGCCAGCAATTCAACCAAGACTACTCCGCGCTGGAAATTTGGATTGCCCAGACCAATGCGAACCCGTTGGGCAGCTACACCTACCCCACCGCTCCGAAAAGTGTCAGCAATGGTTCGCCTTCGGCACAGTTCCAAGTCGAAACGGGTACTGCTTGGGGGGGGGGGAAATCAGCACCGGCCTGGTACGATCTAGCCACCAGTTCGGCAACGGGAAGCAACCTGACCAACGCCACCAACAACAAGTCAAACCCCAGCACACCCATAGCCTTGTCGACTCAGCCGGTGCTGGCCTCGGTCGCTCTTTGGGGCAGTTCTTGGATGTACCAGATCGGCACGAGCTACCAGACCAACTCGGGAACTGTACAGTTCATCCATGGCGGCACGAGTGGGGTCTTCCAACAAGCCCCCCTCAACCTGAGGGCGGGGGAATTCATCACCTCGATCAGCGGTACGGCGGGTTGGTATATCAACCAACTGACCTTAAACACGAATTATGGTCAGTCTGTAACGTATCCACCCAGCCCACAAGCGGGCGGTGCATTTAGCTGGACAGTGCCAGCCGGGGCGACTTTAGTGGGTTTCCAAGGTACCTGCGGGTCCTACCTCAACCAATTGCAGCCGGTTTACCTTCAGTTCCAACCGGCTATTTGGGTGCAGTATGCGTCAGTGGCGCAATACATACCGGCTGGCAGTTATCAGAATACCAGTTCGGCTATCTCCATCCAAATCCAGGCGCAGTGTACTTCAGCAAGCGGAAGTCAAGTCGCATCCTCGTTGACGTACACAACGGCCCAGGCCGTTAGCATTGGGGATATCGGCAATATCAATGGTGTGCTGACGATAGCCACGGGTAACAGTGCCATCAAAAATGGCACCAACAAGTTTGGGCAATATGTCCCTGCGGGCAGTTATCAAGGCAGCAGTTCGGGCATCTCGGTGACGATTTCGGCCACTTGTCTAAACGCCCAAGGCAATTCGGTTGCCTCTACGTTGACGTATACGACAACCCAAGCTGCCACTATAAGTGACATTGAAAACAAAAATGGGGTGCTGACTATCAATACTTAAGCCTAGGCAGTCACGCCTTTGGATTAGTGGCCTCGCATCACTCAAGGCGAGGCCGCTATTTCGGCAAACCCCGGCGGGTGGGTAAGCACCCGCCGGATTTCTCACATAACCCCGTTTTCAACGATCAAAGCAACATTCTTAAACCAGTGAGTTAACTGCAATGACTAACATCGCACTATTGGGAAATAATCCCATCTCGTCAAGAGGATATAATTTGCCTGTCTGGTTTCTGGACGCTTCGCTAATGGAATTAATAGCCCCCGATGGCAAACACATCCCGCTTTCGCATAACGAATTCTGTGTGCTACAGACCGCCGCCCACGCACAAGGGAATTTGCTTAGCCGGAAAACACTGATCGAAGCCTTGGGCAAGAATTATTTGCACTTTGATGAACGCTGCCTAGAAGCCCTAATAAGCCGCTTGCGTCGCAAACTTAATACTACTATCGATGGAAGTTTTAAGCTGCGCGGCGTGAGGGGCCATGGGTATCTTTTCGGGGCGGCATTGCAGGAGATATAAAAAGCCGAAAATGTCAGGGTTTGTCAGCCATAACGTCTATTATGGCGGTACTATAATCGTGAAAACAAAGTGAATGCGTTCACACTGTTTTCGATGGAATATGCCAAGTCATGAAGGTAGCTCATGCTTGTAATAACTCCCTCCGCGCTGAACTGGCCGAAGCGCGGAGGTTATCGGGCTTCTCTAGGTATATTTGGGTTTAATCATGCGCAACTCAATACTTCCAGTCACTGTTTTGACGGGTTTCCTCGGTTCAGGCAAGACAAGCCTGATCAATCGCATCTTAAAGGGCGATCACGGCAAGCGGATTGCGGTTATGGTCAATGATTTTGGTCGCATTAACATTGACGAAATGCTCATTAGTAGTATTGACGGCAATATCGTCACCTTGGAAAACGGTTGCGCCTGTTGCTCTCTAGCCAACGATTTGGCAATGTCATTTCAACAGGTGCTACCCCTGAGTCCCGATCATATCTTCGTGGAAGCGAGCGGTGTGGCCAACCCTTATGCCATTGTTCGCACGATTCAGCGACCCGCATTACGCAACTCCGTCCAGTTGGACAGTGTTATTGCGATGGTTGATGCGGCTGAATTTCCAAGCCTCTATGCATCTGGTGGAAATGCCAATCTACGCAATTTGATAGTCGATCAAATTACCGTTGCCGATATTATCATCGTTAACAAAATTGATTTAGTAAGCGAAGCCGAGTTGAACGAGGTGAAAAGACAAGTTCAACAAATTGCACGGTGGGCAAGGCTGATTACAACATGCTATGCAGACATACCTATGGATATAGTAATGAACCTTGACATTAAACCAAAAGCGGCTTCACCTTATAGTGCTGTCAAGGCAGACATCGGCAATCACCATAACCTGTTCGATAGCTGGAGTTTTATAAGTGATCGGCCCTTCAGTTTGTCAGCTTTGAAAAAACAGTTAAACCAGCTACCGGCATCTATCTTGCGGGCCAAGGGCGTATTGATGACATCAGAGTTACCCGAAGAACGGATTATATTGCAACAAGTAGGCGTTCGCTCGAATTTTACCCACGGTGGCGCATGGGCCAAGCAAACCCGCCGTAGTCAGTTGGTGTTGATTGGCTTGGCGGGTAACTTGGACAAATCACAGTTGCAACATTCATTTGAATGCTGCTTGGCAGGATAATGCCTCTTGTTACCAATACCGATGTAATCCGCCATTACTGTTACAGCGTTTTTAATGTCCATTGATTACTTTGTTTATCTTTGGCGGCAAGAGGTTGCCACCCTACGGCCCTTGTTACGCAGTAGGTCGGCAACCCTTTGCCGACATGGACGTACATTATGTAAGTAACAAATTGATATAAAAAACGCTGTATATTTGCTATCCATGAGATTGGGCATTTTTTTGCTGGCCCAACTACAATCATCAGTGATTGCCATTAAGCAAAACTGTTTATAAAAAACAACTGTAGGAGATTTCCATGAGTTCTTCTAATACTAGCATATCATATGTGATTGTAGCGGACAATGTTTGGGATGGGCTTGCCGATGCGCCTTTAGGCCCACAGGAAATACTTGTTGAAAACGGAGTTATTACCGATATGGGGACATCGGTAAATCATCCGCCCGGAGCCGATGTGTTGGAGTTTAAGGATCACACGGTAACCCCCGGTTTCATTGACTGCCATATCCACACCACTTTGCTTGAAGGTGTCTTTGACGAGGTCTATACCGAGACGGTGTCGCAAAAGACGCTGTTTTCGCTTAGCGCGTTAAGCATTCTGTTGGGCAATGGTTTCACCACCGTCCGCGACGTGGGCTGTTTCGACCCAGACTTCATCACGGTGGACTTGCGTAACTACATCAAGCAAGGCACGGTCATCGGCCCGAGGTTGCTGGTCGCGCCGCATTTGCTTTCGGCACGAGGCGGACACGGCGATGCAACGGCCTTGGTCGGCTATCAATTCCACCCGATGGAGTTCCAAGTTGCCGATGGCGAAGCAGCCATCATCAAGGCTGTCCGTGAAGATATTCGCGGCGGTGCCGATTGGATCAAATTTGCGGCAACGGGGGGGTTCTCGACGCCTTCCGACAATCCGAACCAAACCACTTACTCGCAAGACGAAATAAATATCCTAGTCAGCACTGCGTTGGACTTGGGCGTTTATTGCTCGCCCCATGCGTATGGGGACGAAGGGATTCAGCGTGCGGTGACCGCAGGGGTGAGGTCCGTCGAGCATGGCAATCTGGCGACAACAGCCACCTTGAGCATGATGGAAAGCAAAGGGACTTTCATGGTTCCCACACAATGGACGATATTAACCAAGGCAGAAAATGCGAACAACCCTCAATATTGGACAAACCGTTCGCCTTGGCAACACCAGAAATTTCAGGAATACGCGCCGCAACTCATTGCCGCCGCGAAAAACTTAGCCGCCAGCAATGTCACCATTGCCTATGGCACGGATGCGGGGACCTTCGCCTTTCAGGATAACGTGATGGAATTCCAGGCATTGGTGCAATACGGCTGCACGCCGTTGCGGGCGCTGAAGGCGGCCACCAGTGTCGCTGCCGATTTGCTCAATCAGCCTAATTTGGGTGTGTTGGCCGTTGGTAAAACCGCCGATATCGTCGCCATGCAGGGGAATCCGTTTCAGGATATCAGCGCCACCGCCAAAGTCGATTTCATCATGAAAGGTGGGATTGTGTACGCGCAATCCGTCCCTAGGTTGACAGCGTTATTAAAAACCATCACCCAACCGGAGGGGGTGATGCTTATTCCGCCCCCCTCAGGCCCAGCGGCAAAGGGTAGCAGTTAGTTTGCTTCCAACACACCCGTACAACAGCCCTCACTTACCCGAAAACCCGAACCCACGACCTAGCGAAAATTATTGTTTTGTATTTTTTTACTTGTCAAATCCCAAAAGGCCATCCTCTAGGAGCAAGCCATGAACACAAACGCACTCAACATCAAACCAAACGAACCCGGCCCATACGACCTCGTCATCGCAAATGGTCGCGTGATTGACCCGGAAACCGGGCTAGACGCTACCCGCCATGTTGGTATCAAAGGGGACCGTATCGCCGCCATTTCCGCAACCCCGCTGCAAGGGACAAGGACCGTGGACGCAACGGGACGCGTCGTCGCGCCAGGTTTCATCGACCTCCACGCCCATGGTCAAGAGTTGCCGGCCACCCGGATGAGAGCCTATGACGGCGTGACCACGGCACTGGAGCTTGAATCTGGTTTGTTGCCGATTAGCGACTTCTACGCCGATGTTGCCAAGGAAGGCAGGCCGATCAACTACGGCGCATCCGCCGCCTGGACCTATGGACGGATTACCGTCATGGAACAAGGCGCACAACCGCCGTTGCCCCCGCCAGATGGGACGATCACTTGGTTCGATAATGCTTTTGCTTATACCGGCTGGCAAAACACGCTGGCGACGGATGAGCAAGTGACCCAAATCCTCAACTGGGTTGAAACAGGTTTAAAAGAAGGGGGCATCGGCATTGGCATCAATGGCGGTTATGCGCCTGGCTACGGTCGCAAGGAATACTACGCGCTCGCCCAATTGGCCGCCCGTTATGACGTACCCACCTTCACGCATGTGCGCTACGTCAGCGTAATCGAACCGAATAGTGCCTTCGAGGCGATAGAAGAATTGATTTCGCTGGCGGCAGACACCGGAACACATATGCATCTATGCCATCTTGGCAGTACCTCAGGCTGTGACGTGACTGATTGTGCAGACCTATTGCGCAAAGCGCAGGAACGGGGGGTGCGCGTCACCACCGAATCCTATCCCTATGGGGCGGCATCCACGGCAATTGGCGCACAAACCTTCCGCAACCCCAACTGGATGGCACAACGTGGGGTTAAGAGTTACTCCGCCGTCGAGTACGATGGGCAACCGATGACTGAGGCTTCGTTCAATGCGTTGCAGCAATCCGACCCTGGCGCGATTGTGGTACTGCATTTCTTGGAGCCTGAAACGGACCCAGCCGATCAGAAGCTGCTTGATACGTCAGTCCTTTACGAGGGCGCGGCGATTGCATCGGATGCGATGTGCTGGACTGACTCGCAAGGCAACCTCATTCAAGGCGATGTCTGGCCACTGCCAACAGATGCGTTTGCCCATCCGCGCTCGGCGGGTACTTATGCCCGCTTCGTGCGCCAATATGTGCGCGAAAGCCAAAAGCTCCCGCTGCTTGAAGCGCTGCGAAAAACCAGCCTGATACCGGCGCAAGTGCTGGAAAAAAGCGTGCCGCAGATGCGCGGTAAGGGCCGCCTGCAAGTAGGCGCGGATGCCGACATCGTCGTGTTTGACCTCAACACCATCACTGACCGTGCCACCTATGTGGAACCGGCGCAAACCTCGGTCGGCGTACAACACTTGATCGTCAACGGGGAGTTTGCGATTCAAGACGGCCAATTGCTGTTGCAATCCCTGCCGGGCCGCCCGGTGCGCCGCCCAGTGCAGGTCTGAGGAACTGGCGATGACGCAACCTCTCTCGCCACCCGTGCCGGTCACCATCATTTCCGGCTTTCTCGGTGCAGGCAAAACCACGCTGCTGAACCGTATCCTGACCGGTGACCACGGGTTGCGCATCGCTGCCTTGGTTAACGACTTCGGGTCCATCAACATTGATGCCGAACTGATCGAGCAACGCGACGGTGACGTGGTCAGCCTTGCCAACGGTTGCATCTGCTGTAGCTTGAGCGATGGCCTGCTGGCATCTGTCGTGCGCTTACTGCGCCGACCTGTGCCGCCGCAGTTCATTGTCATCGAGACTTCCGGCGTGTCTGACCCGCTCGCCGTCGCGCACACCTTTGCCGATCCCGACCTACAGCCATTTGCGCTGCTGGACGGCATTGTCACTCTGGTCGATGCCGAACTGGCCCTCACGCTCGACGGCGAGATGGCCGAATTGGCACGGCAACAGATCAGAGCGGCAGATGTGGTACTGCTAAACAAGGCCGACCTCGTCAGCAAAGCCAGTTGCGCGGCGGCCATCGACTGGATACACGCGATCTCACCGTCGGCGCGGGTGCTGGAGGCGGTCCAAGCGCAGGTGCCTTTGGAGTTGCTACTCGGAGTCGGGGCATTTTCAGCGCAGCCAGAAAGCCCCTGTGATCCGTCGCATAACGGACACGAGCACTGCAACCATAATCACCCGCTACAGTTTGACACGTGGAGCTTTGAAAGTGGGGAAGCCCTTGTTTTGTCGAGGCTATCCGAGGTGATGCGCGAGTTGCCGCCGACTGTTTTTCGAGTCAAAGGCTTTTTGCATCTCCAAGAAAAACCCGGCTACCGCTGCGTGTTCCAGTCGGTCGCACGGCGGGCTACATTGACTATCGGTCAGCCTTGGGGTAATGACACGCCGCAATCCCGGCTGGTTTTCATCGGTCCCTGCGGAGGCATTGATCGCGACCGCTTACAAACGTCGTTGCTGGAATGTAGGGCAGCCCCGTACTATCCCACCGCCTAGGCCAGTTTGTTTTTTTTATTCCAAGACGGCTGGGAGGTTAGGTGATATCCAATAAAGAACATCCCATCCAAAGGCCAAGCTGGGGCTTGGCACTCCCAGAAGGAACGCCAAGCCCCAGCTTGGCAAGGTGATTTGCGGAGGAATTGTTCGTGATTTCCGTGGACAATTCATTTCGGTTTTGGTGGATTCATTATTGGAAATCACCTTAGGGTATGCGATGGTCGTCCGGGGTGTTACAGGGCGATGCGCTAGTCTTGCAACTAGGTTGCAGTGACGGACAGGGAGTGCACATAGAGCAAAGACCCTCGCGGATGGCAAAGCGGGTTAGCTCGGCAATGCCGGCGATGTGCAGTTTATCCATGATATGTTCGCGATGGGAGGCGACAGTCTTTTT
>QJPH01000331.1 GCA_003242955.1 Candidatus Methylumidiphilus alinenensis
TTGATCGTGGTTCCGGCCTTGCCCGTGGCCTAGATCACCATCCAACCAGACCGCCCAAAGGCAAGGCAATGGCATCTTTGACCATAGCCGCGTCCATGGTGACTACTTCGCAGCGTTTCATCATTACCCGCGCAAGCCGGTTGATCTGCGGTCGGGCAAGCTTCATTTTGCCAGTCGCCACGCTGATGAACTCATTCACCACTTGGACGCTGATAACCGGGTTCCCTCTCAGCAAGGCGAGTGCCTTCTTGCGTTTTTCCGCGTCAACATCCAGCGCGTAAAGTGGTATGTTGGTATCAGCGAAGGCCCGGACGGTCATAGCATTCCTCCCGGTTGAACTTGCCAGACCACGCCCCCGCAAACTGTTCAAACTCGGCCCAATCGTCTGCCTCTGCGGGTTGCTCAATTTTCTCAAGCGGACGTTCCGTTTGGCGGTATTTCAGGAACTCTGCAAAGTTCAATACCTCCGCCGCTTGCTGTTCCGGCATGTCCTTGACCGTCTCAACTATTTTTTCCACAACGCTTGCCATGGTGATTACCTCTTGCTCGTTTTAATGGTGCTTCATCAAGTTATAACCCGTTTTTGCGGCCTTGCGGCTTGGCTCTGGCAACGTCCGGCCCATGCTTAAGGCCGCATCAATCCAAAGGCGCATGGCGGTTTCCATTTCCTTGACGGCCTCTTGTGGCGTGTCGCCTATCGCGCTGCATCCGGGTAGGTCAGCCGCTATGCAGATGAAAGCCCCGTCCGCATCACTCCAAAATACTTCCAGCGGGTATTTGTAGCGGCTCACTTCGCTACCCCGCGCTTGATCGGTATCACTTGCCCAACCAAGGGAAGATGTCCGCTTCCAACCGTCGCAAGATGCGCTCCGCATGTTCGGGTGTCCAATTGGCTTGGAGTTTACCGTGCCATTCCCTCGCAACGACTTCAAACGTTTCCCCATCCGCCATCTGTGCGGCCTTCATAGCCTTTCGATTCTCGCCGGGGTCTATGCCTTGGGCAAGTTGCTTACGGGCTTGGTCGCGCTTGTCGCGGGCATCTCTGAGGCTGGTTTCCGGGTACACGCCAAAAGCAAGGCGTTTTTCCTTACCTTCAAAACGGTACTTCATGCGGAAATATTTGGAACCATTCGGCATGACTTCCAAATACATGGCTTTTTCGTCTGCCAGCCGATAGGGTTTTTCTTTCGGCTTGGTGCTTTTGATGGTGGTGTCGGTCAACATGGCTAAGTGTCCTCCGTCCAGTGTCTATGCGGGTTTGGGAGTCTTGGGGGCATCGACCTTGGGGGCATAGGCACATGCCCCCAGAAATGCCCCCTCATGCCCCCGGCTGTGGGGGCATTTCAGCGGACTCCCTTAGACATAGTATAGACTAAAAAGGCAGCATTTACGCTGGCTTGGGGACTCTGTTGGATTGCTTTGGATGTCGATATGGAGGCTGAGGTCGGAATCGAACCGGCGTACACGGCTTTGCAGGCCGCTGCATGACCATTCTGCCACTCAGCCAGAGTGCGAGGGTAAAACTAAAAAGCCGCGTTGGAACTTCGCGGCTTTTTGGTTGAAAAATTTTGGAGCGGGAAACGAGACTCGAACTCGCGACCCCAACCTTGGCAAGGTTGTGCTCTACCAACTGAGCTATTCCCGCGTCCTAGAGGTGCATATTATACAAGGGTGGATTTTTGTGTCAACCCCTAGTGAATCAATTTAACGGATAACATCCCTCCAAGGGATGTTATCCGTATCGGCAAGTTTGGCAGGGGCGCACCTAACCCGCCCTATGCGAACGGGCGTTCTAGCCTTGTGCGAAATACGAGCATCAACCCTTGCTGTCATGATGAAGCAAAGACGGCAGGGCGGCCTTGATGTAATTAAACATCGACCATAGGGTCAAAATGGCCGAGATTAGAAGCAGGAATTGTCCTATTTGAGTTAAAGTTTCCTTCCAAACGTCCATGCTGACGAGTAGGATTTCAATGGCCACAATTTGGGCTGTGGTTTTCCATTTTCCAATCCACGACACTTCGACCTTGTTGCGCTGGCCGATTTCCGCCATCCATTCGCGTAGCGAGGCAATGGTGATTTCACGGCCAATAATGACTGCCGCCGCAATGGCCAGCCAAGGATTAGGGTCGGCCTGTACAATGAGGACCAAGGCAACGGATACCATCAGCTTGTCCGCCACCGGGTCTAGAAACGCCCCAAACAGCGTGGTCTGGCTCATTTTACGGGCCAGATAGCCATCGAGCCAGTCGGTGATGCCGGCTATTCCAAAAACCACCCCGCAGGCAACATGGGCCAGATGCCAAGGTAGATAGAACAGGGCCACCATCACCGGGATCAAAATAATCCGAATTAAGGTTAGCCAGGTTGGCAGGTTGAATTGCATAGTCAGGCTTCCTGTTCGTGAAATGTTTCGTAAATGCGTTGGGCGAGTTGCCGGTTAATGCCTTCCACGCTGCATAAGGCATTGATGTCGGCGCGGCCAATTTCCCTCAGCCCGCCAAACTGCTTGAGCAATTGCTGACGGCGTTTAGGACCCAGGCCTTCGATCATTTCCAGCGTAGATTGGGTTTTTGCCTTGCTTCGCCGTTGGCGATGGCCAGTGATGGCGAAACGATGGGCTTCGTCACGAATCTGCTGGATCAGGAGCAGCGCGGGCGAGTGGCTAGGCAATAGGATAGGCTGGTTTTGTCCTGCTGGAAACAACATTTCCATTCCGGGTTTGCGATCCGGGCCTTTAGCCACGCCTAAAACGTAGATTTCATTCATCTCAATAGACTTAAGCGCTTCTTTGACCGCACTGACTTGGCCTTTGCCGCCGTCGATGAGCAGAATGTCAGGCGCTTCAAATTCGCCCTTCTTAATGCGTTGGTAACGCCGCGTCACAGCCTGGGCCAAGGCGGCGTAGTCATCTCCCGGCTCGATGCCTGTTATGTTGAAGCGCCGGTAAGCCGACTTGACCGCGCCTTGGCGGTCGAACACCACGCAGGAGGCGACGGTCTGCTCGCCCATCGTATGGCTGATGTCGAAGCATTCCAAGCGGCGGGGAGGCTCTTGGCGACCCAACTCTTCGCCGAGGTTAAGGAATCGCCCATACAGGTCTTGTAGGTTTGCCAGTTTGGCTTGAAGGGTGTTTTCAGCGTTGGTCTGCGCCAACTGTACCCGCTTCAGGCGCTCGCCACGAGTGTTCGGGCTGATATGCACAGAATGCTTGGCTTGGCCCGTGAGCACTTCCTCCAACAACTCGCGGTTGTCAATGTCGTGGCTTAGGAGGATTTCACGCGGAATCTGCCGGTTTAGGTAATATTGCGCCAAAAAGGCTTCCAGCACACTACCGGGGCTGTGTTCGTCGGCCATTTTCGGGAAAAATGCGCTATCACCTATTTGTTGGCCGCCACGGATGAATTGCACTTGCACACAAGCAAGATGCCCTTTGATGGCGCAGGCGACGATATCCAGATCACCCTGTTCCCCGGTCACTGCCTGCTTGGCAAGGATGGTGCGCAAATTGGCGATTTGATCGCGGTAGCGGGCGGCTTGTTCAAAATGTAGTTCCGAGGAGGCCATTTCCATGCGTTTGACCAATTCGTCGATGAGTCCTTTGCCATTCCCATCCAGAAATTTTATGGTATCTTCCACATCCTCGGCGTAGGATTGCTGAGAAATTAAGTTTACGCAAGGGCCGGAACAGCGTTCGATCTGGTATTGTAAACAAGGTCGGGAGCGGTTTTTAAACACGGAGTCTTCGCATTGGCGCACCGGAAATATTTTCTGCAAGAGTTTTAGGCATTCGCGTACCGCCCCGGCACTGGGGTAGGGTCCGAAGAAGCGGCCTTGCTTCTTGCGCGAACCCCGATAAAATCCAACTCTGGGAAAAGTTTGATGGGTCGTGACCTGGATGTACGGGAAGCTTTTTCCATCCCGCAGCGATATGTTGTAGCGCGGCTGTATGCGCTTGACCAATTGACTTTCCAGCAATAGCGCCTCGCCCTCGGTATGAGTGACGGTAACCTCGATCAACGCGATCCGCGCAACCATGGCCTGTTGCTTGGGGGGGGCGTCTTTATTGAAGAAATAACTGGAAACGCGTTTTTTTAAATTCTTCGCCTTGCCGACATAAATGACCTCGCCGGTTTTATCCAGCATCTTATAAATGCCCGGACGCTGGGTCAGAGCCTGTAAAAAGGCAGGGATATCGAAGCCTTCTGAGGTGGGCAATTCGTCGGAGTGCATAGGTAAAGGCGGATAAAGGGTTGGCGTTATTATAATGCTAAATTAGCCCCCTTTGTCGGGTTACGGCGCATACAGGGTTTGAAGCTTGGGGGCAGGATTTCGTAATGTGCGCCTAACCCGACCTTATGCCTCAATTTTCGTAAGCGTTCACTCCCCCCTGGGAGCGCGGGCGTCTCGCCCGCTGAAATGGCGGCCAAGATGGCCGCGTTCCCAGGAAAAGGCAGGGGGGAGTGAACGCTTACCAATTTTCAGTGTTATTTGCGTCACTATTTTAACGTAAGGACTTGACCGGCAATCCGCAAAACCATAACAATAGCTTGACCCCTTACTTTATCGTTTCCATGGACATATTACTGATTTTTTTATTGATCGTCGTCAATGGCATGTTTGCCATGTCGGAAATCGCGTTGATTTCATCTCGCAAGGCCCGTTTGCAACACTGGGCGGAAGAAGGCCGCTCCGGTGCTGCGAGTGCTCTGAAAATGGCAAATGAACCATCCCATTTTCTGTCTACGGTTCAAGTCGGCATGACGCTCATCGGTGTCTTAAACGGGGCCATAGGCGAATCTGCGATTGCCGATAGATTACGCGACTATATCGACAAAATACCCGAGTTGGCGCAGTACAGCAGGCATCTATCCGTTGCCCTCATGGTGTTGATCGTCACCTATTTTTCTTTGATCGTGGGCGAATTAGTGCCTAAACGCCTCGCCATGCGCAATCCTGAACCCATTGCCTCGTTCTTTGCCGGACCGATGCGGGTTTTATCCATTGCAGCCTTTCCCTTGGTCAAACTGCTGAGCCTCTCCACAGAAATCGTCATAAAACTGTTTGGCCGCTATAAGGGGAAGGAGCCATCCATCACCGAGGAAGAAATCCAAGTTCTAATGGAGCAAGGCACCGAGGAGGGTGTTTTTGAACGGGCAGAACATGATCTGGTCGCCAATATTTTTCAACTCGACGACAAGGTCATCGCCTCGGTCATGACCCCGCGCAAAGACATTTTCATGTTGGACCTTGACGACTCCTTCGAACAAAACCGGGAAAAGCTGTTGCACAGCCAATATTCAAGGTTTCCGCTATGCAAGGGGGGGTTCGAGCAAATCTTGGGGGTGGTCAGGGCCAAGGATATCCTTAACAGCCAATTTCGCGGCGAACCCATCGACTTGCCCAGTCTGTGCAAACCGCCGCTTTTTGTGTTGTTCAATATTTCCTTGATGCACTTTTTGGAAGAATGCCAAAAAACGCGGATGCATTTTGCGTTGGTCGTGGATGAGTATGGCGAGGTCGAAGGTTTGGTGACACTAAACGATGTCATGGAAGCCATTGTCGGTGATATCCCCTCGTCGGATTTGACCGAAGAACCGCTGATGGTCCAGCGTGAGGACGGCTCATGGCTGATCGACGGGATGTTGCCGGTGGACAAGTTCAAAGACTTGTTTGATGTCGATGGCCTGCTTGACGAGGCCAAAGGGAATTATCACACCGTAGGCGGCTTTGTGATGATGCATGTGGGACGCATACCCACCGCCTCAGACTGGTTTGAATGGGAGGGTCTGCGCATCGAAGTGGTGGACATGGACAAAAACCGGGTGGATAAGCTGTTGGTTTCGAGAGTGGGGAGCAAATCGTAGGGTGGGCTAGGTGCGCATTGGATAAGCCTAGCCGTTTACCTCAAACTAGATGCACACCGTAGCCCACCATTGCCACCCGCTGACCTTCCCGTGCATTGCGCCCAATATAGGCCAACCATGCGGCCGAATCCGGCGGATTAGCGCCTATTCCGCCTTACGGACCTAAACCGCCTACGAATTACTAGTTGTAGGGCGGATACAGGGATGTGATCCGCCGAATGCTTGCGACCAACCCATAACATTCGGCGGAACCCGTCCATGGTTCCGCCCTACCCGTACTTTGAATACGCAGTCTATTTTTGGGTCTATCCGGTGTTTCATGTTAGTGTGCTGTATTCTAAATTATTGCGTTATAGATAAATATATTTTCCGTCAACCCAAGGCAAGCGATTAAGTAATTCACGATTTGAAGGATGTTCATAAGCAAAGAGTAAAGCAGGGTAGCGAACACGAGCACCTGGTGTTATATAAAGTGAAATAATCGCGGCTGGGTTTACCTTTTGAGAACTCAAATACAACATTGCAGCATCTAAAGTGTCACCTGTTGACATATGGTATGTCACGATGACCACACACTGGTTCTTGAATTTCTCGCCGTCAATCTGGATTCCTTCGCCAATTGAGACCATGCGATTAGTACGTTGCAAACGATTACGAGGAAGAACGAGTACTGATTGTAGTCGAATATGCACAGAGAACATACATGCGAACATGCCGCCAGAACGGTCAAATGCTATCAATAGATCAGGTTTTATACCTCGCTCTGTAAGTTGAGCTTCAAGAAATTTCATGCCAATCTTAATTTCTTGAACAGCCAGATTACGTTGTAGCCAGACAAGTGTAGCAACGAGTGCAAATATAAGTCCCGCTCCAAAATACGCTAGCCAAAGACGTTCCAGACCTGCGGCGACCAAAGTAATAATTCCGGATGCTATACCGATTGAAAGTACTAAATTGTCTTGCCAGTTAATTTTCATAAATGGTTAAATTAAAAATATGCCTTACTCCCGAGCTCAGTTGCACGGTGGAAAAGCCTTGCTTCGGAGAAACCAATACTTTCGCGGATTGCCTTAATATCAATCCCTTGAAATTCGTGTATACGAGCCTAGCCTAGTAGGTTAGGCAACGGCCCCATCGTTGCCCAACATTTCCGCGCCAAAACATCAACACCATGTCATTCACCCAATGCCCTTGATTTGCCCAACCGCCATATTGTCGGGCGAAACGCAAAGAAACGTGCCCGACAAGGCTTATGCTGGAAAATGTGGCGATGTTTGTTCCACGCTCTTCCATGGCGTAACAGGCAATCCGTCGAACTCGCCCGTTTCTTCCTTCGGAAAGGCATCATGGCGCAATCCGTCGGAGGAGAAATCCACCTCGTTCGGCCACGTCAAACCGATGCCACCCCGCAGCATCCGCATTTCCCGTATAAAGTAATCTGGGTCTTTAAGATTGTTGAAAAGCCCCCCTTTGGCAAGGTAGGGGGTAAAATCGACGACACCCCGCGTTCCATCCGACCACATGAGGGTAACGGTATGGTTTGGGCATGCCTTAGCATCGGTAATCTCATACAGCATGACTTAATCCTCGATTCTTAACGGTGGCTGGCCGGAACGGGCAAGCTCCCAGTTTGTATATAACAAATTCTTGTGTTTATGCCCCCATTCCTCGACCGCCCTTATATCGCGCCGACGGATACGCCCCTTGCAGGATAAAAGGGTACTATCATCCATCGCAAACTTGGCAGAGAACTCATCACCAAAAACATGGAAATGCGGCGGGGGATGGTCATTACGAAAGACCATGACATCAAGAGAACCTATGCGTCCAATGGTGGGCATAAATTCTGATCCTATGACAGACAGGGAGACATTAACTTGCCTCTTGATCGTTCAAGACGGTATCAACTTTAGCATTCCAAAAATAAAAAAAGCGCCCGGTTTGTCAAAACCGGGCGCTTTTTTCAGCCGTTAATCAACAGATGAACGACAATACTCGCGACGTAACCGACAACAATTGCCCATGTCCATTTCAAGTGGCTAAAGAAGGTATACATGCCGCGTGAAGTCCCCATCAGTGCGACGCCTGCGGCGGAGCCGATGGACAACATGGTTCCACCCACACCTGCGGTCAGGGTAACCAACATCCATTGGTAAAGCGGCATATCCGGGTTCATCTGCAACACGGCGAACATCACCGGTATGTTATCGACAATGGCGGACAACACACCAATCAACACGTTAGCGGTAGTCGGTCCCAAGCCTTGGTACATTGCGGCGGAAGCCAGTTGCAAATAACCAATGAAGCCCAAGCCACCGACGGCGAAGATAACCCCAAAGAAGAACAGCAAAGTATCCCATTCGGAATCCTTGACATTCTGGTAGACATCAAACCGGTCGCCTTTGTAGCTGAAGACCATTTTCAAACGGTAGCCGTACATCATCAGATAACCCAAACCAACCATCATGCCCATGAACGGAGGCAGATGGAGGAACTGCTTGAAGCACACTGCTGTCGTGATGGTGAGGGCGAACAATCCGGCAATGACCAAAGCACCCGGCTTGAGCACGACCTTTTCGTCTTCATCGTTAGGGATAGGCGCTTCATCAGGGATGGAAAAATGCATGATGGCCGCCGGGACCACAAAGTTCACCACGGAAGGGATGAATAACATGAAGAAATCAAAGAAATCAGCCTTGCCATCCTGCCACACCATTAGTGTGGTGATGTCGCCGAAGGGGCTGAAAGCACCGCCGGCATTGGCTGCACTCACTAGGTTGATAAACCCCAAGGCAACAAATTTAGGGCTGTTGGTACCCACCGCCATGACCACCGCGCCGACCAGCAAAGCCGAGGTCAGGTTGTCGGCCACCGAGGACAGGAAGAACGTGATGATGCCGGTGATCCAGAACAGTTTGCGATAGCCGAAACGGCGGTTAATCAACCAAGCGCGCAAAGCCTCGAATACATTGCGTTCAGCCATGGCATTAATGTAAGTCATCGCCACCAACAGGAACAGCATCAACTCGGCAAACTCCCCGAGGTTGTATTCAAAAACTTTATGGACTGTTTCCGCAGCGACGCCATTGGTGCTGGCCATCCAGGCGATCTGCGCCCAAATGATGCCGGCTGCCAAGATGACTGGCTTGGATTTGCGCATGTGGGTAAATTCTTCCGCCATTACCAAGGCATAGGCAATGATGAAGATCAAAACGCAGTACAAGCCGCGCTGTGAACCCGTCAAACCAAGAACCTCCATCTCCTCGGCCAAAGCCACGCCAGGTAGCGCTAACAGTAGCAATAAATAAGCAAGTTTGCGTAACAATTCCAGGCCCTCTCTCTAATTTAATTGAAAAAAACGATCACCCGACACTCCGCACGCTTCAAGCGACCCGGATAATGCCCCCCAGCCAAACAAAAATACTGAATTATAGTGGAGAACGCCGGTCAAGATGAATAAAATTTCCGCTCCGGCTGTTACAATTACCCGCTGAGGGGGCAAAAAAAAACCGCCCTGGCGATCTTCGTTATTTACTTTTCCCATATTTATAAAGTAAATTCCTAAGCATAGCAATTTTTTTCATTTCCGTTGCTTGTCCACTGCGTTCGTTGTTGCGAAGTCCCATCCGCATTTGCTTAACGCGTGCCAACGATTAATACAGAGTCGGCCATGTACCAATACGACCAATACGACCAAACCCTAGTCAATGAACGGGTCGCCCAGTTCCGCGACCAAACCCGGCGCTTTCTTGCCGGTGAGCTTAGCGAGGACCAGTTCCGTCCATTGCGCTTGATGAACGGACTTTACATCCAAACCCATGCACCGATGCTCAGAGTCGCCATTCCCTATGGCTTGCTTTCCTCCCGTCAGTTGCGCATGTTGGCCCATATTGCCAGAACGTATGACAAAGGGTATGGACACTTCACCACCCGCCAGAACATTCAGTACAACTGGCCTAGGCTGGAAGAGGTGCCCGAAATACTTGCCGATTTGGCCAGCGTGGAGATGCACGCCATCCAGACCAGCGGCAATTGCATCCGCAACACGACTAGCGACCATTTGGCAGGGGTCTGTGTTGACGAATTGGAAGACCCACGGCCTTGGTGTGAAATCATTCGCCAATGGTCAACATTACACCCGGAATTTGCCTTTTTGCCGCGTAAATTCAAAATCGCAGTCAGCGGTGCCGCTAAAGACCGTGCAGCCACCCAAGTCCACGACATCGGCCTGCATTTGGTCAAAAACGAACAGGGCGAAACCGGCTTTGAGGTGCTAGTCGGTGGCGGACTAGGCCGCACACCCATTATCGGGCAGACCATACGGCCATTTCTGGAAAAGAAACACTTGCTTTCCTATTTGGAAGCAATTTTGCGCATTTATAATTTATTCGGTCGTCGCGATAACAAGTACAAAGCGCGCATCAAAATTCTGCTGAAAGAAACCGGGGTTGAACAATTTACCCAACTAGTCGAGGAAGAATGGTCACAGATACGCAATGGATTGGAACTGGACGAAAGGGAAATCGAGCGGGTAAAGTCATTCTTCACTTCGCCCGATTATGACCCTAACGCTGCCGCCGACAAGAGTTTTCAAGCCACGCTAAGCGGCAATCCGGCTTTTTCAGCCTGGGTTCGCGTCAACACCGTGGAGAATAAGAGTCCCGGCTACCGCGCTGCTTTTGTATCACTGAAAGCCCAAGGAATCGCCCCCGGAGACATGACCGATGCGCAAATGGACATCGTCGCCGACCTAGCCGACCGTTTCAGCTTTGGCGAGTTGCGCGTGACTCATACGCAGAACCTGTTGCTGGCGGATGTGAAGCAAGCTGATTTGTACGAACTCTGGCAACGTTTGGACGAAGCCAATTTAGCCACCGCCAATATTGGCAAGGCTACGGACATTATCTGCTGCCCCGGCTTGGATTTCTGCTCGTTAGCCAATTCCAGTTCGATCCCGGTCGCCTTGGAAATCGCCACCCGCCTTGAGGATGTCGATTACCTCTATGATTTGGGCGATATCCGCATTAACATTTCCGGCTGCATGAACGGTTGCGGACACCATACCGTAGGCCATATCGGCATTCTCGGCGTCGATAAGAAGGGCGAGGAATGGTTCCAACTCACCTTGGGAGGCTCCTCCTCGAATGATGCCAGCTTAGGCGAGCGACTTGGCCCTTCCGTACCCAAAGCCGAAGTGGCCAGTGTGGTGGATGGCATTTTGAAAACCTATGTCGAGTTGCGCGAAGGCCAAGAATCCTTCCTCGACACCGTGAGACGCACCGGCATCGCCCCCTTTCAGGAGAAAGTCTATGCAAATCATTAAAGACGGAAAAATCATCAACGATGATACACGGCATCTGGCCGACGATGAGCCACCGACGGGGGGCCGGTTTACGGTTTCCTTTGCCCGTTGGCAAACAGAAAGGGAAAACCTACGGCAAGCTGAAGGAACAGTCGGCGTTCGTTTGAAGGGTGGCGATGAATTGGCTTCCATCGCCCTCGACCTGCCCCGCCTGGAACCCGTCGTCGTCGAATTCCCTACCCTGGCCGATGGCAGGGCCTTTTCTTTGGCCCGTTTGTTGCGGGAACGCTTCGGCTATGCCGGGGAAATCCGCGCGCATGGGGATTTCATCCGCGACCAGGTTTATTTTCTCGCCCGCGTCGGTGTCAATGCCTTTGAGCCAGTAGAGGGGACGGACTTGGAAAAACTATTACCGGCACTGAAGGATTTCAGTGTCAACTACCAAGCTGCGGCGGATAATGTAGAACTAGTCTACCAAAAGCGTGGCAAGTGATATTGATGGCTGGGAAACTGGCGACTTTCCGCTCGCTCCCAAGCTCCAGATATCATCGTTGGGCTTTATGTTATGAAAAATGGAGATTATTGTGATTTTATCCATTGAAGAAGTTGAGAAAGCACTTGATCTAATCCCTAAAGTTTTGAAGATTGTTTTCCAATTTGCAATAGCTGTTGGTACAATAATAGTTATTCTTTATGCAGGTCGAGTTGGGTATTACCCGTCCTGACTTACATTTGGCGATACTCTTCTGTTTATTGCAGTTGCAATAAGTTTTGGTTTTTCTTATACATTGGTTGTCTTTATTCTTTTTTGTACCTCTGATGTATTACTTAGTTTTATAACCTCTTGTTTACAAATTTTTAACACAAATCATAAAATTGACGTAAATACATCATTAAAAGTAGGTATTTTATTTTTTGGTATAATAGGAATTGCGTTAATTATTTATAGCTTTTTCAGTAATAGAGAAACATTTTTTGGCTTATTAGTGTCTGTACCTCTTATGAGTTGTTTTTTATATATTTACAACACGTTTAGAATTGAAAAATTAGATACTGATGAGATTAAAAGGGATAAATCTAAAATGCAAATCATTTTTGCTTTGCTTATTTACATTATTCCTCTTGTTGTTGGAAAATTTCAAGGAAGTGCTATTGATCAAGCCATGCGACTTATTGGCGTTCGTAATGACAATGCTACTGTTCAATTTGATAATGATTATCAACTTTTTATTGAAGAAATAACAAAAACTAAAGATAAAAAAATGTACTCTGTAAAGATTTTATTTCAAGGCTTAGGGTCGAGTAATGTATTGGAATACGAAAATATAAGGCTTGTTGTTCCTAGCACTAGTTATCGTATGGCTTATGAGAACAAGCATTAACAATTTAGCCAACGCAGCAAGGCATTGTTCTATATACTGTTAAGCGAATTGCACCGTAATATGGAGCAAAAGCTATACAATTCCGGCTTGTTCTCACAGCGCGGCAGCCCAACCCGGTGCTAAAGGAGAGAGCGTGTTTACGCTTTGGCCTGTTTTTCCCCAGTCCCGCCCACGCCCCTTTGCTCGGGAAATGGTGCTTTCAATCAATGAAGTCTGACCCCATTGGTTTTTTCCAATTCTAAAGTATTAGGGCTTAGTTATATGATTTCAATATCCACGAAACAAGTTGAATTGTTTGATCAAGCAATAGGTATACGTTTCGTTGATAAACTTTTGGCTTTGTTGCGTGAGGAGTTCCCAGTTTGCTTTAGGGGTCTTCCCGATTTTGTCTGTAAAACAATGGTTGTCAATGGAATACAGGCTTCTTTGCGATGTGGGTTTACATTGCAATCTTATATCGGTGGTTTTGTCGCGCTTCAATGCAATTCATCACCAGATTTTTTCTTGCACCCTACAATCGCCAAAACACTCGCCATCAGTAACAGGGAAAAATTAAAATATCATTACTTAATGAACAATGTGCCTAAACCCATTTGGAATGAGATTAAATTGTCTACTAATCCAATGGCTTGGTTTAACAATAACAATAATAATCAAGCAATAGCAAGGTTGTCATATCATGTATGTTCCGTGTTTCCAAAGATTACTAATATTCAATCGGAAGCGCAGTTATTTTTGTTATTTACTATAGCAAAAGAAAAAGCTGCTCGCTATGGAGTAAACTGGGAAGAAGGAATAGCAATATTTGCTGTAGCACTTGCTTTATACGGTTCTCGCTTGGATGAAATAAATGGACCTACATGGTCCAAGAAAGTATTTTTTCCCTCACGTTTGTCGCCAGAAAAAATTTCAAATTTATTGCGTCTTCGAATCTTACTAGATACAGATAAAATAATTTAAGGAAAAACATGGATTGGAATTCTATAGCTGATAAACTGTCCACAGTTGATAATTTTGAGCAGGCAGCAGAGGATGGATTTGTTGAAGGTGGCAAGTCCATGGTGGACGGTCTTGGGCAACTGGCTGAAGGCATTGGTAAATTTGGGATCGATCAAGGATACCGTGACAAAGTATTCGACAGGGCAAGTGATTTGGCTACAAGTTCCGTTAATTTTGCTTCTCAAGTTTTGAAAGATCCTTATGGTACTTTCGAATCCATCGGTAATGGAACGCAAAATGTTTTAGATGAAGTGAGTGATCGTTATGTCGCGGCAAGAGATGCTGCTGAGGCATCGGGAAAGTTGGCAGAATTTTATGGGAACATGATAGGACGCGGTGCGTTTGAAGTGGGTAGCGCTGTGGTTCCCATCGGAAAACTAGGAACACTTGGCAAAGCTGGCGAAGCTATTGAAGATACTGAGAAACTCGCAAACTTGGGGAAGACAACTGAAAGTGCAACTAAAGTTGCATCGGAACTGCCAGAGAGGGAACTTAGTTCTATAGTTGCTTGCCCGAACTTCAAAGTAACCAGTAATGGCGCGATACTAAAGCCAAACCCAAATAAAACTACAACAGTTCTTGGGAGATTCAATACCGATATGGATCGAATCATTAATAACGAACTGAAAATGCCAAAAAATACTGATTTTGGCCCTAAACAAGGTGGGTTCAATGCGCTTAACGTACCTGATGATATGTATAAAAATCCTACTCAATTTTGGGATGAAATAAATAAACCGTTTTTAGAAAAAGCAATTCAGCGAGGCGATGATATTTTGATGGCATCCGACCCCACGGCAGCTAGTAACCTTTTTAATGCAGATGGCTCATTAACTGGTTTTGGGCGTGAAGTTGAGCATTTATATAAAAATGGATTTCAATATGACCAAATTACAAAATCAATGATTAAATAATTTGCGAGACAATAAAATGAACTGGATTGCACCTTACAGAAACCACATTATGAAACATTTAAAATACCTTGAAGAAAATTCATTTTCATTGATAGGGGAAGATGATTTTTCTCTGACTTTTAATGATGGCAATATTTTACTTGTTTTCACTGTGGAGCGGTATTCTGATTCGCTTAGTGTATGGGTAGAATACTTGGGAAACAACCCTGTAGATGATAATAAATATAGGCTTGACATCATCATGCGTTTATATTTACAAAAAGATATGAGAGATGCTTTCAATGGAACTTCTGACGAAGACAAGGCTCGTTTGGTAAAAAATTACGTTGACTTTGTGTTAAACAACAAGGCACAACTATTTGGTAAGTTATTTCCACTTGCAAAGGAATATCATGAGTTCAACAAAAAAATTGCCCTTAGCGCACTTGAGAGGTTTGCAAAAAAATAAGAATAACTTGGGGCAGACAGGTAGGTCATTCAACGGCACTATCGTTACCCGACAAATGAATAAGGGCAAAATCCATGCAGCCCAGCCATCATCTCTCGGCGCGGCAGACCAACCCGCCGACCAAGTGGACGCAGGGTTACGCTTTGAAGTGTTTACCTAGTTTAGTCCGCCCATGTCCCTTAGTTTAGTCGGTATACACAAGTGTTGGTGTGCGACCGGGATGACGGTTTTTTCGGCTTTGCTGGTCTTGTGTATAACGATGATCCCTGGAGCTTGGGAACCATTACAAACATATTAAAAGGCTTTCATATGATTCAATTCTTGTATTCCAAACCTTGGCAATTTTTGCTGCTAGGGCTGCTATTGGTTGTTTCCACGGAAATTTCCGCCCACGCGGTGGTCACAGAATCGTCCTTAAAGCACCACCCCATTGAAATCAACCATCCCACCGAAGTGGTTTTGCATTTCAATGCGGGGGTGGAACTGGCCCTTTCCAAAGTGTTTCTGGTCAGTAAAGGCGATGTTTTCCACCCTTTGGAAATCACCAAGGGCAAGAAGCCCGGACAAGTGCTGATACAAATTCCCGCATTGGAAGAAGGCGATTATGCCATCAAATATAAAGTCTTCGCCGCCGATGGTCATTTAACCGAAGACGTCATCCGTTTCAAAGTTTCAGCACAGCGGTAAATCATTATGTACATGCAAGGCTTGGCTAATTTTATTGACGACTTTCTAGGCGGCTTGATGCTTATCAGCTATGCGCTGGTGGTCGGCAGCGTGCTGTGGAGCTTCGTCATTTTGCGTGTCGCCAACGACGACAGGGCGAGTGACGGCGCAATACTCAGCAGCGTTCGATTGCTGCATCTGGGCGCGGTTTCATTGGCTGCCTCAGTTGCCACCAAACTCGTCGTCAAAGGGGCCGTCCTGGCTTCCACGCTGGGGGAATTGCCTTTGGATGCCTATGCCGGCACCGTGCAATTTCGAGCCGGTCTGTTGCGCCTGTTCTTGGCCCTAGGCTTTGTTTGGTTTGCCAAGCAATTGGGCAAAGAACCGGCCAAATCCTCGGCATGGACCAGTGTTGCCGTGCTGACGGTTCCGCTGGTGGTCAGCGGTGCCTGGCTAGTCCACGCGGTGGGCCGTTTCGAGGACCGCGAACTCCTGATGTTTACGACCGTGATACACCAACTTGCCGCTGCCATCTGGTTTGGGTGTGTGGTGCAATTGCTGATGCTCTGGCATGCCGGACTCAAAGATGCCGGGGCCAAGGCACTTTGGCCGCTGGCCATCACCCGCTTCGCCTGGCTGGGCTTGAGTTCCGTGCTGATGCTGATCCCCACGGGACTATTTTTGGCATGGACTTATATCGGCAGTTGGGACGGATTGTTCGGCACGGGCTACGGTAGCCTAGTCGTCACCAAGAACTGGTTGTTCCTTGTGGCGCTAGGGTTCGCCTATCTAAACAACCAGGCGGGCAAACGCTGGCGCGAGACCGGGGACCAAGACAATCTGACCAAGAAAGTCCCGTTTTATATCGAAGCGGAAGCTTTTATTTTGGTGGGTGTGTTGTTCATTGCCGCCACGCTGTCATCCCAGCCGCCATCGGTGGACATTCCCGACCGCACCGCCGCCGTGTCAGAAGTCGTGGATATGTTCATGCCCAGCATGCCAAGAATCACCTCCCCTAGCCATGAGGCATTGTTAGCGGGCGAAGCAGGCCGGGTGGCAGTGGTCAATAAAATACCCTCGGTTGCTGCCAAGGAATGGTCGGATTACAACCATAACATTTCCGGCCTGTTCCTTGCCAGCATGGGCTTGTTGGCGATGCTGTCATATTTCCATCTCCACGGGCTAGGCTGGACACGCTACTGGCCAGCGGGATTCATCTTAATGGGGATTTTCCTGTTTTTCCGCAGCGATGCCGAAACTTGGCCTTTGGGGCCCATCGGTTTTTGGGAAAGCACCTTCCGCAATGGCGAGGTGTTCCAGCACCGCATTGCAACCCTGATGCTGTTCGTGCTAGGCACTATGGAATTGAAGGCGCGCAATAATCCCGAATCCAGAAAACTGCGCTTCATCTTCCCGGTGCTGTGCGCGTTCGGGGGCATTCTGTTGTTGACCCACGCCCACGCCGAGTTTGAGTTGAAAAGCGAGTTCCTAATCCAGACCACCCATACCACAATGGGATTGCTGGCAATGATCCTCGCCAGTGGTCGCTGGCTGGAACTACGCATGGTCTCACCGGAGGGCTACCAGGAAGGTCAGATCGCCGGTTTCATCGGCACAGCGGCGATGTTCTTGATCGGCGTGATAATGATTTTCTATCGGGAGCCATTGATTTGACATGAGCGCGAATCTTCATGACCAAGACTTCCACGCTTGGACCATCCAGCAAGCTAATCTATTGAAGGCCGGCAAATTGCACGAGATCGACTTGGACAATTTGATTGAGGAAATTGAAAGCATGGGTTCCAGTGAGCGAAACCAGTTGCAGAACCGGCTTAAAGTCTTGATTGGCCATCTGCTGAAATGGCAATTTCAACCGGCGTACCGTTCCAGAAGCTGGAATGCAACGATAGAAGAGCAAAGGCTTTCGGTCATTGGCCTGATAGAAGACAACCCCAGCCTAAAAAGCATTTTAGATGAGCGTATCGCCAAGGCTTACCCCCAAGGCGTGTTGTTGGCGGTCAAGGAGACCAACCTTGACAAGAAGACATTCCCCCCATCCTGCCCTTATTCGACCAAGGAATTGTTCGACGTAGGTTTTTATCCAACAGGGGCATGAAGCGCACTTGACTGATTCTCTAGCTTCTCCTTGGGAACCCCTTGCAAGCTTCAGCCGTGTAGGTCGGGCGCGTCTCTTTGGCGAACGCCCGACGTTTGATTGTCTACTGCCTGCAATGGGTTGCCGGCCTAGGATGATTTAATTTGGAGTGTCAAGGCTTGCCTTGACAGGCAAAGCAAGCTTTGCCACTCCATGCGTAACATCAATTCCTAATCAAGCTCAATAATGACAAACTCATCGTAGTGGCCTGTCGGGGACAGGCAACAGCCCGTAACATTCAAACACCTTACATTCATCAATATTTTCATATCGTTATGTACGGCTTTCAGAAGAAGCCACTGTTGATTTTTATAAGTGTCGTTTGATAGTAACAAATAGATATAAAAAACGCTGTTTATGCCAATACCTTCGCCACCTTGTGAGACCTTGGCATAGAACCGCCTATCCAAAAGCCAAGCTGGGGCTTGGCGTTCCTTCTGGGAGCGCCAAGCACCAGCTTGGCAAAGTGATTGGCGAAGGTATTATATGCATAACAGGCATAATATATGCGTAAAGAATGCGTTAGTATGCCAAACGTGGCGTAGACAAAAAAATTTAACTAACGCGACTGTTCATGTCGTTAGCACCACAGCAATCGGGAGGATGCCGTAATGAAGACTAGTCATTTTAATCTGCTCCATTTTTTTAACGCTAATGTCAGGTTTTTCCTGGCATTTGTCCTTGTGGTTTTTGGCAGTTCAATCGCATGGTCGAATGCCCCGCCGGACGAAGCTTATGATAGGCTATCAGGCCACGTCCCTGTGCAACATATCAAAAATTCGGCATTGCTTGGGCAAAAGTCATCGTCTGATAGCGTGCCGATGACCGTGGTTTTGCGATACCCCAACGAGGCTCAATTAAACTCTCTGTTGAGTAAACTCTACGACCCGCTAGACCCGTCATACGGGCATTTCTTAACCACCCAACAATTCACCGATCAATTTAGCCCGAGTCAGAGCGATTACCAAGCCATCCAAAGCTATTTCAAATCGCAGGGCTTCACGGTAGCCGGAATTCATTCCAATCGCTTGGTATTGAATGTTTCCGCGCCCGTAGTGACGGCTGGGCAGGCATTCAATGTCCAATTTAATGAATATGCACAAGGTTCCAGGCATTATTATTCCGTAGACCGGGAACCCGCGTTGCCTCATTCGGTGGCGGCCAAGATTTTGCACATAGCGGGTCTGCAAAATGCCAATGTCTGGCATAAACACGCCGTGCCGCTGTCACCCTATCAATCCATGGGCGTCACCCCTAATCAAGTGGGGACTGGCCCTAATGGCGGTCTACAGCCGAGTGACATTGCATCCATCTACGAACTGAATTCGGCTGCTCTCCCAGCGTCAAAAGGTTTAGGGCAAACGATAGGGCTTTTTGAACTGGATGGGTTTGCCGGCAGTGATATCACCGCCTATGAAACAAAATTTGGCTTGCCCAAGGTGCAACCTACCACCGTGCTGATTGATGGGTTTAATGGCAAACCAGGCTCTGGCGCAGACGAGGTGACGCTAGACATCGAGCTGCAGATGGCGGTTGCCCCCTCGGCGAAAATAATCGTCTATGAAGGGCCGAATTCGGGCGCGGGTGTCATAGACACCTACCAGAAAATTGCGACTGACAACCTAGCCAAGCAAATCAGCACCTCATGGGGCTTATGCGAGAATTATTCTTCTTCCGGCACGTTGACGGCAGAAAATGCCATATTCAAGCAGATGGCGGCCCAAGGGCAATCCATCTTTGCAGCCTCCGGGGATTCCGGCGCTTATGATTGCGGTGGGACGAGCATGCTGAATGTGGATGACCCTGCCTCGCAACCCTATGTGGTGGGCGTCGGCGGCACTTCGCTCAAACCCGGCTCAGGTGAGGTGTATTCTTCTGAATCTGTCTGGAACACCTCTTCCACAGAAGGCGGTGGCGGTGGTGTCAGTACCTTTTGGGCTTTGCCGTCTTACCAAGCCAATATTCCGGGATTGGCATCAATCAAATACCGCAATGTGCCTGATGTTTCGCTGGATTCCGATCCCTACACGGGTTATGCCATTTACTCTGGGGGTGCGTGGCAGATTTACGGGGGAACAAGTTGCGCCGCCCCCATTTGGGCAGCGTATACCGCCATCGTCAATCAGCAACGGCAAGCCAACGGTAGTTCAGCGCTCGGCTTCTTGAATCCAACCCTCTATACGCTTGCACAAACAAGTAGTTATAGTGCTGATTTCCACGACATCACAACGGGGAATAATAACCACTACTATGCCGCCATTGGTTATGACAATGCAACAGGCTGGGGAAGCTTCAACGGGCTTTCGCTATTCTATGATTTGGTCGCAGGACCCAGCAGGTCTGCAACCAGCACGACCTTGGCCTCTAGCGCCAACCCGTCCGGCTACGGGTCTGCGGTGACGTTCACCGCCACCGTGACCGGCAGCAGCCCGACGGGGACTGTGACCTTCATAGACGGCACGACCACCCTAGGAACCGGCGCTGTCAGCAGCGGCAAGGCAACATTCGCAACATCCAGCCTCACCGTCGGCACCCATGGCATCACCGCAGCTTACAGCGGCGACACGAAAAATAATGCCAGCACCAGCACCGCCTTGACCCAGACGGTCAATAAGGCGGCGACCAGCGCGGCACTGGCCTCCAGCCTTAACCCGTCGGGCTATGGGTCTGCGGTGACGTTCACCGCCACCGTGACCGGCAGCAGCCCGACGGGGACAGTCACCTTCAAAGACGGCACGACCACCCTAGGAACCGGCGCGGTCAGCGGCGGCAAGGCAACGTTGGCAACATCCAGCCTCAGCGCCGGCGCCCATAGTATCACCGCAGCTTACAGCGGCGACACGAAAAATAATGCCAGCACCAGTACCGCCTTGACCCAGACGGTCAATAAGAAGGCGACTACCGCCACGGTGGTTTCAAGCAAAAACCCATCCGTTCGCGGGACTTCGGTGACGTTCACCGCCACGGTGACAGGCAGTAGCCCGACGGGGACTGTGACTTTTAACGACGGCACTGCGAAGCTAGGCACTGGTGTCTTATCGACCAGTGGTAAAGCCACCTACGCAACCGCTACGCTGGCGATAGGAACTCACAAGATCACCGCAAGCTATGGCGGCGATACCAACAATGCGACAAGCGTTAGTGCGGCATTGAGTCAGGCGGTGAAATGATCGCCTAGCCGGACGGGATTTGTCATCCCCTCCGGCTTAAGGAAGCAGGGCTGTAGAAGGGCGGATACAGGGATGTGATCCGCCGAATGCGAACACACCACCAACATTCGGCGGAACCCGGCCTTAGGTTCCGCCCTACGGTCCTGCCATATCGCTGCATGGGTAAAACATATATCATACCTTGCGGTAATTTCCTTCATTCGGCGCAATACGCGGCTGGGGCCGCTATTGCGCCCTTGTACTCGAATGCGCCTTACCGAGTTGCGTGGGAATGCCTCCGGCGACGCTCCAGCGTCGAAGGCATCCAACCGCAGGAGCGGTAAAGGCTGCATTCCCACGCGGGAGCGTCACTGCCATTAAGTTAAGAAAAAGCGCGTCGTTCCGGCAGGGATCGCCGGAACCTAGGCTCCATGGATGGTATAGATTGTCGGCATCCCTGCAATCTGGATTCCGGCGGTCCATGCCGGAATGACGGCTTAACTTAATGGCAGTGACGCGGGAGCGTGGGAACGATAAAAAAATTTTTTTCGCCGGGAACGCCCGCTAAAGCGGGCTTATTCCGGCCTACGGTCCAATCTGCTCGGCAGGCCACGACCGGCAGACTAGCTACGCTCCGCTTCGCGTCTGCCGGTCTTTGGCCTGCCTTGCTTGCCTGCTTGGCCTGGCTCACGACTGAACTCGGGCGCAACGAAAGCCAGTGCCGTAGTCGCGGCCGACGGGGACGACGTAGTTACGGTACGCAGAACGGCAGTTCCACGCGTGGAAGTCCCAGGACCCGCCGCGAACCACACGGGCCGCGCCAGCAGTCGATACCGTCACGTCATTGGGATCGTCGTAGGTGTTCAGGCACCATTCCCATACCGTCCCGGACAGGTCCAACACCCCTGATACCGAAACTCCGCCTGGATACATCCCGACCGCTGTGGCACGGCCCAAATCGCTTTCGTAGCTATTCGTCCTCCAAGGCTCTTCGGCTGGGTTCCAATCCTGACCCCATGGGTAGGTTTTTGGTGGCGGTGAATCAGGGTTCTTGCCGTCGTTCCGGCAGGGATCGCCGGAACCTAGGCTCCACGGAGGGCTTGGATCGGTGGCATCCCTGCAATCTGGATTCCGGCGATCCATGCCGGAATGACGGTTTATTCCCCCTATCGCCGCCAACTGCCATTCAAACTCCGTCGGCAGCCTAACCTCAAACCCTAGCCGCTCACTAAGCCAATGGCAGAAACTAACGGCATCATACCAATTGACCGAATCTGCCGGGTGGTTGCCATGCCGTGCCCGGTGCTTGGGCGGGGAGTAAGAATCCGGCAAATTGAACGGCAGACCCGGAGGCAACCGCCACTGCTGGCCGTCATGGCATTCCCGAACAAAGGCTTGGAACTGGGCAAGCGTTACTGGATAACGGGCCAACTGAAACGCACCGACCTCGCGGGTCAGGGTTTTGATAATCTCCGAATCCGGTTTATTGACATCGGCGCGGATTTCTATCGTCACTTCGCCGCCTTGTATCGGCATCCAGTCCATGTCCGGCAGGCCGTCTTCGCGCAAGCCCACGCCCTTGCGCGGGTCGCCTAAACGGTCCAAGCGCACCCCGATCATCGCCCTGCGTTCATGGCTGGTTTTTGGCAACTCGATTGCCTGCAACATGTCCGCTGGGTCTACGGGACCGAGAAATTCCTGTTCCATCGCCGGGAACTGTTCCAGCCTCAACCCCAAATGCGCCAACATCTGCGCCACTTCCACAATCCGCTCGTCGGGCCAGCGATGCTCATCGCGGCGTTGATGGGCATCCCAATAGGCCGCCAGTTGGGTGATCTGCCGCCGCAGCCGGTGGTCGTCGGCGGTTTGTGTCACCCAATCGGCGAGTTTGCCCCAACTTCTAAACAGGGCTTCATGGGCCACCTCGATGGTGGCTGTGTCATCATCCTCACGTTTGTCAGTGACCAATAGCCGCGCCTTGGTTAGCGCATTGATTAGGGTCAATGCGTTTAAATTAAGGGGTTCCCCGTCGTTCCGGCATGGACCGCCGGAACCTAGGCTCCATGGACGGAAAGGCTCCGAGGCATCCCTGCAATCTGGATACCGGCGATCCCTGCCGGTATGACGGCTTGACCCAGTAGTCAACTCGCTGAGTTTAGCGCGGCGGCGGGTGGGTTCGCCGCGTTCGTCCACCTCGACCAATTCGCGGAACACCTCGGTGAACGTGGCTTGGACTTCGGGGGCAAGCTTGGCAAAAACGGCATCTGCATGTTGGCCTATGGACCCTTGGACCTTGCCGGATTCCTCGTAGGCGGCATAAGTCAACAGCCCTGCTGCCGTTCTTTTTTGGTAAAGCCGCTCCAACGCAAAGGCCAGCAATGGCAATGCGCCGGGTTCTTTGCCGGCATCGCCGAGTATGGTTTCGTCCAAGCCTTGCTCGAAGGCCAAGCCAGCCAGCGCGGCCGGACGAATGACCATTTGCTGCAATGCGCCCAAACCCGGGGCAGCCAACGGGTAAGAGCCGGTGCGCAACACGTCCGCCAGACCATGCTCCACGCATTGCGCATAGAAATCCGCCCGCACACTGACAATCACCCGTACTTTGGACGAACCCGACGCAGCCAGCACGAAACGGACAAACGCTTGCCTACAATCATCCTTGACGACGGTGAACAGTTCTTCAAACTGGTCGATGAATAGCAACAGTTCGGCGGAGTCGGGACGGTTTGCCAAGACCAGCCGCACTAAACCATCCAAGCGTCCCGGGGCTAGCAATAACTCATCGGCGAATTCGCGCGCCGTCTGCCCCACGGATTCTAAAGCCGTTTTCCAACACGCCGCCAAACTGATGAATGGATTATCGCCCAACTCCCCCGGCGTGAAGCGCACCCAGGCCCAATCGGCGCTGCCTTGCAACGCACCGCCCAGCAATCGGGGAATCAACCCGGCCCAAACCAGCGAGGACTTGCCGGACCCAGACGCACCGACCACGGCGATGAACCTGTGCTTTGGGTCGCGCAGACGGGCCAGCAGTTCGTCGGTTTCCCTCCCCCGGCCAAAAAAGATTAGTGAGTCTTTGTTGGTGAATGGGCGTAGGCCGAGGAATGGGGAGCCAGTCCATATTGGGTCATGGTTTGAGACCGACTTAGGTTTAGAAACCGAGTCGGTCTGGGCTGGCTGCGTAGCGAGTGAATCCAATCGCTGGCGGACGATGTCCTTCAGATGTTGCCTCAACGCTTCTTCAAAATCGCTAGGGATATTGTAATCGTTAGGGATGGAACCGTCGCGAGTGCGGCAAGCTTGCAGGAAATTATCGACTTGCTCCACGTTGGCCAACTGGTCAAGGTAGGCTTGCTTCTGCTTGGGCGACACTTTGCAAACCGGTTCGTCAACCCGGTGGTAAACCAACACGGGGGGCCGTTGCCGACCCGAGGCTTCAAAGGCTAGTACGGCGTTGTGGTATTCCCATTCGGTCCCGGTGTAAAAGCCTCCGTCCGGTTTGGCATAGTCGGGCTGTGCTATCGGCGAACCGAGGCGCGACCAAAGGCAAATCACCACAATGTCGCAGTCGGCGGGCTTGCCTAAGCTGCGGATGACGGATTCTTGCGCGGGTAGGCCGGCCCACATCACCGCCCCGGCCTGTGGATGGTCCCATGCCACGGCCTCGAAAGTCACCCGGCCCCGCAACAAAGGGTCATAGGGTAGCTGGTTCAACACTTTCAAGGCCAATTGGCGTTCGTCGTTGACATCGCCGGGGGAACCCAGAAAAACCCGCAGATGCAGCGGTTGCTTGGCGGTGGCGGTGGTTGGCATGATTGATTTCCTTGGAATCTACGGCAAAAGATAAGGCATTATATCTTTTATCCGCCTTTGCAAAAGAAGCTTGCCTGAGGGGATATTAAAACACCGTATTGTTGAACTACGAACCCATTGCAATGGTCTTACTCCAAAGTAGCATTTAAAACTCCATCAATGAAACAATTACTTCGTCAATATCGTGCGAAACCACCTATTTTGGCACAGAACCGGCGATCTAAGGGCCAAGCTGGAGCTTGGCGCTCCCCCAATAAGGGCCAAGCTGGGGCTTGGCGCTCCCCCAATAAGGGCCAAGCTGGGGCTTGGCGCTCCCCCAATAAGGGCCAAGCTGGGGCTTGGCGCTCCCCCAATAAGGGCCAAGCTGGGGCTTGGCGCTCCCCCAATAAGGGCCAAGCTGGAGCTTGGCGCTCCCCCAATAAGGGCCAAGCTGGGGCTTGGCGCTCCCAATGGGAACGCCAAGCCCCAGCTTGGCAAGGGTATTGGCGAAAGTATTGTGAAAATTGATGATTTTTCTCAAGATTGCTATAGTATAGGTAAGTTCGGTGCGAACAGTGCCATCTTTGGTACAATCTTAAGGTATGATTGCACGGCGCATTGCGCAAGCCCACCGAACCTGAAGCGCTGACTGGCAACGGACCGCTTCACCCGTTGATGCCAAAACAGAATAAAACCGGTGGATGGTGTTCCATCCACAAACAAAACAACGCCCTTAAAAGCAATAAGAACAGGGTTTAATCGCTCGACCCACGATGAGCGAAACCGGCGTTTTGCCTGGAACGACAGCCGAACCTAACCTAACAAGGAGCCGGCCGCGATAATGCCCGCAATGCGGAGGACTTACGATTAACCTTTACAACACCGCGTCATTTATGTGTATGCCATGGACATTGAAGTGACAGCTTTGGTTTGTATTAAAGACCAAGCCCCCGTGCGATTCAGATTCGCTCGCTTACCCGTCAAGACGCTAAAGGAACAGCCGAATGAAAAGAATGTTAATAAACGCCACCCAACCCGAGGAATTGCGGGTTGCCTTGGTGGATGGACAGAAACTGTACGACTTTGATATAGAAACCCCCTCAAAAGAACAAAAAAAATCTAACATATACAAGGGTTCCATCACCCGGATTGAACCCAGCTTGGAAGCGGCCTTCGTCAGTTACGGCTCGGATCGGCATGGTTTTTTGCCATTCAAGGAAATATCGCCTGTCTACTTAGGCCTACAGCATGACGATGAAGTTTCCCGCCGCAGCATCAAGGATTTATTAAGGGAAGGCCAAGAGGTCGTCATCCAAATCGAAAAGGAAGAGCGGGGCAACAAAGGCGCTGCGCTAACCACTTACATCAGTCTGGCCGGTAGCTATTTGGTGCTGATGCCAAACAACCCCCGCGCCGGCGGCATTTCCCGCCGCATTGAGGGCGAGGTTCGCTCAGATATGCGCGATGTGATGGGCTCACTAAATATTCCCGAGGGCATGGGCCTGATAATCCGCACTGCGGGCGGCGGCAAGAGTGTCGAGGAATTGCAATGGGATCTCAATTACCTGCTGCAACTGTGGGAAGCCATTGAGACTTCGGGCAGGGAAAAATCCGCGCCGTTTCTGATCTACCAAGAAAGCAACGTCATCATCCGTGCCTTGCGCGACCATCTGCGCGGCGATATCGACGAAATCCTGATCGACAGCCAAGACACTCATAAGCTGGTCATTAACTTTTTGCGGCAGGTGATGCCGCAGTTCATCAATAAGGCCAAACTTTACCAAGACCCCGTCCCTCTGTTCAGCCGTTACCAGATCGAGAGCCAAATTGAAACCGCCTATAGCCGGGAAGTGCCGCTACCTTCGGGCGGAGCCATTGTCATAGACCACACCGAAGCCCTTACCAGCATCGACATCAACTCGGCCCGCGCCACCAAGGGCATCGACATCGAAGAAACCGCGCTCAACACCAATTTGGAGGCGGCCGATGAAATAGCCCGCCAATTGCGGCTGCGCGACCTCGGCGGCCTTTTCGTCATCGACTTCATTGATATGATGGCGGCCCGCAACCAGCGCTCCGTGGAAAACCGACTGCGCGATGCCCTTAAGCTGGACCGGGCGCGCATTCAACTCGGGCGGATATCACGCTTCGGCTTATTGGAAATGTCCCGCCAGCGCTTACGCCCTTCCTTGGGGGAAGCCAGCCTGCTAACTTGCCCACGCTGCAAGGGGCAGGGCAGCATTCGTAATGTCGAGTCCCTGGCACTTTCGGTGCTTCGAATTCTTGAAGAAGAATCAATGAAGAAGAACACCGATAAAATCATCGCCCAATTGCCGATAGAATCGGCCACCTATCTGCTCAACGAAAAGCGTTCGGGCATAGAACAAATCGAGAAACGGCAAGATGTCTCCATCATCATCGTACCCAACAAGCACATGGAAACACCGGATTTCGACATTCAGCGCATCCGTACCAGTGTCGGTGAAGAAGAGCCAATAAAGACATCCAGCTACCAACTGATTCGCAAGGAAGGCCAATCCGTGCCAGAATTCGCCCGTGAGGCTCCCGTAGCTGCGGAAAAAGCAGCCATCAGGGAATTCCTCCCACCCTCCCCCGCCCCGTCAACCCCGCCTCCAACGGTACCCCCGCATGCACCGCAGCATTCAGCCCCAACCGTTGGCGGGGGGCTAATTAAACGTTTCCTCAATATCCTCACCGGCAAGCATGAAGAAGAAACTGAGGCACTACCGGTCAAACCCAACCTGCCCCCACCACCAAGGCCCATGCCTGTAATCCAGGACAGGCCCAGTCAACCGCCACAAGAGAAGCAAGACCGGCGCGGTCAAAATACACGCCCCCAGCGCCCACAGCAACGCCGGGACAGGCCACAACCCGCTGAGCGTGCGCCAGCCGAACAGCGCCCGATCCGCGCAGAGCCTCAGGACAAGCAAGAACCCCAAGAACAACAGCCTTCAGTGCGGCGTCAAATCATGCCCCGACACGGTGCCATTTCTTCGGGTGCAGTCCCCAGTTTCGCAACTCAAGCGTCACCCCGTGGGACACCCGCCGTAGAAAACTCTCCGTCTACGGAAGAAGATGCCATTCAAGCCGTTGACAATGGAATCAAGCGTGAAGGTTCGCGACGCGGTTCAAGGCGGCGGCGCGGACGGCGGGGCGAGGGGGGCAATCGTAATCAGAATGGTGAGCGTATTGCCACTCGTGAAGACGGGAGCGTGGATCAAGAGCCAGAAAAGCCCGTTGACTATTATGCATCCGCCTCAGACACCCAACAAGTTGCTGCGACCGAAAGCCTATCTGCCCAAGATGGCATCGTCCTGCCTTTTTCTGCCGTGACGGAGTCTGGCTTAAATCCTATGGCTGACGAGCCGCCCACCATCGCTTTCCTTCCCGGCCAGGATAACCCGGATATGGCGGAACCCCGTCATCCACCAAGGGCAGCACCAGTCCCGCGCAGACACCAGCAACGCCCTCCCCGTCCCCGTCCAGCCACCAGTTATATCGACTGGGTGGAACCGTCCCTTGATGCCACTACTGGGCAGGAAACACTTAAAACGGAAGCCTCTTCCTTGGACGAAACGCCTAGACCAGAGCTACCCGTATTTGAAGTTGAAACCTCGGAAACACTCCAAGTGATACTACAGGCAGGCAGGCAGCCTCCTCAATCGCCTTTGGAGATCGAAACACCTGCGGAGGAATGGACTGGGAAAGTTGCAGCAAACCCGCAGAACGTCAACCCTCCCCCGCAACATGAAGCGAATGCCGGAGGGCAAGAAACGCACAAGGTTGAAGACCACTCGGACAACCAAGGTGATGAAGACAGCGAAGACCTTGATGCCGAAGGTCCGCAACCGGGAAATGAAAAATTCGAGTCTTCGCAAGACGGCGAAGGGCTTGAGCCACGCAGCACTCCACCTCGTCGCCGCAGCCGTAGCCGAAGGCACCCTGCCAAACCTAAGGCCGAAACAGTCAACGAAAACGGCCAACCAGAGACCAATGAACCTGGCAATGAGTCCGAAGGGGAAGCTGACCAGTGATAGAGGGGGCAATACCCCAGATGCAGTTCAATAACTGATGTTAAGCAAACGTTAAGGCCGTAGCCCGGATGGAGCCGCTTGCGGCGTAATCCGGGTTTTTGCCACGTTCTCCCGGATTTGTATCGTTCCCACGCTCCCGCGTGACTGCCATTAAGTTAAGCCGTTCGTGGTGAGCCTGTCGAACCATGAACGGCTTAACTTCCAACATGTTGGGATTTTCCGTCCACCCTTCGACAGGCTCAGGGCGAACGGAAAATCCTTAACTTAATTTGGAAATGTAGGAGCCGCACCCTCGCGGCGATTGGGATTAAGACTGCTTTTCCAAGTATTCAGTCGCCGTGAGGGCACGGCTTCCACGAATCACGGTCCAACCTACCCCTTAACTTAATGGCAGTGACGCAGACCGTGTGAACGATACGATACGCGGGCCAAGAAGGTCGGGCGCGTCTCTTTGGCTAACGCCCGACGTTGGAATGTCGGGCAACGCAAGAAGCTGTTGCCCGACACGGATATAACGCTATCGCGGTTAAAAACCGCTCCCACTTCGCCAAACTAAGCTGACATTCCTTTCCCCTAGCTTCGCAGCAAAGGGTTCGCACACCCACAAACCAGCAATCGCAGCCAACTCGCCGTTGATATACAGCAGTGGAATTCGTTCCCTCAACCAAGGGGGAATCGCCGCCTCTTGGAACAATTTCTTCAATTCATGGGTTCCACTTCTGCCGGGCAAGCGGCAACGCTCTCCTCCTTGACGGTAGCGAACGCTGATTGTTCCTTTCTGCCAGACCTCTTCGGCGATTCCCTCTGCTGTTGCGGATTCGGACGACAGTTCGCCGTTGCCACAGGGAAGCCCGAGCTTGCCTTTACCGTCCCATAAAAGAACCGTCGAGGTATCAAATGGCGGTTGGCAAGGCCGCAAATAAAGCCCATCCTTGTAGCGCCGCACTTCACCTTCGCTCCAACAGACGATAGGCATCTTGTCTGGCCGCGCCGACAACACCTCGTTCAGGATTCTCTCGATGACCGCTTGGGAGGGCATCCTAAACCCACGCGAACGCATCCATTCCCTCAAGACCAAGCGCCTATCAGCAGGGCATAAACTTCGCAACGCGGTCAAACCAAGGCTTAGTCCGTCGCTGTTCAAAGCGGAGCGGCATAGGTCCTTGCTCAAATCGTCCAGTTGTTGTTGCGCTTCGGCGCAGTGACCGGCTGAGCGAGACAACGCCTTGCCCAGACCGGGCCAGCGTTGTTCTAGCTTAGGGATAATCTCCCGGCGCAGGAAATTGCGGTCAATGGCGGTATCTTCGTTGCTGGGGTCTTCAATCCAATTTAGGCCGTTTGCCAAGGCATAAGCCCTTAATTCCTGCCGTGAAAAACTCAACAGTGGACGGAGCAAGAAACCGGGTGCCAACGCTGCGGATTCAGGCATGGCGGCAAGTCCAGCCAAACCTGCACCGCGCATCAGTTGAAGCAGCAGGGTTTCAGCCTGGTCGTCGCGGTGTTGGGCGGTTAGGACAATGTCGTTTTCAGCCAAATGTTCCCGCAATGCCCTATAACGGGCACGACGTGCCACCTCTTCGGGGCTATCGCCCGGATTGGCACGGGCATCCACCCGGATCGTCAGCAGAGGCACATGCAAATCACTGCATACTTTGGAACAGTGTGTGACCCATGCATCGGCTGATGTTTGCAAGCCGTGATGGACATGGACGGCTTGGAATTTTTTAGGGTTTTCTGGACTATTCCTTAGACTGGCGCAAAGGTGCAGCAAGACATGGGAGTCCATGCCACCGCTATAGGCAATCCAATAGCACGGGGCGGGGGGATGGCGAAGGAGGATTTGGTGGAGGGTTGAGGATGAAAGTGGCGGTGTTGTCATTTCAAAAAACCTTTATCGTTCCCCTGCTTTGCGTCAATGCCATCAAGTTAAACCGTCATACCGGCATGGATTGCCGGTATCCAGAACACAGGGAGGTGAATCTAGCCCGCCCTCGATGGCATATGGGTTCCGGCATTCCCTGCTGGAACAACGGGTACTGCACTGGTTCCCGAGCTCATGCTTGGGAACCCTCATCTTATAAGCTCCTGCTTGCCCTCGGTATGGAAGCAGGAGCTTCCAAAGCCGCATTCCCAAGCCGGAGCTTGGGAACGAGCAAAACTTGTATTTATTGCGTCATCGCCGTCTGAGCCAATTCAAGCATTTTGTCCAGCAGCAATTTCAGCTTGGGGCATTTTGCATAAGCCAAATTGGGATCAAGCCTGCCGAAAAGCTCCTTACCATGGGTCACTTTTTTGTATTTGCGGCGTGAAGGATATAATCGTTCCAGCAATTTTGCCGGAGGCTCGTCAAAATTCACGGTTTCAGGAAATATAATTTTGGGTGGGAACGCCTTTTGGACTTCCAAGGGAAACAGTTTTGAATCGCTAAGTAACCACGTTTCTACTTCGTGGACCGCGAAAAACTGATGGAACTTTGGCTGTTGGACAACTTTGTTTTCCATGTAATCCTTAGCCCAAGTATATCGTTCTTCAGGCGTGACCACTGATTTTGGGTAAAAAGTAGGGCCATAAAGATCAAGTAGGGCTATTACCGCAATAATTTCATCTTTCTGTGGGCCTTCAAGATGCATTTTGGCTTTTAGTGGGGCATCTTTCACTAACTCTGACCAGCCTTCAAAACGCACCGTTTTTATGCCGACTGCCTTAGGTAATTTCGAGTCCAGCCATCGTTTCAAAAATTGAGGCAAGGCTTTGTCTTCAGTGTAACCCTCGACGAACAATACAAACTTCACCCCATCTGCTCCAATTCCCCGGAGCGGAACAGTGCACCTAGCGAGTATTCTTTAAGCCAATATTCAAGTTCTTGTTTGGGCAAGGTGCGCAAAATAGTTTCGCCATTCTCCCATAGTGCCACGGTGGTGGTGGGCATGGCATCTGTGAAAGCATCGAGGAATTGCGGAGAGTGGGTCGCGAGAATAACTTGAGAGCGCAGACTTGCGTCTTGGGCAAACTCGGCAACGATAGGGAACATGGACGGATGCAACCCGGTTTCCGGCTCGTCTATGGCAATCACAGGCGGAGGATCGGGGCTAGCCAGCACTGTCAACAGAAACAAAAAACGCAATGTACCATCGGAAAGGTCAGCAGCTGATTGCTCGCGCTTTAGGGACTTCCAACGCACTCGCAATTGGATACGTTGGTCGGAGGCCGGAGGGAACACCAACTCCTCGAAATCGTCGCCAAAGGCAACACGCATTGCGGAATTGATGTCATTTTTGAAATCCCTGTCCCCTGTGTAGAGAGTATGCAGCACTGCAATAAGATTCTGTCCATCCGGCTCTATCCTTTTTTCCAATTGGGTAATTGTTGGCTGGCGGATAGGAGAATCTTTGTCGGTGCGTAGGTCGTGGTAAACGATGATAGATGCGATATCTTCTTGACAAAAAGGAATATTAAAGTTATCAGAAAATGGGCTATTCGAGAAGGAAAGCATACTCTCTTTTGATAGTGCAAATTTTTTAAGTACGGGGACAGGTAATTCGTTTTCTCCATTGAAGAATAAAGTCTCTTGCTTATTTCTCAACAAAAAAGTGCTCATCTGATCTTCATGAGTATTTTTATTTTTACATAATTCTGTTAAAAGTTCTTTGCTGATTTGATAATAATTTTCAAATCTTATCCGTTCAAGTTCAAGCTCGTAATGCGCGTTGTCCGATCCGCTTGTAGGTCTGAAATCTATGTCGAATTTAATTGAAGATGCAGCGCCGTCCCAAACTATAGCCTCCATCCCACCCAAAAGCTGAATATATTTCTCCAGCTTGCCTTGGGCAGATACGGCGATTAGTTCCAAAAAACGCAGCAGATTGGATTTGCCCGATCCATTCGGGCCAATCACTACATTCAAATCACCCGGTTGCCAACTGACTTTTCGGAGTGAGCGAAATCCCTCAATATCAAGTTTGGTGATTTTCATGTAGCAGTTTTCCCATAAGTTCGAATGGCGAGGCTCCAAGTAAAACTAAAAAGTTCTAATTGCGCTGGTTCCCTAGCTCCATCTATCATCGTTATACAAAATCAGACAGAAGCCCGTCATTTTGGCAGGGATGCCGGAATCCAGTCCACAGGGATGTGAAACTGCGGGTTGGAAACCACCAGAATCAAACACTTGCTCAGCGACGAGTTGCCCTCCATGGCTTCTGGATTCCGGCAATCCCTGCCGGAATGACGGGGCATCAA
>QJPH01000472.1 GCA_003242955.1 Candidatus Methylumidiphilus alinenensis
GGCATGTGCCGCTGGCGAGGGACAGGGTTTCGGCTGGCCGCTGGGTTCCCATCGCCTCGCGGGAGGCGTAAGTGAATTCGCTGCGTATCCCGTCGGTGATGTTGCGCAACATGTCGCGGGTGTGGATGACGCCGCGGGCGGGGAGAAACTGCTTCACCCAGTCACTCACAACGCTCTTATCGTCCGGGTACTGCAACGGCAGGAAGGAGGCAAGGTCGATCCGGTCGTCGGCGCTGTACTCGAACGGGTAGTCCCGCGCTTCCGGGTCTACCGGAAGCTCCAAGTTGTGCTCGCCGAAGTGTTCGATTATGAATCGTGCGTCAAAGCGCAATTTTTCCGCAGGCTCCAGCAACTCGACGACCGCCACGGAATTGGAGAAGACATCATGCACCCAGTGTTGCCGCGAGAGGGGCGAGACCTCAAGGCCCGCCCGCAGCACACGGATGTCGTGGGCGGCACGCGGCCGGAACATGACCTTGTGCGGACAGAATTTGACCGGTTTCGCATAACGGTAAGTAGTGAGGTGCTCGACTTCGATGAATATGGACATGGCCCTAGCTGTTTTTTTTGAAAAGATGAAATGGCATGGAACATGGGTGGGCATCCTTGATGGCTAATGCCAGAATTCAACCGAATGGATCGGTTATGCTTGACCCGTTGAGCTATTATGTTATACGGAAATGCCGGGTAACGATAGGACTCTTGCCCAACCTAAGCCTCACTGCCATTAAGTTAAGATGCATTAAGCGTGAAATCAGCCTTTGACGGAACGCCAAGCCCCAGCTTGGCGCGGTACACCCTGATGCCAAGCTGGGGCTTGGCGTTCCGATTAAACGCTTAACTTAATGGCAGTGGACCTAAGCCTGCAATCCCACTTGGAGGGTTGACAATTTTTCATCGCGCTCCTAAGATATATTGCCGCAATGGGTGTGAATGCCTGTTGAATTCAATCCTTTTTTATTTTATCAACTGATGCTACTGCGGGTGCATCGCACGAGAACTTTCAACAAGGGCTTTCATGGACCTGCAAGACGGTACACTCCACATCCAATCATTTCTTGCTGTCACCATCGGCATCATCGTATTGTTTGTCGGCAAGCGACTCAATGAGCAGGTCGGCTTTCTGCGCGAATTTAGCATCCCGGAACCTGTCACCGGCGGGCTGCTGTTTTCCGTCCTGCTTAGCCTGCTGTACGCAGCATCAGGCATCGCTGTTCAGTTTGAGCTTCAGGCGCGGGATGTGCTTCTGGTGTATTTCTTCACGACTATTGGCATCAACGCAAGTGCCCGCGATCTGTTGGCGGGAGGGCGGCCGCTGCTGATCCTCTTGAGCATTACCATCGCTTTCATGTTCGCCCAGAATTTGACCGGAATCGGCGTGGCTTCGCTCTTCAAGCTGCCGGCCTCGGTTGGCATCCTTGGGGGTAGCGTTTCCCTGATTGGTGGACATGGCACCACCATCGCTTGGGCTCCGTATTTCATTAACAGTCAAGGCATCGCCAACGCACAGGAGATCGGTATCGCTTGCGCGACCTTGGGACTTATCCTCGCCAGCCTGATGGGGGGGCCAATCGCGAAGTTGCTAATCAACCGTTACCAGCTTGCGCCCCCACCCGAGGCGGATGTGGAAGTGCGCGACATTGGCTTCACCGAGGTGCAAAAGAAAGCCGGCATCAACCACTTGGATTTTCTGGATGCTTTGTTGGCTATTCACATCTGCATTATTGTCGGCTACCTGTTGAATGGGATCATCGAGGACTTGGGGCTGCGCTTACCGCTGTTTGTCACCTGTTTGTTTTCCGGCATCCTGATCACCAACCTAGTACCCAAACAGCTTCCAACCCTTACCGGCACCCATTGGCCGACCCGCACACCGGCAATGGCGCTGATTGCGGACATTGCACTCGGTAGTTTCCTTGCCATGTCCCTGATGAGCATGCAACTCTGGACGCTAATCGATTTGGCTGGCCCGATCCTTGCCATCCTGACTGCCCAGTTTGCCCTCGCTGTGTTCGTTGCTTTGTTTGTCTTGTTCCCGCTGCTAGGCCGAAACTATGATGCGGCAGTGGTGGCGGCTGGATTTGGCGGCGTATCCCTAGGCTCGACCCCAACCGCCATGGCTAATATGGCTGCGGTCACTCAGCGTTTCGGGGCATCGCACCGAGCATTCATCATCGTACCTCTGGTTTCCGCCTTTTTTATCGACCTTGCCAACGCCATGCTCATTCCGTTCTTTCTCCGACATTTCTAGTATTCGGCTATACCCAAAAAATGAAAAATTCAACTTCCGCTGGAGCAAAATAGAGTGGGTAACATTCCCGTTCGGGCCGCGATGACCCGAGGGGCGATCTATCTCGGCTTCTGGCTGTTACTCGCCGGCACCGACCTGGCCGATCTTCCGACTGGACTGGCCGCAGCCGTGGCAGCAACTTGGACTAGCCTGCGCCTGTTGCCGCCTGGCAGTGGACGGTTCCGGTACGCTGCATTGGCTAGGCTCGCGTTGCGCTTTGGGCAGGAATCCATCATGGGAGGAGTGAATGTCGCCCGACTGGCACTGAATCCGCGGCTACCGTTACGGACAGGGTTCGTGGTCTATCCGGTATGCCTCCCCACTGGCATGCCCCGAAATATATTCGGCGCGATGACAAGTTCAATGCCGGGCACATTGACGGCTGGCACCGATGCCAACGGTGCGCTCATCTATCACTGCCTCAATGTCGATGAGTCGGTGGCGGCGCAACTTAGCATTGACGAGGGATTGTTACTCCAGGGAATAGGTGAAACCGATGACGATGCCTGACTTCCTGCTTACTGCGTCCGCTTTTGTGCTGGTGATGGTGGCCCTAGGGTTGATCCGCATCCTGCGCGGACCAGAGGATGTGGATCGAATGATGGCGGCACAATTGCTCGGCTCCGGCGGCATCGCGGCGTTGCTGCTACTAGGCGTTGCCACCGAGGCCAAGGCGGTGATCGATGTAGCGCTGACCTTGGCGCTACTCGCTGCCTTTGCCTCAGTCGCTTTCGTGCAGGGCATCTCACGACCGGACGGCGATGACTCTAAGGAGACCCGTGGAGAATGAAGATTGCCTTGGACATCTTCACCATCGTTGCAGTCATGGCCGGTGCCTTCTTCTTCCTCGCCGGCACAGTCGGACTGCTGCGCTTCCCCGATCCGCTCACCCGCCTACACGCACTGACCAAGGCGGATAACCTAGGTCTCGGCTTGGTCGTGCTGGGTCTGTTGCCGCAGACTGATTGGCCACTGGACACGATTAAGCTGGTCACGATTTGGCTGTTTGCGCTGTTGGCCGGGGCGACGGTTGGCCAACTGATGGCGTGTGCAGCGCGGCGCGGCGGGTCCAATACTGTTGACACACTCCTTCCCCCGAACGGCAATACTGTTGAATTAAGCACACCCACGTACCAAATCGTAGGGCGGCAACCCTTTGCCGCCGAGACAAACCGTGTACCCAGTCGGCATAGGGATGCCGACCTACCCCTTAATTCAACAGCATTGCACAGGGGGCCACCCACATGACCCTGGCCTTGGCGGTCGATATCGGCCTGACCCTGCTGATCTTGGCGATGGCCGCTTGGACCATCGCTGTTCGCGACACCTTCGCCTCGGTGATCGGCTTTGTGACCTATGGACTGTTGCTGACGCTGGTATGGGTGCGGCTCGCCGCGCCGGATGTGGCGCTGACCGAGGCGGCGATGGGGGGCGGGCTAACCGGCGCACTGCTGATCGGCGCCGCGGCCCGTCTGCGGAGTACGGAGTCCGCGTCGCGCACCGAACGCCCTAGCGTCCTCACGCGGACGCTGGCTGCGGTCCTATCCGCCGCCGTCACGGCAGCCCTCGCCATCTGCGTCTTGAACCTGCCCGATCCCGCGCCAACGCTCGCGCCCGCCGCCGCCGCCCAGCTTGGCTCAACCGGGGTCGGCAATCCAGTCACTGCGGTGTTGCTCGCGTATCGCGCGATGGACACGCTGCTTGAGGCAATCGTGGTGTTGCTCGCGCTGGTCGGCGTGTGGTCGCTTGCGCACGACCGCGCTTGGGGCGGTTATCCGCAACTGCGGTCCCATGCCGATCCCGACGGCATCCTCGCCTATTTCGCACGGGTCATGGCACCGGTCGGGATCATCGTGGGCATTTACATCTTCTGGATCGGAGCGGACTTTCCCGGCGGCAAGTTCCAAGGTGCCACGATATTGGCGGCTATGTGGCTGCTAGTCATCGGGGCGGGTCTCGCCCACTTGCCGCCGGTTAGCCAGACTTGGTTGCGTGTCCTGCTAGTGGCTGGACCGTTGGTGTTCATTGTAATCGGCTTTGCGGGCTTAGTGACTGCAGAAGCGGTCTTCGCCTATCCGAATGGATATGCCAAGCCCTTGATCCTCGCCATCGAGATAGCACTGATGCCCACCCTCGTGCTGGCGCTTGCCTTGCTGGTAGCCGGCGCGCCGCAACGGATGCCACCGCAATGAACGGGCCGACGCTATTTGGACTTTGCGCTGCGGCCTTGGTGGGCTTTGGACTGTACGGTCTGATCGTGAACCCGCAACCATTGCGTAAGATCATTGGGTTCAACATAATCGGCAGCGGGGTATTCCTGCTCTTCGGCGCCATCGCCCGCCGGGGCGCGGCAGTGGGAATGGGGGGCGACCCTGTGCCCCAAGCGCTGCTGATCACCGGCATCGTCGTCGCCTTCTCCGCGACCGCCCTCGCCGTCGCACTGTTGCTGCGTTTGTTCGATGAGGGGGGCTTGGTCACGCTAGCCTCCGAGGCACCGCCGACTAAGACGACGGCTGATCCACCAGACGCATAAGATGTCACCTTCGCTTTCGGCCCAAAACTTAACGACCCTTGGCGGACTACTGCTCGTGTTGGCGATTCTGGTTCCGTTTGCAGGGATGTTGATCGGCTTCGTGTTTGGCGGAGGCAACGCCCAGAGAGTGGCGCTTGCGACCCTCGCGGCAGGGCTCGCCATCGCGATTGCAATCGCTAACGCCTTGGCACAATCGGGCAAAGCCGTAGTCTATATCCTTGGCGGCTGGATGCCACCGCTCGGTGTCGCATTACGTGCGGACGGTCTGTCCGTGGTCATGCTGCTGACGGTGGCGGTGGTGATCTGCGGCATCGGTGTTTATGCACGAGCCGATTTCGGTACGCCATCAGGCGTTAAAGAGGCGCGCGCGCCACTCATATTCTGGCTGCTGCTGCTTGCCGTGTGGGGTTCGCTAAACCTCGTGTTCGTAAGCGGTGACCTCTTTACCTTGTATGTCGCACTGGAACTCCTGACTTTCGCTGCCGTGCCGCTGGTCAGCCTCGACGGCCGCACGGAAACAGTGCGTTCGGCGCTCCGGTATCTGTTGTACGCCCTGCTCGGCTCGGTGCTTTATCTGCTGGGGGCTGTGTTGCTGTATGGAGCGTATGGCACACTGGACATTCCGCTGCTCGCCGCAAGGGTTCGCCCCGAGCCTGCGGCGTGGGCCGCGTTGGCACTGATGATAGCGGGACTGCTCGCCAAAACCGCGCTTTTCCCTCTGCACCTGTGGTTGCCGCCGGCTCACGCGGGTGCGCCGGCCGCAGCGAGTGCGGTGTTATCGGGCCTAGTGATCAAAGGTTCGTGGTTTCTTGCCATGCGGCTCTGGTTCGATGTATTTGCGGACGTGGTGACATTGCCTGCGGCGCAGACGCTGGCAGCGCTTGGCGCTGCGGCCATTCTGGTCGGCAACGTCGTCGCACTTAGGCAGACGCGGCTCAAGCTTCTGATCGCCTACTCGACGGTCGCGCAGATCGGCTACCTGTTCCTGATGTTCCCGCTTGCCACCGGACTTGCCACTGCCGGCCTTGATAGCGCGATGGCTGTGAACGGCGGGATGCTACAGGCGATCTCGCACGCCACGGCGAAGGCGGCGATGTTTATGGCGGCGGGACTCGTCTACACGACGCTAGGACATGATCGCGTCGCCGACCTGCGCGGTGTGGCAAGTGCCCTGCCGATGACCGTCCTCGCCTTCGCCCTGGCAGGCGCGTCGCTGATTGGGTTGCCACCCTCGGGTGGATTCCTCGCCAAGTGGCTACTGATATCGGTGGCCATCACGACCGCCCAATGGTGGTGGGCGCTAGTGATGCTCGTGGGGGGCTTGCTCACCAGTGTATACGTGTTCATCGTCGTTGTTCGCACTCTGGCTCCAGCACACGTTGGGTGGAACCCGAAAACGACGGTTCCGCGCTACCAGCAGGCCGCTGTGCTGGCGCTGGCCCTGTGTTCGTTCCTGCTTGGCGCGGCGGTATTGTGTCCAGTGGACGTGACACAGATCGGGAGAACGGTTTCGCGAAATACCGTATTGCCATGAAGGCTTCCGACTTGTTGATTGCCACAGCCGTTGGCGCACCCCTCGCGATGCTGCTGGCCTGCCTCTCCCCGGCCATTCGCAAGCGCATGCCTACGCTACTTGGGTTTGCACCAATTCCCGCGCTCGCTGCCGCCTTGCTTGCCGACGGCACTCCGCTCATGTTCGGTAATGCGCAGTTCGAGTTTTCCTTCGCCATGGACAAGCCAGGCGCGATACTTCTCACCGTCGCCGCGATCCTTTGGATTGCAGCGGGTGCCTACGCTACGACGTGGCTACGCAACACGGACAATGCAGGCGGCCTTGTCGTGTGCTGGCTGATGACGCTAACCGGTTGCGTTGGCGTGTTCCTCGCTGCCGATATTGTGGGCTTCTACTTCCTGCTCGCGGTGCTGTCTGTCGGCGCAAGCGGGCTGGTCTTGCAGGGCGGTACGTTGAAGGCGCTTCGCGCCAGCGCTGTTTACCTAGGGGTCGCGCTGCTCGCCGAAGCGTTCCTGCTCGCCGGCCTGGTGATGCTGGCATTGGTGATGCCGCATGGAAGCCTATTAATTCGCGATGCCGCCGCCGCAATTTCCACATCGCCGTGGCGAGATCTCACGCTTGGGCTTCTCGTCGTCGGCCTCGGCATCAAAGCGGGGCTTGTGCCGCTGCATTTCTGGATGCCACTCGCCTACGACGCAGCGCCCATACCGGCCTCCGCCGTAATGAGCGGCGCCGTCGTCAAGGCGAGTGCGCTCGCGCTGATCCGCTTCCTGCCGTTCGATGCCGCACTGCCCGACTTTGGCCTGCCGCTGGCGGCAATCGGGTTCTTTGGTGCCTTCTATGGTGTGGCCATTGGGGTCACGCAATCGGAGCCAAAGGTCGTGCTCGCGTATTCGAGCGTGAGCCAGATGGGTTTCCTCGTCGCCGTGATCGGCATGGGTCTTGCAGTGGGCAATGCCGATGCCGCACTGGCGGCATCTTTTTACGCGGCGCATCACTTGTTGGCCAAGGGTGCTCTGTTCCTTGCCGTGGGCGTGGTCGCCACAACGGGCAGGCATCGGCTCTGGCTGGTGCTGCTGCCGGCGGCGGTCTTGGCGCTGGGGATCGGAGGCTTGCCTTTGACTGGCGGTGCGCTGGCGAAGCTGGCGGTGAAGCCAGTACTGGGGGACGGCCTTGCGGGTCTGTTGGCGGATCTGTCCGCGATAGGAACCACGATGCTGATGTTCCATTTCCTCAGCCGGCTGGCGGCAAGCACGGCATCGATTCCGTCAACGTCCGCGCCCGTTGGCTTCGCATTACCTTGGTTGCTGATGTTTGTTGCCGCCATCGCGGTTCCTTGGAAGTCGTATCCGCTTACTGGAATCGGCATCGGGTCCTATGCGTTCCAGCCCGAGATTCTCTGGGCGGCATCATGGCCCATTTTGATTGGCATCGTGCCGATGTTAGTGCTTTGGCGCTGGGGGAGGCATCTGCCACAAATGCCGGAAGGCGACCTCATGACCGTGGGCGAACGCGCCATGCGAAAAGTCATCACTTGGGGATACGGACTGGAACGGGCGGAAGGTTTGCTGCGTCGGTGGCCAGTGGCTACCTTGATGCTCTTGGCGCTAGCAGTCTTCTTGGGGAGGATGTTGATTGACTGGCGTTGAATCTAGGCAACGGCTTAGTTTGTAGCATGTTGCTGTCAATGCCCGGACAGGGAATGCATCATTGGGATAGTGGAAGTAGTATGCCATTAATGCCTAAAATAAATGTCTGCCTGAATACGGTGAAGCCCAACGGGGCGCATGGCGCGTCCGTTGGAGCGATTGGGCTAGTGAACTACTGAATAACGCCACAAACCATGCGCGCACCGCCTCCACCGAGGGGATATGGAGAATCTGAATGGTTGTCACCTCCGGCATGAATCATCAAAGAGCGAGCTTTTACATCGGCAATTTTAAGCCTGGGTGCCAATACTGGATTGTTTGCATTCCCCATGGCATCCACGAATAGCGCGGGCAAATCGCCGAGATGCCCGTCACCCCAGGGCAGTCCGTGGCGCTTGCTTGCAGCCGGGTCGTAATGCCCTCCCGCTGCTAATGCCGGTATCTTCTTCCCGTCTTTTTCCTTAGGCCCGCAATCTGGGTTTTCATGTACATGAAAACCATGTAAGCCTTGCGGAAGCCCTGCCAGCGATGGACTGAATACAACGCCATAAGGTGTTTCGCCGATAACGACTTGCCCAACCAATTTCCCGATGCCGTTCTCGTCAACAATGTTCATTTGAACGGTAAAATCGGCCTGAGCCGCACCGCAGAGAGATAGCGCAGCCACTGCTAACAACATTTTGGATCGCTTTTGCATAAATCCCCCTTCGTTGGTTAAACAAACTTAGAACGAACCGAATAGCGAGCCAAGGACAATCACTGCCACCAAAGCAATCACCGCGCCGACGATGGCGACCATCACAATGTCAAGATAACTTTTCCGGTGCGTGGAGCCACAAACAGCCAGCAACGTGACAACAGCGCCGTTGTGCGGCAGGCTGTCGAGGGTGCCGGCAGCGATCACCGCAACGCGATGCAGCAGTGCGGGATCGATTCCCAACTCCACAGCTTGTTGCAAGTAGGTGGCGCCAAGGGCATCCAGGGCAATGGACATGCCGCCCGATGCCGAGCCGGTCAGTGCAGCGAGAATGTTGGTTGCCACGGCCAGCGAGACTAACAGCCCCCCCTCAATTGACAGCACCCAGTCGCGCACAGCCTCGAACGCCGGCATGGCGGCCACGACGGACCCAAAGCCCACGAGGCTCGCCACGCTCAAAACCGGCAGAACCGAGGCGTTGGCGCCGGCATCGACCGTGTCGCGCAACGCCGTCAACCGCCGGTGATTGAGCGCGATCAGGAGGGCGATGGCCGATGTCAGTGCCACGATGACCGACCAGATACCGCTGACCGCCGACAGCGGCTTCCCGCCCCATTGCGCTTCAGCCAGAAAGCTCGTGTCCAGACGCGGCAATATCAGCGTGGACATGGCGAGATTGACGAGGATCACCACAAGTAGGGGGAGTATGGCCACTAGGATGCTGGAATCCTGTTCGCAACGGAGGCCGTGATGCATTTCGACCGGGTCGAACGAACTGGCGGTCGTCGCCCGTTCACGCACGAGCAGATCGTCGGCGGCAGCATCCGGGGCAACGAGGGTGTCGCCATAGCCCTCCCCTGCGCGGTGGGCTGCTGCCTCGGCGCGCCCCAGCCACCACAGGCCGAAGCTCAGCATGATGACAGCCGCGATGATGCCTAATCCGGGTGCGGCAAAGGGGGTGGTGCCGAAGAATGGCATGGGGATCGCGTTCTGGATTGCGGGGGTGCCCGGCAATGCGGACATGGTGAAGGTCGAGGTGCCGAGGGCGATGGCGCCCGGCATCAGGCGATTCGGGATATTGGCCGCGCGAAACAAAGCCTGCGCCATGGGAACGATGACGAAGAAGGCGACGAACAAACTCACGCCCCCATAAGTGACCAATGCGCCGGCCAGCACGACCGCCAGCAAGGCGCGGCGGGCCCCTAGCTTTTCGGTCATGAAGCGGGCGATGGTCGAGACCGAGCCGCTGTCGTCCATGAGTTTTCCGAACACCGCGCCAAGGAGGAACAGCGGGAAGAATTGGGCGAGAAACGCACCCGCCGAATTCATGAAGGTTTGCGTCCAGTGCGCCAGTAGCGGTTCCCCCGACGCGAACGCGGCGACTAGTGCCGCCGCCGGCGCGAGTACAAGCACACTCCAGCCACGAAATGACAGCCAAACGAGAAGCCCGAGGCCAAGCAAAATGCCGAATAACCCCATGAGTTACACATCCTCCAGTAATAGTGAGTCAAGGTCGAACGTTGATCGCACACCCAGATTCGCCCCGTGGGCTTCCATAAACGCTGCGGCCGTGCGGCGTCCCTCGTCGCGGAGCTTACAGAAAAACCCCCACTCTGCCAGAAGTTTAGACGAGGCGTTCAACTCGGTCATTGCTTCACTTTCGATTCGATGGATGCGCATACCCGCCCAGAGCGCCCCCTCAGAATGGCCAGGGTCGGCCACTTGCTGTAACAGGGCAATCATGCGCAACTCCTTCAGCAGGGGTGAGTTGAAGGCGATTTCGTTGAGCCGGTTGTGGATATCGCGCGCCGTGCGCGGCGTCCCAGGACGATTGACCGGGTTGATCTGCACTAAGAGGGTGTCGTGCGCGGCGGACTCCCGCACTAGTGGCGTGATCGTCGGGTTGCCCGAAAAGCCACCATCCCAGTACGCCTCACCGTCAATTTCCACGGCTTGGAACATCGTGGGCAAACAGGCCGATGCCAACAAGGCGTCAGGGGTGAGGTCGGCGTTGCGGAAGATTCGACCGCGCCCCGTGCGCACGTTGGTGGCTGTCACGAACAGGCGTATCGGCGCAGTGGCGAGCCTGGTAAAGTTGATGCTCTCGAGCAGAATCTTAGTCAATGGATTCAAACCGCCGGGATTCAGGTCATAGGGCGAGAACACTCTGGCGCTGATGTCGAGGGTTAGGAATAGGGGCGAGTAATCGAGGGTCCACAGGCCAGTCAGGATTTCGAATGGGCCTCGCCGCAAGGGGCTGAGCAGTGCGGCATCCGCAACGCGCTTCCAGAACCTTTCGAGTGCCGCCCGTGCGCCATCCGATCCACCTTCCGCATAACCGTCGGCCATCACGGCTGCATTCATGGCACCGGCCGAGGTGCCGGAAATAGCGTCGAAACGCAGCCAAGGCACTTCAAGCAGGTAGTCGAGCACACCCCATGTGAATGCGCCGTGAGCACCACCGCCTTGCAGGGCTAGATCGATAGGGACAACATCGCGACGCGCATCGGCCTCCGCAAGGGTTTTGGTGGTCATATGAATTCCTTAAGGGTTATGAAAGCGCTTTGGCTTTGAATTTGGCGGACATAGGCTATGGGTTGGCGCTGTCATGGCACATTTAGGCAATGTTGATAGCATACCATAGCCGCAGGGGGAAATCTTCACGTCCGCGTCCCTTGCTTGGGTTGCATCAAACTGTCGCTGTCGCGCCACGCGATCGCCGCAGCGAGCGAATAATCAACTTTTCCATCTCGATAACGAGGAAAAACACGAAGCCGGCGAGGAAGAGCCATGGCCAGATCCGCAACGGTATGGCGGCCGTGTCGAACAGTGCCTGGAGCGGGGGCGCATAGGTGAACAGCAGTTGCAAAAGCACCACTACGCCGATGCCTAAGGGCAGGTACTTGTTGCCTGCGTGTGCCTTGAGCGACAGCGACGAGTCGAGCTTGAAGCGACTGTTGAGCAAATAGAATATTTGTCCGATGACCAGTGCATTCACCGCTGCGGCGCGGGCCAGCGGGTCGGGAGCGTTGATCGACTTCATCCAGAAAAAGGCCCACAGCGTCAGCGCGAGCAGCCCCAGGCCGACGAAGATGACGCGCCATACGCCGAAGCCATCCAAGATGCCACGCTCGGTTGCGCGTGGCGCTCGCTGCATGACATCCAGTTCGTGCGGTTCGAACGATATTACCAGCCCGAGCGCAACCGAGGTCACCATGTTGACCCAGAGAATCTGCGGCGCTGTGATCGGCGCAACAAAACCGACCACGATGGCCGTCAGGATGACGAGCGCCTGGGCGGCGTTGGTCGGCAACATGAACAGCATCGCCTTTTCAATATTGTTGTAGACCGTGCGCCCTTCCTTGACGGCCGCCGTGATCGAGGCGAAGTTGTCGTCGGCGAGCACCATCTCCGCCGCTTCCTTGGTGACTTCGGTGCCCTTGATCCCCATGGCAACCCCGATGTCGGCTTTCTTCAGCGAGGGCGCATCGTTAACCCCGTCGCCCGTCATCGCCACAATTTGCCCGTTCGCCTGGATTGCCTTCACCAGCCGCAGTTTGTGTTCGGGGCTGGCACGGGCAAAGACATCAACATCGCGGACACGTTCCTGCAAGCTGGCAGTGTCCATTTCCTCGATCTCGGCACCCGTGATCGCCGTCTTTCCGTCGCCGATGCCCAGCATCTTGGCGATTGCCGCTGCGGTGATGCGGTGATCGCCGGTAATCATCGTCACCCGGATGCCGCCTGCATGACACTCTTTGACGGCTTCGATTGCCTCTTTGCGTGGAGGGTCAAGCAGCCCGATCAGGCCGATGAGAATGAGGTTTTTCGGCAAGTCTTCAGGGCGGAGCGTACCTGCGCTGACATCCGGGACTTCAAGCCAGGCCATTCCCAGAACGCGTTCGCCCTGTGACGCGAGCTTGTCTGCGGCTTGCAGAAAATAGTTGCGGTCCAGCGGCTCCGCTGCTTCTCCGTCAATCGCCTGCCGGTCGCAATGTTCGAGGATGACCTCCGGCGCGCCTTTGACGAAGATCACCTGCTTGCCGCTCGCATCCTGGTGCAACGTGGCCATGAACTTATGTTCCGACTCGAAGGGGATCGAGTCGATTCGGGGATAGGCATCTTGCTCGGCCTTGCGTTCGAGGCCGAGCTTGTTCCCATAAGGATAAAGCGCCCCTTCGGTAGGGTCGCCCTGCACCTTCCAAGTGCCTTCCTCCTCAAGTATTTCGGCATCGTTGCAGAGCATTGAAACGCGGCCCATGAGCTTGAGCACCGGGTCTTCGCCTGGCTTTACGGGCTTGCCGTCCTGCAGGACTTCGCCCTTGGGTGCGTAGCCATTGCCCGTCACTGTGTAATCCGATTGCGCGGTGACCGCCGACATCACCATCATTTCCATGAGCGTCAGAGTGCCGGTCTTGTCGGAGCAGATTCTTGACACCGAGCCTAGGGTTTCCACCGCCGGGAGCCGCCGGATGATGGCGTTGCGCGAGGCCATGCGCTGCACGCCGATTGCCAGTGTAACGGTGATGAGCGCAGGCAAACCTTCCGGGATGACGGATACCGCGATGCTGATGACGGCTTGGAAGATGTCTATGAATTCCATGCCCCGCAACCATCTGCCGTAGGCAAACAGCAGAACGCAGGTAACCCCGATCACGGCGGTAAGGGTATAGCCAAATTTCTTAATCTGACGCAACAACGGCGTTTCAAGGGGGCTGACCGAGGCCATCATCTGGTTGATGCGACCCAATTCGGTATTCGCGCCGGTTGCAACCACGACCCCGGTACCGCGCCCGGACGAGACGAGTGTGCCGGAGAATGCCATGCATTCCCGATCCCCTATCGTGGCTTTTCCGCTCACGGCGGCGGTGGTCTTGTCGATTGGCACCGACTCGCCCGTCAGCGGCGCTTCCTCGGTCCGCAGGTTCTTGACCTCGATGAGCCTAAGGTCGGCAGGAATCTTGTCACCCGACTCAAGCAGCACGATGTCGCCGGGCACTAACTCTTCAGCAGGGATCACGCGGGTGATGCCGCCACGCACGGTTCTGGCCTCGGCGGAGAGCATGTTGCGGATCGAGTCGAGGGCTTTCTCGGCCTTGCCTTCCTGAAGGAACCCGAGCAGCGCGTTGATGACGACGACTCCCAGGATGATCCCGGCATCCAGCCACAGACCGACCATCATCTTGACGAAGCCGGCACCCAGCAAAACATAGACCAGTATGTTGTTGAACTGGAGCAGGAACCGCATCAATTGGCTTTGCTTCTTCCCTTCCGGTAGGCGATTAGGGCCGAACTCCTGCAAGCGCCGCGTGGCAGCTTCGGTCCCCAGGCCATCTTTGGGACTGGTCTCCAAGCGCTTCACCACCGCATCCGCAGCCAACGCGTACCAAACGACAGCATCGCCCCCCGTCTTTACGCCTACTGCCTTATTCATCTGAACAATACCTCTTTTGGTGACATGAATACCTTAAGGGTTATGAAAGCGCTTTGGCTTTGAGTTTGGCGAATTCTTCTTGGTTGATCGTGCCTGCGTCTAACAGCGCCTTGGCATCGGCAATCTGCTCCGCAGGAGATTTTCCCGCCACATGCCTGATGTAGGCATCGGTGTCGGACTTGGTACGCTGAATTGATGCCCGCTGCCGTTCAGCCATGCCTCTCCCGCGGAAAAGGACATAGGCAAGTGCTGTCAAGAACGGTACGAAGAAGAGACCAACGAGCCAGAGGACTTTGCTGCCCCCGCCAAGATCGGCATCTCGAAAGAGGTCGATGACTACTTGAAACAGGACGATGAGATACGCCACAAACAAGAAGGACGAGGCGATCAAATAGATAATATCCCAGAAATTGCTCATTACATGTTTCCTTAAGTTAAACAGCGCCCAGAGACGCCGGTGTTGGTGGGATTGTAAGCGTTCACGCCCCCCTGCCTTTTCCTGGGAGCGCGACCATCTTGGCCGCCCTCAGCGGACGAGATGCCCACGCTCCCAGGGGGAGTGAACGCTTACGTGGGATTCAATATGATTGCTAATAAAAACCTTGGATCAATGTGGATTACAATGGTTTCACGGGGCATTATCGGGCAATCGGGATAATTTGCTAGCGATAAGTGTATTCGCTTCCTATGCCCCATTCAAGAGTTTCAGATCGACCCATGACATAACGGTCAAAAATCAAACTCGAAGCGGGTTTGAAAAATATTCAAATCCCCTGGTTGAGGCCCGCCGCTGGCATGGGCAAATACATAATTGAAGCGGATTTTTGAATTGGAATGTAAATACCAGTTCACGCCGACGGTCACCGACTGCAACACCCCTCCATTGATCGGCTTGCTGTCCATGTTAAGGTAGGAAAACCTCACAGCAGTTTCCAATGCGCCCATGCCTTCTTCCGCGAAAGAAAAACTCCGTTTCGGTTGGAGTCGCCCGAATACCCCCCTGCTGGTGTCGTAGAAACGGCTTTCCCCCGTCCAAAAATAACTGCCGTACAGATAATAGCCATAAAAACTGTGATCCGTTTCACCTGTTACGAAATTTCCGAGAAGCTCCCCCTGCGCGGACCACGGGCCATCCACCCAGGCCGCTTCAACGCCGAAACTCTCCATGTTCTGCGCATGAATGTCACCCGTGTCCGCCAGAAACGGCGCGGCATGGCTTTCAGGACGGCTGCGGTAGCGGATCGAGGCGTTTCCCGAATGCAGGTAGTTCAAATCCAACCCCAAGTGGAGCAGGTTCGTTGCACCTGAGTTTTCTGGCGCAGCCGTGTATATCGGCAGCCAGGTCAAACGACCGATGATCCGAGTGAAGTCTGGAGTGGCATCACCGACATCGGTGCCGAGGCTCTGGGCGAATTGCCCCAATGACCAAGTGGCACGTTCATTGAAAATGGGTCGACGGAACTGCCAACCACTACTGATCCTGGGGGCCAGCCCCTGAATGGGTGTCGCCCATTCCATGAAGGTGGCATCCCGGCTACTTCCAGAGGCTTCAAGGCTCATGGCCGGTATGAATGAACCGACCCTGAGGTTGCCGACATAGGGAATGCGCCTGAATTCCAAGAAGACATCATCCAAGACGAAATGATAGTTGTCAACCGCCATCACGTTAATGCTGTACGAAAAAGGCACCAAGAAAATCGCATCGCCCGTGGTATAAAAACGCCAGCGGCGCAGTTCTACAATGTTGGCGGTCGGCTCCATGCCGTTGCCATTCACAAAAAACGCGGCATCGAGATCAACGCGGCCCCCGATTTTTCCCGACAGTTTAACTCGATCGGTAAATAGGGAGGGGAAAGAGGGCGTTTCCTCGTCGTCCGTAAACGCCCTCCCCCCCCTCGGACGGCTGCCGTAAAAGGTGTAGTGCAGTCCGTCCCACCCTTGCCATTCCAAGTTCCAGTGAGATGGCACTTTTTCCGGGGCAGGTGTCTTTGGTGCCACTGGTGTAATGACCGTCTTCTGCTTTAGTTTCGACGGCGTGAAGCTATCGGAGTGTCCGACGGGACGACTTGGAGCGGGTAAATCCGTTTCGTCAACAGGCATGGCGACCAGCCTTGCGGAAAACTGTAAACCCATGCCCCCAATGGCGATGAAGATCAATTTACGCAATATGACAGGGGCTATCGGCATAATGTTCACAGTGTGTATCGAAGGGGCCCATGCACCCAAGCAGGACACGCCTCGATTCACCGACGATGTCAATGAATTTGCAACGGAATTAACTTAATCCAAACTCCCTTATGGTTTTTCTTTTCCTGAAGTCCAATCGGACAAGCGGTTTGCCGCAGTCTCGGACCAGAAGTCCATGGCGTTCTGCACGTCGCCCCACCCCCACTGGAAACCGGCGATGACCGACCCGGACCCCAAGCGCTTATCCACGATATTTACAATACGCATTGATGAGTGTTTCATGGTGATATCCTTGTTGAGGTTGATGAATATAGGTAACTTAGGTTAAGATTAACGGCTATCAGCTTAAGGCGGGACAGGCGCAAAGCTTAACCGTTCGCCCTGAGCTGCGAGCCTGTCGAGCAGTCGAAGGGTGGACGGTTAAGCCCGACCCTTCGACTGCTCGACAGGCTCGCAGCTCAGGACTCACCACGAACGGCCTTGAACTGTCCCGCCTTAAGTTGGTAGCCAGATTAACGATTTAAACAACCCCTCCTCGGGACTGCCCTCATCTTTTCGCTAATCAATTATATTGCATTCTGAAGGATTTCGTATGAGAATCAAAAAAACATTCGCCCCAGCCCTTGCCTTCGCGTTGTTGGGTGCGGCCGCCGGTACCGCCGTTGCTGCGGTTGGCGGCGGCGTCCTAACGGACCCTGGCGCACTGGAAGGCAAGCACTTCCACCCGCTGGGCAAGATGCCGTCGAAGTTCACCATTGACCTGCGCAACGGCATCAAGGCAACGCTGCCCTTCGAGGACAAGCGGGACTTCGACGAGGCAGGGAAGGGCTTCATCGCCGCGCCGCCGTACAAACAGATCATGGCTGATGCCGGTCACGTCGCCTGGGACATGGCCAGCTATGAGTTCCTGTTGAAAGGCAAGGATTTCGAGAGCATTCATCCCTCGCTGCAACGGCAGGCCGTCCTTAACATGGCCTATGGTCTCTATGAAGTGCTGCCCGGCAAAATCTACCAAGTGCGAGGTTTCGACTTGGCTAACATCAGCTTCATCAAGGGCGACACCGGCTGGATCATTTTCGATCCGTTGACCACCAAGGAAACCGCCCGTGCGGCGCTGGCATTCATCAACGAAAAGCTTGGGCCACGTCCGGTCGTGGGCGTCGTCTACTCCCACTCCCATGTGGATCACTTCGGCGGTGTGCGCGGGGTGGTTGAGGAAGCCGACGTGCGTAGCGGCAAGGTCAAGGTGATCGCACCAGTAGGCTTTTTAGAGGCTGCGATATCCGAGAACGTGTTTACCGGCAATGCCATGTCGCGGCGCACCCAATACCAGTACGCCGTGTTGCTGGCACGCAGCCCTTTCGGCCATGTGGACCAGTCGATTGGCAAGAACGTAGCGAACGGCAATGTCGGGCTGATTCCGCCGAACCTCATCATCACCAAGGATTTCGAGGAGCTGACGCTTGACGGCGTGAAGATGGTGTTCCAGAACACGCCGGACACCGAGGCACCGGTCGAGATGAACACCTACTTCCCGCAGTTCAAAGCCTTCTGGGCAGCGGAGAACATCACCGGCACGATTCACAACATCTACACGCTGCGCGGCGCCCCGGTGCGCAACGCCTTGAACTGGTCGAAGCAGATCAACAACGCGTTGTACAAGTTCGGTCAGGAAGCCGAAGTGATGTTCGCGTCGCACAGTTGGCCGCGTTGGGGCAACGAACGTATCCAGGAAGTGATGCGCACACAGCGCGACACTTACGCCAACCTCAACAACCAGACCTTGCACTACGCCAATCAGGGCGTAACCATCAACCAGATTCATAACGTCTATCAACTACCGCCAAGCCTGTGGAAGCAATGGCCCGCGCACAGCTACCACGGCTCCAGCGAACACAACAGCCGGGGTGTCATCAACCGCTTCCTAGGCTACTGGGACGGCAACCCGGCCACGCTGATTCCGCTCTCGCCAGAAGATTCCGCGCCGCTGTACGTTGAGATGATGGGTGGCCCGGTCAAGATCATGGCCAAGGGCAAGAAGCTCTACGACCAGGGCAAGTACCTTGAGGCATCGGAGATTCTGAACCGGCTGGTCTATGCCCAGCCCAAAAACCAGGCGGCCAAGAACCTGCTGGCGGATGTTTTCGAGCAGATCGGCTACCAGAAGGAAAGCCCGAGCCTGCGCAATAGCTTCCTCCAAGGGGCGTATGAACTGCGCACGGGTCTGCCGGGCGGCGTGCCGGTCAACTCGTCCGGGCCGGATGTGGTTAGGGCGATGTCGACTGAGAACTGGCTCGACTTCCTCGGCATTAGCGTGGACCCCAAGAAGGCAGAGGGCATGGCGTTCGTCATCAACTTGGCGACCCCCGACAACGGCGAAAAGTATTTGGTGGAAATGAGCAACGCGACGCTGACCAACATCAAGGGCGTACAGGCGAAGAAACCGGACCTCACGATTACACTTAACCGCACCGAACTCGATCAAGTGATGATGGGCGTGAGTACGTTCGACGACCTGATCAAGGCAGGCAAGGCGAAATTCGAAGGCGACCGCAAACCCTATGAACAGCTCAAGGGCATTCTAGTCACTTTCACACCGAACTTCGAGATACTGCCGGGAACTGCGGCCGCGAAAACGGCGACCTCGCCGGATACGAACCCGCTCAAGGTGCCCGACTTGATGCCGGCGGACGCGGCTGGCGACTGACGCGCAACAGCGGAACCGCCTTGGAATGTTCCGGTCGGGGTTGGCAACCCTGACCGGAACCAGGACAACACTTCAATTTACAAAACGTGAGGGACAGGTATCGAGTACGGCTCAGTGAGCGTTTCCCACTGGTGCGGCGTAGGCATCAAGCACAAGTGTTTCAATATTGTCCCCGGTCAAAGCTTGCAAAAGCTCCACCAGCGCGTTGATCTCTGCTTCGCTTAAACCCAAGGGCTTGATGAGCGGGTCCAGATTCTCATTCGGCTCACCTCCCTTATTATAAAATTCCAGCACATCCTTTAAATTCGCAAGCACTCCGTTGTGCATGTAAGGCGCGGTGAGGGCGATATTGCGCAAGCTGGGTGTCTTGTATTTCCATCGGTCTGCCGGATTCTGAGTAATTTCGTACAAACCGAGGTCGTTCTGTTTTTCCTCCCCCACCGTGCCAATGGTGGTCGCGTCCATGTCGAAGCTGATGCCGGGCGCGACTTGCACAGGCTGTTTGGCCGGTTGTTTCTTCATGCTCTCCCGATAACCCAAGCCAGTGTTGTGCAATTGATTGTCGGTGAACAGGGCTTGCCGATCATTGATGACATGGCAGCGGGAGCAGCCGGCCTTCCCGGAGAACAACTCCAACCCATTTTTGGCTTGCTCACTCAAAACTCCCGGTTGTTTGCCGTAATGCCAACGATCAAAAGGCGAATTGGCGGAGATTAGCGTCCGCTCGTAACTGGCGATGGCTTGCCCTACGGTTTCCATGGACGGGCCGCGATGGAAGGCTTTTTCAAACAAGCCCCGGTAATCGGATAACGCTTTGAGCTTGTCGGTCACGAAGCCGATGGAAGGGTTAGCCATTTCGTTGTGCGCCAAAAACGGCCCCCACACTTGGTTCTCCAAGGTACTTTCCCGTCCATCATGAAACAGCCGCTCAGCATAGGCCACGTTGTATAGCGTTGGCGAATTGCGCCGCACCGTGCGGCCTTCCACACCCACCGCTGTCGCCTGTTCCTGGCTGGTGTAGCCCTGTTCCGGTATATGGCACATGGCGCAGGAAAAGGTATTATTCAAGGACAGTCGCCGGTCAAAGAATAGCTTGCGGCCCAGTTCAATCTTCTCCCGACTTAAAGGATTGTCTTTGGGCGTAGGCACTTTTGGCAGTCCTAAAGGTGGGTTTTGGGCGAGTTTGAGCAAATCGGCAGGCTTGCCTTTGCGCTGTGCCAAGGCCACAGAATGGGTTTGGTATTGCTTGGATTCATAGCCGGACTTGTCATCACCGGGGCGCAGCAAATTCGCTTTTGTGACATCGCTGGGTTGCGTGGGTTTTTTAGCCGTTTCGCCTGTTTCCTTGAGCAAGGTTTCGATATCCGCAACCACCGTATCAGGATGCAGCACAGATACCGTGTAAGTATTGCGGATTTGCTTGTGCTGGTCGATTAAAAAGACCCGTAGCAAATGGGAGTATTTACCCGTGGGCTGGCCCTTTTCGTCGAATTCCTTCTCCACTGACTGGCCGTAAGCCTTGAGGATGGGCTGGATGTCCGCCTCCGAGGCGGTGGTGAGAAAAAGCCATTCCACCCCGGCATCTTGGAAAGCCTGGCCGTAATGGGCCATGGCCTGCGGCGTGTCATGCTCGGGGTTGAAGCTCAAGGTTATCAAACGAAGCTTCCCGGCCAGTTCTGGCGAGGTTTTCAGCTTGGCTTTGATTTTTTGCAAAACCGAGGTTGCTAGCGGACAACCATTGGCATCGTCGCAAGTGGCATAAATGAAACTCAGCAAAACCAGCTTGTCACCATACAGGTCATGTAATTTTCTCGTTTTTCCATCCACATCCAATACTTTGCCATCGGCGGCGGAACCCATTTCTGGTAGTTGATAACTGCCGGGCTTGGGGGCGGGGAAAGGCAGGGGGGAATAGCCCGGAGCCAAATCCCTTGGCTGTGGGGCCGCTTCTTCTGCATTGACTGATACCCAGACGAGAAAGCTGATTAGAAAAAAAGTTACAAGGTTCATGGGTTTTTAATTCTTTTACGTTGAGCCTTTGCGTGAGGCAGTTTTTGGTAATAGTTCACAGAATATATATGCGGTTTATATTAACCTGCTTTTCAAACCGCTTAAGTTTTTATGTCGTTTTAGTCAAAAGCAGTTAAAAAAAGAGGTTTGTGTCCAACCGCCAAGGTTGGCAGCTTCGCAACTTTCTTTAAAATGGGGAATCATCATGAACATCAAGATTAAAAATTCAGTCGTTGCATTCGGAGGGTTGGCGGTGGTGTTGTTGAGCGGCAATGTGTTGGCAGGCACCAACACAATGACGGGCTATTACGCTGATACGTCAAGCCAGCCCGCCACTATCCAGCCGGGGTCATCGGGTGATCCAGGGGCAGAGGTCGCAATCATCGAGAAGACGGTCAATGCCGGCTCTTACTTGATCACTGCACAGGTCTTTGGCTATTCCTACGCGCCCAACAGCGGGGCCGTTTGTTATTTCACGGAAAACGGGGCCGAGTCTGGTTGGCGGACTCTGAACACCTCTTCCGACTGGAGCGCCCTTAAAACCGCGAATATATTGATGCTCGGTAAGTACACCTCAACTCAAGATGGCACCAAAGTCACTGTCTCCTGCATCAGAGGGTACTCCTTTACCGGAGGGGCGCAAATTTACGGAACAATGACGCTCGTCCCGGTCCAAAATCTGGAGTAGGGCGCAATAGCGTACTCGCGTATTGTGCCGTATGTGGATGATCTGCCCATTCGGCGCAATACGTTTTACACCTATTGCGCTCGTATCTACCTCTATAAATCGTTTCTTTAATTCCAACCTTTACTTTCAAGAATCCGTACAAAGTGTTTTCCATGATTGGCACAGACACGGCGTCCTTCCCTCAAGCCAGCGCCTGGACGGCGGCAAGGTCGATTTCCTCGCAACGCACCAAATGCTCCAACGCATCTTCCAGCAACACCCGTGCTTTTGCCGTCTCGCGGTGCAAGTGGGCGTGCAAGGCAGCGTCGGCCTCGTTGCGGTTTTCGCAGTCCGCGCTATAGGCTTCAAAGGCATTGAGGCGGAATAGCAAATCGGCGAGGTGTTGCGGGCATTCGCAGCGTATGCTGGTGGGCAACCGGGTCACGGCAGAGAGGGTCGCGTCATCGAAGCGGCGCGGCGGGAGGGCTTCCCCGGCTGTCGGCAGGGCCAGTGGCCGGGGGAGGGTAGCCCGGCCGTCAATGCGGCAAGCCTGGGCCAAGGCTTCGGCGGTGACCGGTGACCTCAGGGTGGGGATGCCGTCTTGGCGCAAGCGCTCCAGCAAGGCGCTCATGCCGAAGCTGTAAACCACCACCGTGCGTTTGGCCCCTGATTGCATGGCTAGCCCTTGAAGTTGGGCAACCCGGTCGGCTTGCAGTGCGGGCATTTCCAAGACCAACACATCGGGCTTTAGACCGATGGCGTCTTTTTCGAAATCGGCATAGGACACATGGCTGCCGGTGATTTCGATATCGTCCCATTCGTTCTTCCAATACCCCACCAAAAACGGCAGGGCGTTGCCTTGCACCAAAACGCGCAGGCGGCGGCCATCAGCCGACACAGGCTGTGGCCTGTCCTGATGGACTTGCAGCCGCTCCCGCAAAGCTTCCTCGCTCAGAGCGGCGACGGCACTGATGGCGTGCCCTAGGTCCACCAACTGCTTGATCAGGCTTAGCCGGGTCAGGTCCGAGCGTGAATACTGGCGCTTTTTGTCTTCCGTGCGCATGGGCGTCACCATGTGGTAGCGGCGCTCCCATATGCGCAAGGTGTCCAGCGGTATCCCGGTCAAGCGGGAGACGGCACCGATGCCGAAGCTGAGTTCTGGTTCTGGGATGGCAGTCATGGTTGAAATCTTCCATTAAAATATTGAACTTTTGTACATTATATGACCTAAACAAATAGTTGACAAACATTTTTTTAGGTCTACAATTTTAATCAAGCAAAGTCTGGGCATAGAGTCTGGGCTTGGTAACTTTCCGAAAACACATCAAATGGAGGATAGGGCAATGTTGAATCTCGACGCGGACATCTTTCTTGTGGCCGACCATCTGGGTCAATTGGCTATGCGGCCGTCAGCGACCTCCGGCACCGGCGACCTGCTGGCCTTGGTCTTCCTGGCTTTCCTGGGGCTATGCCTGGTGCTTGAACGGCGCAGCCCGTTCCTGCGCCCAAGTCTCAAGCTCTTGAAAAATTCTTATTTCACGAACTTCTGCACGTTCCTGTTCAACGATGTCAACCTGTCGCTGCTGTCCATCCCCTCGCTGTATTTCATCGCCCAGCAGTTTTCCGGCAAGGGCTTGTTAAGCAGCTTGGAAGACGGCCCGGCCAAATACCTCCTCAGCTTCCTCCTGCTGGACCTTGCCTTGTACGCCTGGCATTACGCCACCCACCATGTTGACGCACTTTGGGCCGTCCACAAGGTGCACCACAGCGACAAGGCATTTAATGTCTCCACCGGCCTGCGCTTCCACTTGGGCGAGCTGATCCTGGAGGCACTGGTGAGGGTGGCCTTCATCGGCGTGGTGGGCGTGGATGCCGAGGCCGTGCTGGTGAACCAGGCGGTCATCAGCTTGTTCGTGTTATTCCACCACACCAATGTCAGCTTTTCTGGTGAACGGCTTTTGTCCATGGTGTTCATTGTACCCCGTCTGCATCGCTTGCATCATTCCGTGCTACGGGAGGAACATGACAGCAATTACGGCGCGGTGTTTTCCATCTGGGACCGCCTGTTCGCGACCTTGAAGCAACAAGAACCCAAAGCCATAGGCTTGCAGGGTGTGGACGAGCAAGGCCTGCTAGACTTGGTGAAATACGGTTTCACCACCCGCATCCAATTCAAGCGAAACCCGCAGCTTGCCGCAGCCCGCAAGCGCGCCTAATTTTAGTTTGACCCACATTATTCAAGGATACGCCATGGCTTACCTACCTTTTTATTTTCCGGCTACAACACCCCCCAAAGTGGTCATAGTGGGGGGCGGTTATGCAGGTATGGCGGCTCTGGTCACTTTTTTTCGGCACTGCCCTTCCGCCGAAGTGACCCTCATAGACCCCCGCAGCGACCACTTTAAAATTACCCATTTGCACGAGCGGTTCCGGGATCCAACGACAAGGATCAAGATACCCTTCGAGGTCCTCGCGAGGCGCTTTGGATTCAGGCACGTGTGCGCGACGGTGGATTTTGATGGGGAAACCTTGCGCCAGTGGCAAATTGACCGGCATCTGACGATTGATGGGCAACGATTGCCATTTGACTATCTTCTACTGGCGACGGGCAACAAAATCGACAAGATTTCGTCCTCTGACAGGGTCGTCGATCTTGACCTATTGTCCGGTGAGGCTTTCCATACGGTAATTGGGCGTTTATCGGCATTGGAAGACGGGCGGGTTCCGATAACCGTGGTGGGGGGTGGTCCGACCGGCATTCAATTCCTGTTCGAGATCGCCCACTGGCTAGCTGTGGGGAAAAAACCTAACCCCCTCCGCCTGATTGAGGCGTCAGACAATGTGTTGACGCAATTCAGACCTGGGCTGGGTAAATATGTCCGGTCGAACATGGCCAGTCTTGGGGTTGAGTTTTTGCCCAACACCCTCTTTCAGGGGCAAGAAGGCGAAGACCTGCGGGTCGAAACTAAGCAGTCCGGCGGACAAACACGACTTACCTCCGGCCTGACGTTTTGCTTTGTGGGCAAACAGTCATCACTGGCCTTGGGAACCAACCCCCTTGGCCAGGTGGTGGTGGGACGGACCCTTTTGTCACATATCTTTGCTGCGGGCGATTGTTCAAGCTACCGCTCGTTTGGATCGAACTCCAAAACGGCACAGTCCGCTGTCCGCAAGGGTAAGCTGTGTGCCCGGAATATTTTGCGCCACTCAAGCAGGCTGAAGCTCCTGGAACCTTACCTGCATCAGGATTTGGGCTATGTCCTCAGCCTAGGTCCCCGTGATGCCATTGGCTGGATAGGATTGCAGGCCAACGTAGTCGGTGGCGCACCCGCCGTGGCGGTGAAGGAGCTGGTCGAAGCGCAGCATGAATTGCTTCTGGCCGGAATCGACACCTATTTAATTTGACCATCCTGCACGTTGGAAACCGGAGGCTGCAACATGTTTAATTTAGGATCAAAAGATCCTGTCGCGGGCAAGGCAAGCATCATGATCGACTGTCCCAGCGAAGAGGTGTTCAAGTATATTGCTGTGGATTTTTTTCAAAACTACCCCAAATGGTCGCCGGAAGTGATCAAGCTTGAAGCGCTTACCGAGGGCTCCGTGCAACTGGGAACCTTGGCCAGGCAAGTCCGTATGGACCAAGGCCATCGCTCGGAATCAAAGTTTCGCGTGACCATTTACGAATCCAACAAACGCTTATGCTTTTCCGGCGTTTCCAATCCTTATCGATGCACTTACGAATTACAAGAACTAAACAATGGAAAAAAGGCTATGTTGAATTTTACTTTCGAACTTCTCGAACTCCAAATGTTCATGCGCCCCTTCGAGAAGCTGATACGCATTGTGGTTCAGGATGGAGCCGAGCGCACGGTGCGAAACCTGAAGCGTCTGACTGAAGCCAATATCGCCGCAAAAGCCCAACTACTTCAACAATAAATCGTCAACAGGAGAAAACAGATGACTTTCGTGGTGGAAAAAGACCCTGGGTTAATCCCGCAAATACTTTCCAAAATATTGGATTCCTCGGTGAATGGAATCACCTTAGCCGATCCCGACCAAGAAGACATGCCCATTGTGTATGCGAACAAGTCTTTCGAAACTATGACCGGGTATTCCCAAGAAGATATCATCGGCCATAACTGCCGCTTCCTTCAAGGCAAAGATCGGGAGCAGGAGGGCCGCTTCCAATTACGGAAGGCCATTGACAGTTGCCAGCCAATTGAGGTGACCTTGCGTAACTACAAAAAAAACGGGGAGCCTTTCTACAATCATCTGGCGCTCACACCGCTTTTCGACGGCAATGGCAACCTCATGTATTACCTGGGCGTACAGTATGATGTGACCCGGCAGGTCAAGGCGGAAGAGGAAATCAAGCGCCTCAGTGAAGCTTTGGAAGAAATGACCGTCAGGGCGGCAAAGCCTTAACCACTGCATCGCCCCCCCAACAGGAATCATTCGAATGACTCAAATCAACACGGGCGCCTGTGTGGCCTACACGCCGAAACAAATGTATGACCTGGTCAATGATGCGGCTGCCTATCCGCGCTATTTGCCCCTATGCAGCGAGGTGGCAATTTGTTCACAGGGCGAAGACCGCTTGACGGCGAAGATTACCTTGGCCAAAGGCAAGATCAAGCTTGATTTCACGACTGCCAACGTGATGGAGGATGGCAAGCGCATCGACATGGATTTGGTGGATGGCCCCTTCAAATATCTGCATGCCACTTGGTTGTTTAGTCCAACAAGTGATGGGGGCGCCGAGGTATCCTTCAAGCTGGATTTTGAGTTTTCCAATCCCCTGTTGCGCGTGGCGTTCGGCAGCTTCTTCAAAGGAATAGTGGAGTCGATGGTGGGGGCCTTTTGCGAACAGGCAGCACTTCGATATGGGGACCCACATGGATCAGGAGTCGCCGCACACAAAGCTAACACTTAAGATTTGCCGGGGGCAGACATTTTTGTCTAACCCTCGTTTGAACCACGCCTAAATTAGCCGCATTTTTTAGGGAAATGCGCGAAAAAGAATTCAGACGCAGTCGCAGAAGGGGCAATGCGCCCCCGCATGGCTAGGGAATGCGAATAGGGAAGACTAAGTTAATACCCGGCGACGGAACCGGGGGATAGTAAACCTGCGGTGGCGGATATCCATATGCGTTATGGGGCGGGGGCCGGCCATTATAATAAGGCTGTTGATAGCCGTGCCATTCACCGTGATGGCCATGCCCGTTACCGTTGTAATATCCACCGTTGCCCCTGCCATTGTTCCAGTTCCCTTGGTGATTATCGTGGTTATCGGCAAGGGCCGGCACCATTGCCATGGCAATGATCACCGAGGCGAAGGCGAGCGCCAGCATGGGACGGCTGATTATCGGCTTGTAATACCTAGTCTGTGTTGTTAGAGTTTTCATTGTTACTTGCCTTTCTTGGAATACGTGAAGCCATCGCCTGCCGCAAATCAATGGTTGCTGTTTTTGCCGTGGTGGTGGTGGCGGTGGCCAAAGCGGAATGCTTCATCCGCTTCCTTCTTCTGCGCATCCGACATGCTATCGTAGAGAACCTCAAAGACGGGGATTAATTTGTTGATGCCGTCCACATGGGCCGCGGCGATCTCGCCATAGGATTTCATGTCTTCGACCGCCGTCATGGTTTTTGTATGTTCCGAGCGCATCTTGCTGAGTGCGTCTAGCGTCTTGGTATTGTCGCGCATTACCTCGGCGACCTTACCCCATTGGCTTTCCTGGGTCGGCGTTATGTCGATTAGGGTGTGCAATTGAGTGATGCGCGCCTCGACGCGATCCTCGGCGGAAGGTTTGGCCGCAACTGCCTGGGCTGAAGCGAACGTGAGGGTGGCGAGGAGCGCCGTCGCTGCTACCGTGCGAAGTGCCGCATCAGCGAATAAATGGCTATTTTTTTTCATATTTGGTCTCCACAGAATTCAATCTTACGCACCCGACCCATCGTCGGACGCATTGATTGTTGTGGCTATAACCTACTTGATTCTCCCCTGTGCGTCTGTTCGACAACGCACATAAGGTAAGTAAAGGGACAAAATCCCTCAATCGACGGCCAATTGATCTATATGGGGCTTATGGGGGCTGCCAGTATTTAACTCAGGTTTAAACCGATATAATGAATACAGTAGGCGGTTCTATGCCAAGTTGGGGTCTCACAAAATTGGCGAAGGTATGTAAATAAGGGGAAGCATAATGACCGATGAAACAACAAACCCGTCAACCGGCTATTCGCGCATCGCCATCGTGACAGGCGCATCTTCCGGCATTGGAGAAGCGACCGCAAGAAAATTCATTGCCAATGGCTTTGGCGTAGTTGGCAACGCCCGCAACGCTGAAAAACTGAGTACGCTTGAAAAAGAGTTGGGGCAGGCATTTTGCGGTCTGCCGGGTGATGCATCCGATTGCGCGATATTGGATCAACTGTTTGCTGCGGCTATCGAACGCTTCGGGAAGCCAGCCGACATCGTGGTGGCGAATGCGGGCCGGGGGCTGGGCGGGTCAGTAAAGGATGCCGACTTGTCCAAGTTTGAAGAGATACTCAAGCTCAATGTGACAGGCACTTTGGACTTGCTGCAAAAAGCCGCCCGGAACATGGCGGACGGACAGCAACTCAATTTTCCAAAACGGGCGGCGGATATCGTAATCGTCGGGTCGGTGGTGGGCAGGCACATCTCGCCGTTCAGCGCGGTTTACGGCGCAACCAAGTTCGCCGTCCACGCGCTGGCCGAAGGATTGCGCCGCGAACTGGGTCCGAAGGGCATTCGCGTGTCGCTGGTCGAACCTGGGCTTGTGGTCAGCGGGTTTCAGGAAGCGGCGGGCTACAGTGATGACCTGGTGCAGAACTTCCACGATAAATTCGGCCCTTTGCTGCACGGGGATGATGTGGCCAATGCCATCCACTTCATCGTTGCGCAACCGCCGCATGTCCATATCAGCGACATCGTGGTTCGCCCAACGCGGCAAGACTATCCATGAAATGCGCATTGGCAAAGCAAGTCAAAGCAGTCATTTGACTCAAGCGAATACACTGGGGGCTAGAAAATCAATCGGGAAACGAAGAATGGCACGGAAACGGGCGGAATTGAAGGAAAACAGCAAGAAAAACGGCAATGGCGCGAACATTGGCTTCGAGGCGCAGCTTTTCCTTGCCGCCGACAAATTGCGGGGCAACTTGGAACCCTCCGACTACAAGCATGTGGTCCTGGGTTTAATCTTCCTGAAATACATTTCCGATGCTTTTGAAGCCAAACACGCAGCCTTGTTGGCCGAAGACCCGCTGGTTGCGGAGGATGCAGACGAATACCTTGCCGAGAATGTTTTCTGGGTTCCGAAGGAAGCCCGCTGGTCACACCTGCAAGCCAACGCCAAACAACCCACCATCGACAAACTCATCGACGATGCGATGATTGCCATTGAGGCGAACAACACCAGTCTAAAAGGTGTACTGCCCAAAGACTATAACCGGCCTGCCTTGAATAAGGTCATGCTGGGCGAGTTGATTGACTTGGCAAGCGGCATCGCCATGCATGAACAGAGAAGCAAGGCGAGGGATATTCTCGGGCGCGTCTATGAATATTTCCTAGGCGGCTTTGCCGGGTCCGAAGGCAAGCGCGGTGGTGAGTTCTATACTCCCCGTTCGGTTGTGCGCGTGTTGGTCGAAATGTTGGAGCCTTACCAAGGCCGCGTTTATGACCCGTGTTGTGGTTCCGGCGGTATGTTCGTGCAGTCGGAAAAATTTGTCGAAGAACACGGCGGACGCATCGGCGACATTGCCATTTACGGGCAGGAAAGCAATTACACGACTTGGCGGCTGGCCAAGATGAACTTGGCCGTGCGCGGCATCGACGCGGAAATCCGCTGGAACAACGACGGCAGCTTCCATAAGGACAAACTTAAAGACCTACGTTTTGATTACATCCTTGCCAATCCGCCGTTTAATATTTCCGATTGGGGCGGCGACCGCTTGCGCGAAGATGCCCGCTGGAAATACGGTGTCCCGCCGGTCGGCAATGCCAACTATGCTTGGCTGCAACATATCCTTTGGCATTTGTCCCAAAACGGAACGGCGGGCGTGGTACTTGCCAACGGTTCCATGTCTTCTTCTATTGCAATCGGCCCTTTTGGTTCACGGATGAAAGCCGATACTTATGTAAATACTGGCATTCCAGTAATACGTGGAACTAATATATCTGATAGCATAGCTTGGAAGGGCGAATGGGTTTATATATCAGAGGAAATGGCAGATTCAATGCCTAACTGTATCGTTAAATACGGTGATCTTGTTTTTCCTCATCGTGGTTCAATTGGAGAGGTTGCAATTATTCCAGATGATGCTTTGAGATATATGATCTCTACAAGTTTAATGAAAATTACGGTTGATGCAAAAAAAGCAAACTCTTTATTTTTGTATTACTATTTTCGTTCTTCATTAGGTCGCCAGGAAATATTGAAATATTCATCACAGGTTGGAACGCCAGGAATAGGACAACCGCTATCATCACTCAAACAGTTTCGTGTTCCATTGCCTCCGCTTCATGTACAAAAGGGGATTGCTGACATCATCGGGGTACTTGACGATCTATTTGACCGAAACAAAAAGACGAACGAGACACTCGAAGCCATGGCCCGGTTGTTCTTCAAGGATTGGTTTTTGGATTTTGGCCCCACCCGCGCCAAAGCCGAAGGCCGACTTGCCTATCTTGCACCTGATCTTTGGTCACTGTTTCCTGATGCGCTTGATGATGACGATAAGCCAATAGCATGGGAAACATCGACTATTGGACAAGAGGTTCGAGTTGTTGGAGGTACGACACCTAGCACCAAAGAACCCACTTATTGGAATGGTGAATTTTGCTGGGCTACCCCGAAAGACCTTTCTTCACTAAAAACCCCTGTCCTCCTTAGTACTGAAAGGCGAATAACGCAAGCCGGTATTTCACAAATCGGTTCAGGTTTATTGCCGATTGGAACAGTGCTTCTCTCATCCCGTGCCCCAATCGGTTATCTGGTAATCTCTCAGGTAGAAACGGCTGTCAATCAAGGCTTCATAGCTATGGTTTGTGAGGGAAGATTATCAAATGTTCTAGTCTGGCTTTGGACGCAAGCCAATATGGAAGTAATACTTCAGAAAGCGAATGGTTCTACATTTCAGGAGATCAGTAAAGCGAATTTCCGTCCTATCCCAGTGACCGTAGCTGATTCGCCGATCCACCGAGCATTTGATGAAATTGCTCAACCGATCTATAAGCAGATCGTCGCTAATGAACAGGAGTCGCGCACTCTTGCCCAAGCCCGCGACCTGCTCTTAGCAAAACTGCTATCCGGCGAAATCCGCTTACAAGAGGCTGAGAAGATAGTGGAGCAAGCCCTATGAAACCAAAAGTCTATGTGGAAACCTCGGTCATCAGTTATTTAGCCGCTCGTATAAGCCGTGATTTGATCGTTGCTGGACACCAGCAAATCACTCAAGAATGGTGGGATTCGCGCCATGAGTGGGAGTTATCCATTTCTGCCTTGGTGGTTTCGGAAGCCCGCACTGGCGATACCGATGCTGCCGCACGACGATTAGCGCTCATGGATGGCTTGCCATTGCTGAGTCTGAACGAAGCAGCAATAACCCTAGCCGAACGATTGCTTGCGGAGGCCGCACTTCCACAAAAAGCACGGGAAGATGCCTTGCATATCGCAATGGCCACCGTTCATGGAATTGATTACTTGCTGACGTGGAACTGTAAACATATTGCCAATGCGGTCAAACGCCCATTGATTGAAACCATTTGCGAGACATCCGGCTACCGCTCACCGATTATTTGTACACCCGAAGAACTGACAGGAGAAAGCACTCATGTGGACTGACCCCATTGTCGAAGAACTGCACCGTATCCGCGAAGCACACGCTGCCCGCTTCAATGACGATCTTTGGAAGATTGCCGAAGATTTGAGACAAATCGAAAAAAACTGGTCGGGGCCAAAAATCGCTGCACCGCCTAAACCACCTGTTGCTAAAACCTCCCGCGTTTCCAGCGATACAATTGGTGCTTGAAGAAAATCGAGGATTTTATTATGCAAGTGCAGCGTCAATTTATTGACTGATGTTACGCAAACGCGAAGGTCGTAGCCCGGATGGAGCCGCTTGCGGCGCAATCCGGGTTTGTGGGCTGGTTTCCCGGATTGCGCCGCAAGCGGCTCCATCCGGGCTACAATGCTGAGATTCAATGGTACGATGCATAACATCAGTTATTGAGGTCAAAAGCCGTCAACTGGTCATCGAATTGCCGGAGTCGTTCGTCAACCATCAAGTTGAAGTAATAACCTTAACCGTGGATGAAGAACCGCCCTTGTCCACCCCCCGCCGCCGCCGTCCCCATCCAGATAGTGCTGGAAAAGGCAAAACAATAGGCGATATAGTAAGCCCCATCGTGGACGAGAAGGACTGGGAATGTCCGACCCGGCGGAATATCAATACCAGCTATTCGGCTATTTCCTGCTGCTCGACAATACATGGGAAGCGCATCGGCAGGCGATAGGCTTTGACATCAATGTTTGAACTACTCACTGATGTTACGCAGTGCCGTTTGTTGGCTTGCAAACTGTTGTAGGGTGGCCTCAATGGGGCTTTCCACTTAGGTGATTTCCAATAATGAATCCACCAAAACCGAAATGAATTGTCCACGAAAATCACCAACAATTCCTCCACAAATCACCTTGCCAAGCTGGAGCTTGGCGTTCCTTCTGGGAGCGCCAAGCCCCAGCTTGGCCTTTGGATGGGATGTTCTTTATTGGATATCACCTTAAGCCAGGACAGACTTCAATTTCAATGGGTTACGCACGACCCGTTGGTGGGCTTTCCTAGGCATGGGAAGTTCCCCCATCGGTCCGACCAACCAGCCAAAAAGATCAGGGAACTATGTGCCAAACAGTCGCTCGGCAGCGGTCGTGCCGTCCTCGCGTCTTAACCCATGGTTGTGGATGACCGTCAAAGCCTTCAGGCGGCTTTCCGTAAGCGTCCAGCCCTCCCACCTGTCAAATTGCTGAACAAACCGGCATGGCCGAATAGCCTGGAACGGGCAGGTTTGGTCAGATTCGGCTTTCACGGATTGACGGATGGTCAATCTATTGATATATTTTTTATATCCATAACCGGGAAATTGCATCATGACCACCGCCGCCAAACCTGACCAACTGCTGTTCCGTTTCAGGCCCGCCGATTCGAGCAACGGCATTAGCCGTGCGAC
>QJPH01000268.1 GCA_003242955.1 Candidatus Methylumidiphilus alinenensis
GTTATTTTATCGTTCCCACGTTCTGCGCTGCCATTAAGTTAAGCCAAATTGTGGGAGCCACGTATTGCGCCGGATGTTTAGACCATCCACATACGGCGCAATACGCGGCAAGCTGCTATTGCGCCTTTACGGCCTTGGCCTATTTTCTTTTGTTATTCTCATCAAAAACCGCAAAGCCTCATTAACAGATGAAGCATCTGGAAAAACCTCAGCCACATCGGGTTCTAAACGGACAACAGGTCCAAAAGCCATACGTCCAGAACCGATCTTTCGTACTCTCAAAGAGTTAAGATCATATTCCGGCCTTAGTTCATCATTATCATTTTCAGGCTTGCTCATAGGCTTTTCTCTCATCCCAATCAAAATTCAAAGTCGCTCCCTCTCAACTTACTAACTGATGTTACGCAGATGTGTAACCCCGTAGCCCGGATGGAGCCGCTTGCGGCGTAATCCGGGGGATACGGTACAATCAGAGATACCGCCCGAACCCGGATTACGCCCGGGGGGCTCCATCCGGGCTACAACACTGGGATTCAACGGCACGATGCGTAACATCACTTACTAATTACACTTTACCGCGTTAAAGCAATTCCAACCGCCGTTCTATGCGCTCAATACGTACATTCAATTTATCCAGCGTAACCTGTGTTGCCGTGCATCCGTTTCTTCGCCCAAAGCAACCTCCCTATGAACAAGATTCATGACGCTCTCCAAGCCGGACATCCTCTGTTTTAGATCACCCACATCGTCGGCAATTTGATCGACCCGGCCCCGTATATGCCGGAGGTGTTCAAGAACCAAATTTTCTACATTTTCGTTCATAGTTTGTTACCGTGCCAAGTTTTTCCGTTTAAGTGCCTGTCGCTCCAATTCTTGTGCGATTGTTGCAACTTCCGTTAAGCTTTTATCCGTCCACAGACCATGCCGCCATTCGGTATAGTCAAATCCCTGTCTTTCCCTAGATAGCAGCATCAGAAAACGTTCGGCATCTACCGAGCCAAGTTTATCGAACAGAGCAGAATAGCCCTCCGATTTGATAACCACGTCATTTTTCATATTCAACATACTCTATGTAATCGGTGATGAAATGGACAGGGTTGATAACTCGCATTTCACCAATCAGGCCAGTTCTCCGAATCAACTTCTTATCAGTCGTTATCATGAAATACAATCAGCTTGCACGGCACAAGCGACATGCAAGGCATCCTTAGCATCGACTCCATTCTGCTCCATCAAGTTAGCCGCATAGATTTCTATTTCATGGCTATACTGAACATAATTCGCTGACAAATCCATCCAATCGGCTATTTTGTTGCGAATGTCGCAATCGGGATTAGCTTCATTTTCAGCTGTCAAAATAAACGACCAGACCAGTTCGACATCATGGTTTTTTACCTGCTCCTGAATATTCAACTTAGCTTGGGTTTCCAAAATAGACCGGCAAACTCGATTGATCTTGATAAGGCCGGTTAAAACAACAGTTGTCAAGATACAAACGCAATAGTTTCATCCGTCAAAACTCCTTCCAATGAGTGGGAACGAGATATAGTTTACGCTGCTTTTCTAGCTTGCGCGGCTGGTTGCGGCACAGACTCACCCGATGCAAGGCATGCCTCCAACCAAGCTTCTTGGGCATCTATTATTTCACGCGCGGCTTCTTCCAAGGTATCGCCGTAAGCCGAACAACCGGGCAAATCCGGCACGATTGCGATATAACCGGAATCCTCATTTGACCAAAATATTTCAACAAGATATTTATTCATATTTCAGTCTCATACTTTTTCAGCATCGCTAACAATTGCAGTGCTTGGTAATGGGGAATCATACCGCTTCGATTTTGGAAATTTAGTTGCACTATCTCACCTTTGCGCTTGAATACCCTATGTGAACCTTTGCCACCTTGGTGAACAAAACCCAAAAGCAACGCCAACTTACACGCATCGTCAAAGCGCACAGATTTTGGATTGTCGCGTATGCCCTCGATTAGTTTATCTTGCTTTCCCACAGCACCTACCTAAAACCCCTTTGATCGTTCCCACGCTCCTGCGCTGGCCGTTATACACAAGTCCGTCCGAGTCGAAATATTCCGTGGAATACGGGTTATACCATCGTTACTGGAAAAAGAAGTCTCACGCAAAGCTCGCAAAGGCGCAAAGAAGAGCGATTTTCTTTGCGCCTTTGCGTCTTTGCGTGAAACTTGCTCTTTGAAATTGTCGAACATTCATGTGTTCTGACAAGTATCGCCACACTTGTGTAGGCCTTGGTCATCGTTCAGCCCACTAAATTATCGTTCCCGCGCTCCTGCGTGGGAATGCAGCCTTTACCGCTCCTGCGGTTCGAGACCGACGCTGGAGCGTCGCCGGAGGCATTCCCACACTGGAGCGTGGGAACGATCAAATGCCGTAGGATGTGCCGACGAAGGAGGCGCATCGTTCGCGATTGAAGCACTTCGTTCCTCAGCACATCCTGGCTACAGCAACTCCAAACGCCGTTCTATGCGTTCAATCCGGACATTCAGTTTATCCAGCGTGACCTGTTGTGCCGCGCATCCGTTTCATCGCCCAAAGCAACCTCCCTACGAACAAGATTCATGGCGCTCTCCAAGCCGGACATCCTTTGTTTCAGATCGCCAACATCGTCGGCAATTTGATCGACCCGGCCCCGTATATGCCGGAGGTGTTCAAGAACCAAATTTTCTACATTTTCGTTCATGGTTTGTTACCGTGCCAAATGTTAAAATACATTAATTATCGTTCCCGCGCTCCTGCGTGGGGATGCAGCCTTTACCGCTCCTGCGGTTCGATTCCGACGCTGGAGCGTCGCCGGAGGCATTCCCACGCAGAGCGTGGGAACGATCAAATGATAACGGCCAAACCCCAACATACGGCGGAACCGTCCATGGTTCCGCCTTACGGCCTTATTCCCAACCTTTCAACTCCTTATCAGAAGCTTCTCTAATCAATTCAATTTGGTTTAAATTGAACCAGCCATCTTCTTCTTTAATATCCCAAATAGAATTCGGCTTAACAAGCTTACGAAACTTGATCCAACAAGTAGATGCATCTATTTTTATAATTGGTAAAAGGGGAATCCATGCGCTAACATATATCTACCTCCTTCTTTAAGAAACCCCGGTATTTCGCAGGTGCTCGCTACGTTCGTTGTCGCTATTAACAAACCACCCGATAGCAACATCAACCTAATAAATGATTTTATTAAACTCATAGCTGGATTCATTTTTTCTTACCTATGAATATATGCAACATGTAGGAGCGGGCCATGCCCGCGATAAATAACCCACTATGCAGAATCGGCTCAATCAATCGCGGGCATGGCCCGCACCTACAACCTAAACAAAGTAATTTTGTGATATTAAAAACGCTGCATCAATTAATCCTCACCGTTTTAAAAACCAAAAAACCAACGGGCAAACCCTCAAGTTTGCCCGTCTTTTGTCTAAAAAAATAAGCGCCAGCTTATTTTTTTATTTTTTATCATCCTTCACTTCCTCAAACTCCGCATCCACAACATCCTCGGGGCTTTTGCCGCTGTCGGAGGAACCGGACGAATGAGCGTGTTCGGCTCCAGCATCCGGGCCACCCGCGCCGGGGGCTTGCTGGGCGTAGATGCGTTCAGCCAGCTTGCCGGCCAGTTCGGTCAGTGCTTCGGTCTTCTTGTCGATGGCTTCCTTGTCTTCGCCGTTGATGACTTTCTTCAATTCCTCAATGGCCGCTTCGATCTTGGACTTTTCGTCTGCTTCCACCTTGTCGCCAAGTTCGTGCAAGGTTTTGTGGGTGGTGTGGATGACCGAATCCCCATGGTTGCGGGCAGTAATCAACTCATGAATCTTCTTGTCTTCCTCGGCATGCAACTCGGCTTCACGGATCATGCGCTTGACCTCATCGTCTGACAAGCCGCTGGAGGCTTTGATGATGATCTTGTTTTCCTTGCCGGTGGCCTTGTCCTTCGCACCGACATGCAGGATGCCGTTGGCATCAATGTCAAAGGTAACCTCGATTTGCGGAATGCCACGCGGGGCCAGCGGGATATCGGTCAGGTCGAAGCGGCCAAGGGACTTGTTGTCCCGCGCCATTTCGCGCTCGCCTTGGAGGACGTGGACCGTCACCGCCTGCTGGCTGTCTTCGGCGGTGGAGAACACTTGCGAGGTCTTGGTCGGGATGGTGGTGTTCTTTTCGATTAACTTGGTCATGATGCCGCCCAAGGTCTCTATCCCTAAGGACAGAGGCGTCACGTCGAGCAGCAACACGTCTTTGACCTGTCCACCCAACACACCGGCCTGGATGGCAGCACCGACGGCCACGGCTTCGTCCGGGTTCACATCTTTGCGCGGTTCCTTGCCAAAAATGTTCTTGACGTATTCCTGCACCTTGGGCATGCGGGTCTGGCCGCCGACCAAGATCACCTCGTCGATTTCCGATGCCTTGAGGCCAGAATCTTTCAGTGCGGTGAGGCACGGCCCTTTGGTGCGGTCGATTAAATCTTCAACCAAGGATTCCAGCTTGGTGCGGGTCATCTTCAAGTTAAGATGCTTGGGGCCGGACGCATCCGCAGTGATGTAGGGCAGATTGATGTCGTACTGTTGGCTGGACGACAATTCGATCTTGGCCTTTTCCGCTTCTTCCTTCAGGCGCTGCAAAGCCAGGGAATCATTGTGCAGGTCGATGCCGCTGGACTTTTTGAACTCTTCCGCCAGATAGTCGATGATGCGCAGGTCGAAATCTTCGCCGCCGAGGAACGTGTCGCCATTGGTGGACAATACCTCGAACTGGTGTTCGCCATCGACTTCAGCTATTTCGATGATGGAAATGTCGAAAGTTCCGCCACCCAAATCGTACACGGCAATTTTCTGATCGCCGCGCTTCTTGTCCATGCCGTAGGCCAAAGCCGCCGCCGTCGGCTCGTTGATGATGCGTTTGACTTCGAGGCCGGCGATGCGCCCTGCGTCCTTGGTAGCCTGCCTCTGGGAGTCGTTAAAATAAGCCGGTACGGTGATTACCGCTTCAGTGACTTCTTCGCCTAGGAACGCCTCAGCGTCCTTCTTGAGCTTCATCAACACGCGGGCGGACACTTCCGGCGGTGCCATCTTCTTGCCATGCACGTCGATCCAGGCATCGCCATTGTCGGCCTCAGTGATCTTGTAGGGCACCATCTTGATGTCTTTCTGCACCACATCATCCTTAAAGCGGCGGCCAATCAAGCGCTTGACCGCGAACAAGGTGTTATGGGGGTTGGTGACGGCCTGCCGTTTGGCGGACTGGCCCACCAAGACTTCGTTGTCGCTGGTGAAAGCAATGATGGAAGGCGTGGTGCGAGCGCCTTCGCTGTTTTCTATCACTCTCGCGCTGCCGCCTTCGAGAATGGCAACGCAGGAATTAGTGGTACCGAGGTCTATGCCTATGATTCTGGCCATGGAGTTCTCCAAATAAGTGGAATTCGTGTTGTGTAGGGTAAATATTGCTTACTGTTGATTGTTATGGGGCCGGTGCTTTACCGTTTCAAGGCTTTTGCTTGGCAATGACAACCATGGCCGGCCGCAATAGGCGATCATTGATCGTGTAGCCTTTTTGGAACACTTTAACCACAGTGTTTGGCTCCGCTTCATCGCTCTCCACCATGGTCATCGCCTGGTGCAACGTGGGGTCGAACTTGGCCCCCAAGGCTTCGATAGGCTGCACGTTGAATTTTTCCAATACCGCCAGAAATTGCCTGAGCGTCAGCTCGCTGCCTTCGCGGAGCTTGGACACATCAGGGGAGTCACCGGCAGCAGCCTGAATGCCTAATTCAAGACTGTCCAGCACCACAAGCATCTCGCGGGCAAACTTTTCCACGGCGTATTTGCGCACATCCCCGATTTCCTTCTCGGTACGCCTGCGCAAATTCTCCATTTCCGCCAAGGTACGCAGGGATTGGTCCCGGTATTCCTCAGCTTTGAGGAATGCGCCCGCCAATTGGGCGGACAAATTTTCCGGGGGTCGTTGGTCTTCGGGGGCTGCATCCAACCATTGCAGTTCTTCCTCGTCATCGGCTTCCAGCACATTTTCATCTGCCAAAAGCAATTCCGGCTCGGTTTCTATAACCGGATCCAAACTTTGGTCTTCTTGCAAAGACTGATCTTCGCTCATTGTTTGTTAACTCCTACTTCGACTGGACACACCGGGTGCGATTAAAAGCGCACACGAACTCGGCAATACTTGAGGTACGCTGGAATGCAAGGCTTGGCTTGCTTGCACACCATCGCATAAGCAAGCCTTGCACTTCCGCATCACTCTTTAAATCGCACCCGACTGGGCCCACCCTTTGGCATAACGCCTGAAAGGGTGGAAATAATGTTGATAAATACGGGTATTAAGATGGGGACAATGATTTGTGATTCAAGGCTGCACCCAATAATTTTGCCGTCAAATCGACCAGCGGGATGATGCGCCCGTATTTCATGCGGGTGGGACCGATAACACCAAGGACACCGACATTATGGTCGTCAATGGCATAAGATGAAGTGACTAGGCTGCATTGCTCCAGAGCCAAATAACCGGATTCTTCGCCGATAAAAATCTTGACTCCCGAGCTTTCCAAGCATCGGTCCAGCAAATGCACTAGGTCTTCCTTCTGGCGAAAAGCCAAAAACAGGTTGCGAAGTCGCTCCATGCTGGCCCATTCGTCAAAATCCAACAGGTTAATTTCCCCCGTCAGCACAAAATCTTTCTTTTGCCGTTGTCCGCTGCCTTGAAATGCCAAATCGGCGATTTCCGCCGACTTAATCGCTTCATCGTTCATTTGCTCGCGGGTTTGTTGAAGCTCAAGCATTAGGCTTTCCCGGATGGTGACTAAATCCTTGCCCGCATAAACCGCATTCAGGTAATTGGCAGCAGAAGTCAGTTCGGACGCGCTGAAGCTTCGCGAGGGGTGTATGATACGGTTCTGGACTTCCTGCTCGTTGGTGACCAAGATTACCAGTATGCGTTGATCGGAGAGGGATAAAAACTCGATCATGCGAAAAGTGACCGACTCGCGGTGCGGCAAAGTAACCAACCCCGCCATGTGAGTCATGTCGGAAAGCAGCCTGGAGGCGGTTTGCAAAATTTCCCCAGCATCGTCCAGAGGCTCCAGGCCAAGCTGAAATTGACGGATGACTTCCTGTTGCAGAGGCTTGACTGTCAACAGTGAATCAATAAAAAACCGATAACCGCTGGCGGTGGGCATGCGCCCGGCTGATGTGTGGGGGGCCGTAATCAGCCCCAACTCCTCTAGGTCGGCCATGACATTGCGGATTGTAGCCGGACTCAGACTCAACCCGGCTTCACGCGATAACGCCCTGGAGCCAACCGGTTGGCCGTCACTAATATATCGCTCCACCAGCACCTTCAGCAGGTGCTGGGCACGTTCGTTCAACCCGGAAAATTTAAAGGTTTGGTTCATTACAGCATTGGCACTCTAATAACTAGAGTGCCAAAATTAGCAACCGCTGGATAAAGTGTCAAGAAGTACATAGTATAATCGTCAAAGATCGTAATCTGAATGTACGGCAAGCGTTCACTCCCCCTGCATTTTCCTAGGAACCCGGCCATTTTGGCCACCGTTGACTTCGGGCGAGACACCCGCGCTCCTAGGGGAGCAAACGGTTATAATGCGCAGGCGTTGATCGCCATTAATCAAAAATCCACAACGAGGAGCCAATCATGCAAGGCGAAAACAAAGTCATCGACCACCTAAATCGGATATTGGGCAACGAGTTGATTGGGATCAACCAATATTTTCTTCACGCCCGTATGTTCAAAAACTGGGGGTTCAACAAGCTCAACGAAAAAGTCTACAAAGAATCCATCGACGAAATGAAACATGCCGATTGGCTGATAGAGCGCATTCTTTTTCTTGAGGGACTGCCTAACTTGCAAGACTTGGGCCGGCTTCGCATCGGGGAAAATCCGCTAGAAATGCTGCAAAGCGACCTGCAACTTGAACTACAGGCATTGCCCCCATTGCGGGAAGCCATCGCCTACTGCGAAAAAGCCTCCGACTTTGTCACCCGTGATCTGTTGCAAACCATCTTAGGCAGCGAGGAAGAGCATGTCGATTGGCTGGAAACCCAACTCGACCTGATCGAAAGCATTGGCCTGCAAAATTATTTGCAGTCACAGATATAGATTTCGTATAACCTGTCTGATGTTACGCAGTATCTGTCTGTCTGTAAACAGCGTGGCTTATGTCGGTAAATTGATGAAGCCAGACAAATACGTTGCCGTGGGAGCGGTTTTTAACCGCGACTTTCGGCATCTGTCGCGGTTAAAAACCGCTCCCACGGTTGCGATATGAGCCAACAGCCTCGCGTACTCAGCATTGTAGCCCGGATGGAGCCGCTTGCGGCGCAATCCGGGTTTGTGGTCACGTTCTCCCTGATTTTCGCTCGCCAAGCGGCTCCATCAGGGCTACGGCCTTCGCGTTTGCGTAACGTCAGATAATAATATGGACACCCGTTTTCAGCGAATCGCCCTGATCGGCAAAACCGACTCCGAACAAATCGGCCAAACATTGCCCAAGCTTTACGGGCATCTGCTGTCTTGCGGGCTGGAGGTTGTGGTGGAACAAAACAGTGCCCACTTTGTTGATGGATCGGCTAAAACCTTTGCTTTGTGCGAATTGGGGCGGCATTGTGACTTGGCCATCATCATAGGCGGTGATGGCACTCTGCTGACCGCAGCCCGCTTGCTGGCCGGTCATGGCATCCCGTTGATCGGGGTAAATTTGGGTAGATTGGGGTTTCTGGTCGATATCAGCCCCCAAGCCGCTTTAACCAGTCTGGATGAAATCCTAGAAGGTCGTTTTCGCGAAGAGCAACGCCAACTGCTCGAAGCCAAAATCCTTCGAGGCAGCGAAACCATTGCCGTACAGTCCGCAGTCAACGATGTGGTGATACATAGCTGGATATCCACTAGCATGATCGAAATCGTCACCTACATTGACGGAATCTATCTTAACTGCCAGCGTTCCGACGGGCTAATTGTATCGACACCTACAGGATCAACGGCGTATGCCTTATCCGGCGGAGGACCGATTCTTTTCCCTACTCTCAAGGTGATGGAACTGGTGCCAATCAACCCCCATTCGCTGACTAACCGGCCTATCGTCATCTCGGACGATAGCGTGGTGGAGATAGTCTTCTGCAAGAGCAGGGATTTTCGGGCAAGGCTGGCTTGCGACAATGTATCCCTTCCCGATCTCGAAATCGGCGATAAGATTCGTGTCAGCAAGGCAGCCCACCCTTTTCGCATCCTCCATCCTCTGAACCATGATTTTTTTGAAATCCTTCGTGAAAAACTCAACTGGAGTGTGGGTTACACTATCTGACCATGCTGTGCAATCTAAACATCAAAGACTTGGCCGTTGTCGAATCGCTTTCCTTAGAACTGGCGCTCGGGTTGACCGTACTGACCGGAGAAACAGGGGCGGGCAAGTCCATTCTACTCACCGCGTTGGGACTGGCGCTTGGGGAGCGCGCCGACTCTGGCCTTATCCGCCCTGGGGCAAGCCGCGCAGAAATCAACTTGGAGTTTTCCGTGGCCGATGCCCGCGATGCCCGTCTGTGGCTGGAAGAAAACGAACTTTCAGATGACGAGGAAGTTTGCCTGATTCGCCGCGTCGTAAGCCAAGACGGGCGCTCACGGGCATTCATTAATAACCGCCCCGCCACCTTACAATCCTTACAGGAATTGGCATCCATGCTAGTTGAAATCCACGGCCAACATGCCCATTTGCGCTTGTTGGACGGTGACGAACAACGCAGGCTACTGGACGAGTCGGCGGGCAATAAAACACTATTGGAAAAGCTTGCTGGGATTTTCCGGCATTGGCGGTCTGTGCGTGACGAACTCGACGCAAATAGCAAAACAATCGAAAGGGGGACGGCCCGCGAGGAATTGCTGCGTTATCAAATCGAGGAAATGGAACAGCACGGGGTGGAAGCCTTGGACTATGATTTGCTTTCGGAGGAACAGACCCTGCAAGCGAACATGGAAAAAATACTAGCTGCTGGCCAAACGCAATTAGAACAGCTTTACGACGATGAAAAATGTTCTGTGAACGCCCTTCTCGCCCAAGCAATCCACGCCATGGCCGACATCGGGCACATCGCCCCTGACTTTAGTGAAATCGAAACGCTGCTAACCGAGGCGCAGATACAGGTAAAAGAAGCCGTAGGGGAGTTGCGTCGGCGCATGGAAAAAATGGAGGCCGACCCAAAGCGTTTGGCTTGGGTGGACGAAAAGCTGGGCGAACTTCACCGGCTAGCCCGCAAACACCATGTCGCTCCCCGCGACTTACGCCAACACGTCGAAAATCTCCGCACAGAACTCGGCAGTATCGAACTGGGCACTGAAAAAAACGCACAATTACGGCAAGAAATGGAAAAACTGGAGCGTGAATACCGGGAACTTGCCGTACAGTTATCCAAAAGCCGTCTTGAAGGCGGACGCAAATTGGAGGCACAAATCTCCTCAGTGATTCGAGAGCTTGGTATGCCGCAGGGTCAGTTCATAATAGAAACAACCCCCGCACAAAGTAATCTGCCTACACTTTTCGGTAACGACAGAATCGAATTTCTGGTCAGCGCGAACCCAGGGCTTCCGCCCCGCCCCTTGGGCAAGGTGGCCTCGGGCGGGGAACTTTCCCGCATCAGCCTAGCAATCCAGGTCGCTGCAACCGATGCCAAAACCACGCCGACCCTCGTCTTTGATGAGGTGGACAGCGGCATAGGTGGCGGGGTAGCCGAAATCGTGGGACAGAAACTTCGCCTATTAGGAAAAGACCGCCAGATATTCTGCGTCACCCACCTGCACCAAGTCGCGGCACTTGGGCATCAGCATCTTCTGGTTGAAAAAACCATTGACAAGACAAGTACAAAGACCCAAGTGCGAAAACTTGCGCCCAATCAGCGCAAGCATGAAATAGCCCGCATGTTGGGAGGGGTCCGCATCACAGAGCAGACTTTGGCACACGCGGAAGAAATGCTTGCGGCTTCGGGAAGCAGCCTTGACATCTGATTCCAATTGAATTTCTAACCAACTTTTGAGTGGGATCGTGAAATAATTTGCCACCAAAATAATCTCTTCGGTGACATTCAAAGGCATTTTGTGACAAAATCCTCCTTTTTATGTGGAGCATCATCAATGCGAGCGATCCTTCTGGGCGGTCCCGGTTCAGGAAAAGGCACCCAAGCCCGGTTCATCACGGAAAAATTCTGTATTCCGCAAATATCCACTGGCGACATGCTTCGAGCCGCCGTTAGGGAAGGGACGCCTCTGGGTGTGGAGGCAAAAAAGATCATGGATGCCGGTCAGCTTGTTTCTGACCAAATTATGCTTGGGCTTATCAAAGAACGCATCGTTTTTGATGATTGCAAGAACGGCTTTCTGCTCGACGGCTTTCCGAGAACCATCGCCCAAGCGGATGGTCTAGCTGAAATGGGCATCAACATTGACCATGTCATTGAGCTTACTGTGGATGATGAAGAGATTGTCAGGCGACTGAGCGGGCGTCGCACACACCTAGGTTCCGGGCGAACCTACCATATCGAATTCAACCCGCCGCTACGGGACAATCTCGACGATGAAACGGGCGAACCTTTGGTGCAACGCAAAGATGATAGTGAAGAAACAGTGCGCAACAGACTGGCTGTCTACCATGAACAAACCAAACCCTTGGTGGGATATTATCGGAAAAAGGCACAGGAGCGTTTGCTAATATACTCTGCCATCGAAGGCGTTGGCAAAGTCCAGGAGATCACTGTCAAAGTTCTCGCGGCATTATCATGAACTAAATGTATTTTTGGATCAGTAGGTAGGAATGTGAGCATTAAGCCCCTATACTCTATCTCACATTTTTGATTTTATGTTTTTTGTTTTTTTGCCGTATTTGAACGGCCCAAGATCGGATGGCCCCCATGACCGGTATTACTTTATATGACAAACTTTGGAACGAGCATCTGGTTTGCGTCGAACCGGACGGCTCCGCCCTCATTTACATTGACCGCCAACTCGTGCATGAGGTCACTTCGCCGCAGGCATTCGAGGGACTCAGGCTTGCAGGTCGAAAACCTTGGCGAATTAGCGCCAATCTTGCCGTGGTGGATCACAACGTGCCGACCACTGATCGCGAACTAGGCATAGCTGACTCGGTCTCACGCTTGCAGGTGGAAACCTTGGACAGCAACTGTGCCGAATTTGGCATCACCGAATTTGGCATCACCGACCCACGGCAAGGAATTGTTCATGTCATCGGACCTGAACAAGGGGCGATCCTGCCTGGAATGACGGTCGTCTGTGGCGACTCGCACACATCGACCCATGGTGCGTTTGGCGCCTTGGCCTTCGGCATTGGCACGTCAGAAGTCGAACATGTGCTGGCTACGCAATGCCTGGTGCAACGCAAAGCCAAAAACATGCTGATTCTGGTGGATGGGCAAACCGAACAGAAAGTCACCGCCAAAGATATTGCCCTCGCCATCATCGGAAAAATCGGCACTGCGGGGGGTACCGGCTTCTCCATCGAATTCGGCGGGGATGCTGTTCGGGCACTGTCCATGGAAGCCCGAATGACGCTTTGCAACATGGCAATCGAAGGCGGAGCCCGCGCAGGATTGGTGGGCGTTGACGAAACCACTATTGACTATGTCAGAGGCCGCCCCTTCGCACCACAAGGAAGCGACTTCGACAAAGCCGCCGCTATTTGGAGGGAGTTGCGTAGCGATGCCGATGCGGCCTTTGACGTAGTGATCGAAATTGATGCCGCGACTATCAAACCCCAAGTGACTTGGGGTACATCGCCGGAAATGACATTACCGGTCAATGCCTTAGTACCCGATCCTGAGCAAGAACTAGACCCAGTGAAAAAGGAAAGTATGATTCGGGCCCTCCAATACATGGACCTGAAACCCGGCACCCACATTACAGACATTAGGATCGACAAGGTCTTTGTAGGTTCCTGCACCAATGGCCGCATTGAAGATTTGAGGGCCGCCGCTGAAGTTGTCCGGGGGAAGAAGAAAGCCGCCAGCGTCAAACAGGTGCTTGTCGTGCCAGGCTCTGGCTTGGTCAAAAACCAAGCCGAGGAGGAAGGGCTAGATCGGATTTTCAAAGACGCTGGGTTTGAATGGCGCGACCCCGGCTGTTCAATGTGTCTGGCGATGAACGCCGACCGCCTGGAACCCGGAGAGCGTTGCGCATCCACATCGAACCGTAATTTCGAGGGTCGCCAAGGTTACGGTGGCCGTACTCATTTAGTAAGCCCGGCCATGGCAGCAGCCGCAGCCATCTATGGTCATTTTGTCGATATCAGCGGGATGGCCGAAAAAACCCCAAGGGTACCAACCAATCCCGCATCAGCCAACGTCCATGGCAACAAACCAAAGTTGCATCGCAAAGCCAAGCCTACCGTTGCTACCGCCGCGAAGGCAAAATCGGTTGCCAAACCGAAGGAACAAACCGGCCAGCAGGGAAAGCCAAGGGCTACAGGCAAAACGCAGGCCACCACACCCCAACCGGAAAAAGGGAGGAAATAAAGTTGAAACCGTTTAGAAAAATCAATTCGCGCGTTGTTCCCCTAGACAGGCCAAACGTCGATACCGATGCAATCATCCCCAAGCAATTCCTCAAGTCCATCAGGCGGACTGGATTTGGGCCGTTTTTGTTCGACGAGTGGCGCTACCTGGACCATGGCGAGCCGGATATGGATTGCAGCAATCGCCCTCTGAATCACGATTTCATACTCAACCAACCGGTCTACCGCAACGCGGAAATCTTGTTGACTAGGAAGAATTTTGGTTGCGGGTCATCCCGTGAACATGCTCCATGGGCTTTATCCGATTATGGGTTTCGGGCCATCATCGCCCCTAGTTTTGCGGATATTTTCTATAACAATTGCTTTAAAAATGGACTTTTGCCCATCATTCTTGCCAGCGAGACCGTTGATCGCCTGTTCAACGAGTGCAACACCGGATACACCTTGACTGTTGACTTAGTCGAACAAACCATCGTCACACATTTCGGCGAAACCATTCATTTTGACATTGACCCTGCAAGAAAACACCGTTTATTGAATGGCTTGGACGATATTGCCCTGACCCTGCGGCACGCCGAAGCCATTAAAGCCTACGAAGCCAAACGCGCCGTGGCAGCCCACTGGCTGTTTACGGACCTTAAGTGATGGGGATATTGTTATCATGACTAAGAAAATCGCTGTATTATCGGGCGACGGCATTGGACCCGAGATCGTATCCGAAGCACTGAAAGTGCTTGGCTGTTTGGAGTCCGAGTTTGGCCTGAAAATCGAAACCGAAGAAGCATTGATAGGCGGGGCCGCTTACGACGCGAAAGGAACACCCTTCCCTGCTGAAACCTTGGCAATTGCAAAGGAAGCCGACTCCATCTTGTTGGGTGCTGTCGGCGGTCCTAAATGGGAGCCATTGGATTATTCAGTCCGTCCCGAGCGTGGCTTGCTGGGCTTGCGTTCAGAACTGGATTTATTCGCCAACCTGCGCCCCGCAGTACTTTACCCGCAATTGGTGAATGCATCCACTCTCAAACCCGAAGTGGTTTCAGGGCTTGATATTATGATTTTGCGGGAACTGACTGGTGGAATCTATTTCGGCCAACCACGCGGCCGGCGTCTGAATGGCAAGGGCGAACGCGAGGGTTTCAACACCCTTGTCTACAGCGAATCGGAAATCCGCCGCATCGCCCATGTCGGCTTCAAAATCGCACAAAAACGTGATAAGCGGTTGTGCTCAGTGGACAAGGCTAATGTATTGGAGTGTACTGAGTTGTGGCGGGAAGTAGTCATCGAAGTAGGCAAAGAATATCCCGATGTCACACTTAGTCATATGTATGTCGATAACGCCGCCATGCAATTGGTCCGAAACCCGAAGCAATTCGATGTGATGCTAACCGACAACCTTTTTGGTGATATTCTTTCGGACTGCGCGGCGATGCTCACCGGCTCCATCGGCATGTTGCCATCCGCATCCATGGACCAAGAGGGTAAAGGGATGTACGAACCTATCCATGGCTCCGCCCCGGACATTACAGGAAAAGGCATAGCCAATCCAATAGCAACTATACTATCGTTAGGCATGATGCTCCGCTATAGTTTCGGCGATATGGAAAATGCGGATCGCGTCGAAAAGGCGGTCATTTCGGCGCTGGACCTAGGGTTTCGCACCGCCGACATTTATTCAGAAGGGACACAGCGTATTGGAACGGCGGAAATGGGCGATGCCATTGTTGCGGCCCTGCGTAAAAATTAGAACTTAAAAACAGGCTTACTGATGAGTCAACTATATAATGTCGCGATTCTGGGCGCCACTGGCGCTGTCGGGGAAACGATGCTGTCCATTCTAGAGCAGCGCAATTTTCCAGCCAACTCGGTCTACCCGCTAGCCAGCAGCCGTTCCGTAGGCAAGACCGTCGAATTTCGAGGGAAAACGCTTGATGTGTTGGATGTCAACGGATTTGACTGGACGCAAGCCCAAATTGGCTTATTTTCGGCTGGCGCATCGGTGTCCGCTCATTGGGCGCCCATTGCCGCAGCCGCTGGTTGCGTGGTCATTGACAACACGTCCCAATTCCGCTATGAAGATGACATACCCCTAGTGGTTCCGGAAGTAAACCCACAAGCCATAGCACTTTACAAGAACCATGGCATCATCGCCAATCCAAACTGTTCCACTATACAGATGCTGGTGGCACTAAAACCCATCCACGATGCGGTAGGCATCACGCGCATCAATGTATGTACTTACCAAGCGGTTTCCGGCACTGGCAAGAAGGCGATTGACGAGCTTGAAAAGCAGACGGCGGCACTGCTCAACGGACGACCAGCGAAACCTGAGGTGTACCCCAAACAAATTGCCTTCAATGTGATTCCTCAAATTGATGTTTTCCAAGAAAATGGCTACACCAAGGAAGAGATGAAAATGGTATGGGAAACCCACAAAATCATGGGTGACGATACGATTCTAGTCAATCCAACCGCAGTGCGCGTACCCGTGTTCTATGGTCACTCCGAGGCGGTGCACATTGAAACCCGAGAAAAAATCACCGCCGAGTTCGCCAGAGAAATTTTGAGCGCCGCTCCAGGCATCACCGTAATCGATGAGCTACGTCCTGGAGGCTACCCCACGGCAGCCACCGAAGCGGCTGGTCAAGATGCAGTTTTCGTAGGCCGTATCCGCGAAGATATTTCACATCCGCGCGGGTTAAACCTTTGGGTGGTGTCCGACAATGTGCGCAAAGGGGCTGCGCTTAATAGTGTTCAAATTGCTGAAGCGTTGTTAAATGACTTTTTTTCTGGCTAGTTTTTGCAAAGCCAAGGCCAACGGATTGATGGCTTTTGGTTTTACCTCAGCGTTTTCAACAACAGATAGTTACTGGATAAATCATATGCATTTGCGGAGACTTTATCTAAACCAGAGGCTTATTCCATTGCCTATCATTATCTTTTAGTAACATTTAGAACATGAAAACGCTGTAGGAGCAAGCGAAGTGCGAAAAATTTCAAAAACTTTGTTAATGATGAGCTTGTTTGCTCCTTGGGGTGCGCACGCCCTTGGCATTGGCGATATTATCGTCCATTCCGCTTTGGATGAATCGCTGAATGCGGAAATCCCACTCGTAACATCGAACGATGAAGATGTATCAGATATTCGTGTGACACTGGCATCTCCTGAGGCATTCGCACGCGCCCATATCGAGAGAAGTTACTCACTCACCAAATTGAGCTTCACCACTAGGAAAAAACCGGACGGCAGGCTGTCCATCTTTGTTACCTCTAAGAATGCCATCCGCGAACCGATTATGGATTTCATTGTTGAGGTTTACTGGCCTCAGGGTCGCCAGCTCCGTGAATTCACTGCATTACTAGATCCCCCTGGGAGTAGTAGTATGCAGCAAGCAAGTGAAGATGACGAGGAACCGCCCAAAACGGCAAATGTTAGCCCCGATGAAGATCGACCCGAACAACGCCACGCCTTTGAGGAACCTGTCCGCAGTCGTCCACGCAGATCAATTAGAAATGACGGCAGGGGCAACAATTTGGAAAGCGGCGGCCCGATCACTGGAACACAGTATGGACCGGTCGAAAGAAACGAGACCTTATCGAATATTGCCCAAAAGTTCCAGCAGCCAAACATCAGCCAACGGCAATTAATCCATGCCCTTTACAAAGGCAACCCTAAGGCTTTTTACAAAGACAGCATCGATGCCTTGAAGGCGGGGGCAACGATTACCATACCCGACCAAGCATCGATCATGCGGCTTGCTGGGTTGGATGGCGTCACACAAGAACCAGAAAACACAGGTAGATTGAACTCTAAATCGAAAACGGTAGCCGGGCCATTAGCCGCCGAGACTAACGCAGAACAGGAAACTCATGGGCAATTAAAATTATTGTCACCCTCCGCAAGCAAATCCCCAACTACCGCGACGGCAAGCTTAAAACAGTTAAAAACAGACAAAGCCAAGGAAGATTTGGCGCGCGAACTCGCCGATACCTTCAAACAGGAAAGCGAAATTTTCCGCAAGCGTTTGACCGACTTGGAGCAAAAAATGTCGGCTATGGAAAAATTGCTGGCCTTAAAGGATGGACAAATCGCAAGCTTGCAAACCCGATTAGCGCATCCCAACAAAGAAGAAGAGCGTCCGGTGCCGATTGCAAGCATTTCGCCTTCCAAGACAGCCCCTTCAGCGGAGGCTGAACAGGTTAATACGCCGCCAGATGTCCAAAACCAGGAAATATCCCAAGCTGCTTCCCTAACCCCAGCAGCCCGACCAACAATTCCAGCAACACCAAAACCGGTTGGTTCGGTCACACCCAAACCGATGCCTCGTCGTCCCGTCCAAATCGAGCCTTTGAAATCGAACGTAACCGCCAATGAAGAGGGTTTTTTGGCGGAGCTAAACCAGCCTTACTATTGGGTCGCAATTGCCACCGTCTTATTGTTACTAGGCTTGTTATTTCAATTCATTCGCCGCCGTTCAGCGATGACTGAAGACACAGAAAGTATTTTGACGTTGACGGAAAAAGAAAAAAGTCCGCATCAACCCCTGCCAGCGCCTGAAACTGTTGACACCTCACAGAATGTGACGCAACAGCCAACAGTTTTCAGAAGCTCCTTCCTGAGCGAGTTTACTCCTAGCGACTTTGATGCCCTTAGCGGAGATATTACTGAAGTGGATCCTGTTTCGGAGGCTGATGTCTATCTTGCTTACGGTCGCTACAAACAAGCAGAGGAATTGATTATCGGAGCCATTGAGAAAAATCCAGAAAGAGATGACTGTAGATTAAAACTTTTTGAAATTCACTATGCCACGGAAAATGCCACGGCATTTGAGGAATGTGCTGAACTTCTGGCACCAACCCATAAGAATGCGAAGCCTGAATTTTGGGAAAAAGTCGTCGAAATGGGTCGCGAATTGTGTCCCCGGAGCCCGTTGTTCAATCAAAACCTTAAATCAACTGCCCATGCCGCTTCTTACGAAACATCCGCGCAGCCAAAGCCCGTGGTGGATAATCAACAGAATCTTTATCATTTTGATCAAGATGATGTCTTGGAACACTTGGACCATCCAACAGCACCACCCATTGCGGGAAAAACCAATCAAGGCAAACCAGAAGATGTCCGTCCAAGCATTTCCTACGACTTTTTTTCAACAGAAGACAAGGTAAATATCGAAGAAAAATCGACAGAGGAGCCTAAAGACAAACCCGAACAACCTGATCTTAAAAATACAATCTCCTTCGAAAAGACCGAAACCTATCCTATTGAAGAAGAAATCGAGATACCAGACGAAAGCATGGAAGAAATGCTGGCAAAACTAACTGCTTTAAGCGATGACAAGTATTCTCCACAATCAAAGGTAAAAGGGCAAATTGAGCAAATCCCGTTGGAAACAAAACCCACTGTCGGTCAAATGGAACTGGAAATCCAAGATAATGCATTGGAATTTGAAAAAGATATACCGAACACGGGGGATTTTGAGTTTGACGATATCAGAACCAAGCTGGACCTAGCCAATGCTTACTACGATTTGGGTGACCAAGGAGCGGCCCGTGCGATACTTCTGACTGTTGTGCAAATAGGGAATGACCAGCAGAAAGAAGAAGCAAACTCGCTTTTGAATAAGCTGGATGGCAAGGGATGAACGTGGAGGAGGCGGCAATTCTCACTTTGAACAAAACCGGGCAGGTTTGGAACCGCCCCAGCGAATCGACATTCTGTCGACATTAAAAACGCTGTAATTTAGAATTAGATTCCCTGCGTAGGGGCGGGTTCCAAACCCGCCCTTATTAATCTTTGCCAGAATGTAAATTACCGCCTACCAACGCACGAAGCATCAATGATTAAATTAGTGCCTTTCGTAGATCAGTTAGCGTCTTTATCCTAACCCAGCACCAATTTCACGATCCCTACAATCAACAGCACAAACAGAATTGTGCCTATCAATCCAACGCCTATGAAAAGCACAACATTGCCCTTTTGAAAATCGCGTTCGCGATTTTTATTGCTCTGTACTCCAAATGCAGCAGCCAAAACGCTACCCATCACTTGAAACAAATTAGGCTCTTTACTATCTTCACTATCATGATCGAGCATGTTTGAAGCACCTACAAGTTCAAGCTGGGGCTTTTTTCTTGTTTTGGTAATACTTGACACCAAAGGCAATCCCAATCACTAGCACCAGCAGGATGAAAGTTAGCAAGGAATCATTGATACTCCCCCATGCCTTTTCGTCGGTATTGTCCTCATATGGCCGAAAATATTTCAATAAAAAGAACGGAACGTCCATGGTCATGAATGATAGTCCGAAGGAAACAATGATCCTGTCCGCTATTTTGTTGTCACTGATGTTTAAATGGCCAAGGAATAGCTTAAAGATAACGTAACCAGGCAAGATGTCTTCCAGCAAGAAAAACGCCGCCCTTTCAATTTCTCTAAAAGGCTGCCCCGCGTATAGGGAAAACGCAATAATAAATATTAAAGCAGCTACCGCAAAGCCTATCCAAAGTTTTTTATCGTCTTCATCAAAAACAAAGAAATCTTTCATTTATCCACCTCTTACTGTTAAGTTATTTTTTTTTGAAAAAGTAAAAGCCTTCCAAACCACCTTTCAGAATCATCGAATCGCCTGATTTCTCCCAAATGGCATAATCCGAGGTTTTACCTGGCCGGCCCGGTTCTTCTAGCTTGAGCTTGCCATCTGCGACAATATATTTGAACTCCCGTGTGTCGTCCGTTTTGAAATGGCGGTTGAAGCCCGAAGTCACAACCACACCATCGGCGCGAAACTCCCACGTCCTGTTTTCTTCTATTTTTGGCTTGTCAATACCGGGTGCAACCGACACAAGCAGCCACCTTCCGGCAATTTCTTTAGCGTCCTTCAATGCAACTTCAGCCCAAACGGCATTGCCAAAAAGGCCCGACAACAATAAGACACCTACCGCACATGACAACCGACTTCTCATAGCTCATTCCTCCGACAAACTTTCATGTAATGGGTTCAACTCCCGACCCGTAAAAAAACAACCCCGCGACCGGCAGTCAATCTTTCGTAAAACATTATATTTTTACATTAAACAACAGCAACTGACAAGGAAAATACGAAGTTGTCGTGCGGTTAAAAGTGATGCGGTTTTTTTTTATCTCACCCACGAAGTAGCCTGCAAAACTCTTAAATTCTGGCGTTAAATTTTTCTTGTAATTGTAGATGAATACAAGCAAAATCTTTACAGGTATTGGTCATGGTCGAAACTTGAGCAATTGAATGGATACACAATGTGCCGTTGTTCTTTTTATTATCATACTCTTTTATTAATGGTGACCCTACTGACAGGCTTGAGCACCCAACCGGCATCTGCGGGCTGTGGGCAGATAGCTGCACGCTTGGTGACTCTGCAAGGTGCATTGGATATCCAAGAAAAAGGGCCGCAAGAGTGGAAGCCGGTGACACCCGAGCGGGACTTCTGCCCCGGCGACAGAATACACACTCGATTGCAAAGCCGCGCCACCGTCGAATTAAACAATAAGACGGTCATTTCCCTTGACCAACAAACCACTATCGTTTTTTCCGGTCTTCAAAACCGCGCCCCCTCTTGGCTGGACCTGCTCAAGGGAGTCATGTATGTGCGCAGCCGGACGCCGAGTTCGCTGGATGTCCGCACTCATTTTGTCAACGCCACCATCCGGGGCACTGAATTCCTTGTGTCCTCGGACAACGAAGAGAGCCAAATAACTGTGTTCGAAGGCAAGGTGGAGTCATTCAATGACAAAGGCAGCATCACCCTGACTGACGGACAGGCTGCCATCGCTAGGGCAGGCCAGGCGCCTGTACGCAAACTTCTATTGTCGCCAAAAGATGCCGTGCAGTGGGCGTTGTACTACCCGCCTATCATTGACTTGCCAAGCATCCGGCGGAGAACTTCCGAACCGGCAGTCAAACAAGCGCTCACCCGCTATCTCGACGGCGATAGCCTAGGTGCATTGGCTGCCTTGGATTCAGGGGGCGATCCCGACGTTGTCCTCCGCGCCGGCTTGCTCGTCGGCATGGGACGGGTGGAAGAAGCCCGTCCGCTGCTGGAAGGCATAGGCAAAACCGATCCCCGCTTAGCCGATGTCCTGGCTTTACGCTCCGTCGTCGCCTTGGCCCGGAATGACAAAACCAAAGCCTTGGAGCAAGCGCAACAAGCCACCGAACTGCAACCCCAATCGCCTATGGGCTGGACCGCGTTGTCCTATGCACTGCAGGCTGACTTCCAATTGGATAAAGCGCTGCAAGCGGCGGAGCAGGCCGTGAAACTCGACCCGGAGAACGGTTTGGCCCTTACCCGCGAGGCTGAATTGCTCTCCTCTCTGGGCCGACGGGCCGAAGCACACGAGGCGGCAATAGCGGCGACACGGGTTAATCCCCGTTTAGCGCGGGCATGGGCGGTGCTAGGCTACGCCCAACTCGCCGAAATGGACTACACCGAGGCAGCAAAGAACTTCCGCAAAGCCATTGAACTGAATAACGCCGACCCCCTGCCCCGCTTTGGCTTAGGTCTGGCGAAAATCCGCGCGGGCGACTTGGAGGCAGGCATCGCCGACTTGGAAATCGCCACCAACCTAGACCCCAACAATGCCCTTACCCGCAGTTACCTAGGCAAAGCCTATTACGAGCTGAAAAACAGCAAGGTGGCACAGACGGAGTTTGAATTGGCCAAGCAACTTGACCCTAAAGACCCAACGCCTTGGTTCTACAGTGCCATCAAAAAGCAGACCGAAAACCGGGCCGTGGAAGCGGTGCAAGACATGCGCAAAGCCATTGAGTTGAACAACAACCGGGCGGTATACCGTTCCAAGCTATTGCTTGACGACGACCTCGCCGCAAGGGGATCGGCTTTGGGCCGCATCTACAATCAACTGGGATTCCAGCGGCTGGGGCAATTGGAAGCCTTCAATTCATTGTTAACCGACCCTGCCGACTACACTTCACACAGGCTGCTCTCTGACTCCTACTTGAGTCTCCCGCGCCATGACATAGCCCGCGTCAGTTCGTTATTGCAATCGCAAATACTCCAACCAATTAACATTACGCCGTTGCAACCTCAGCAAGCGGAGAGAAATCTGCTGACCGTCTCCGGCTTGGGTCCAACCGATCCGTCCATGAACGAGTTCAATCCGTTGTTTGCCCGCAACCAAGTTTCCCTGCTGCCATCGGCCACCGTCGGCAGCTTCAACACCTATGGCAACGAGACGGTGCTATCAGGCATCTACAATAACCTGTCCGGGAGCCTGGGACAAATGCACTTCTCTACATCGGGCTTTCGCAAAAACAACGACATTGATCAAAACCTTTATACGGCTTTTCTACAGGCCACAGTGAAACCAGATTTCAATGTGATGGCTGAATACCGGCACAGTGATACCGAAAACGGCTTTCTACCCCTTATTTTTGCCCCAACCGCCTACGATTTGTTGGAGCAGAAAACCTACCGACATCTCGAAACCAACGATATTTTCCGGCTAAGCAGCCATTGGTCGCCTACGTTGTCTTCGGATTTGCTGGCAACGGTTGCATACCAAGATCACCATGAACAAACTAACCCAATTACAGCTATTAACAACCCTCTTGCGGCCTATCTTTACAGCGGCGAAATGCAATACATTTACCGCCAAACCCTGCTTGACTCAGTCATGGGCGTAGGCCATATTGAAAAGAACGGACAAGACGCTGTATCTATTAATATGTCACCATTTGTATCCGCTGACGCCCATGGCATCGAAACGAATGGTTATGCTTATTTCCATGTACCCTTCCCAAGCAACATGATCTGGACCCTAGGCTTGGGCATCGACTCCCTTAAACTTGACAAATTTAATATCAACACAACACAAGTCAATCCGAAATTAGGGCTAACTTGGCAAATTCTTGACGGAACGGCTCTACGCTTAGCCTATTTCCGCACACTGCGCCAGATAAGGATTGGGGAGCAAACCTTGGAGCCTGTGCAAGTTTCGGGCTTCAATCAATTTTATGATGACCCGAACGGCGCTAGAACTACCCGGTACGGCATCGCACTGGATCAACACATCAACTCGCAGCTATCCGCAGGCATAGAAATTAGCCAGCGCGACTTGGAAGTTCCATTCCTACATGTCACGACCGACCAAACCTTCGCATCACCTTGGAGGGAACAACTCTATCATGGATATGTGTATTGGATGCCAACAAACCGGATTAGTTTACGTTTGGACTACACCTACGAGGATTTTTTCGATAGCGATTATAGTATCAATACGGGAAACGCCCCAAGCACCCGAACCCATGCCTTGCCGCTAACCCTGTCTTATTTTGATCCCTCAGGTTGGTTTTCCCAAGTTATAACGACCTATGTCAAACAGCAAGTTTTTGTCAATAATACAAGCGATACATCAGGAGCCTATCAGCAGGATTCCTTCGCCCTAGTAGACACATCCATCGGTTATCGCCTTCCTAAACGCTGGGGGATTATCCAGTTCGATATTCGTAATCTATTCGACCAGCACTTCAATTATCAAAGTAATAATTTACGCTCACAAGTAATAGAGCAGCCTCCATTTTTTCCTTATCGTGCGTTCTATGGACGCATTACCCTATCCTTCTAATGGAATACCTTCCATCAGCAGGAAAAACCTGTAACCGTTCAGTCCCCCTGCCTTTTCCTGGGAACGCGGCCATCTTGGCCGCCATTTCTGCGGGCAGGATGCCGCGCTCCCAGGGGAGTGAACGGTTACAAAAACCTCGTGCAGGTGTAAGCCTTGAACGGGGTTATGAGACCTACCGGCGTAAGCCTGTAATTCGTTTTCAGTTGTATGCAATAATTGACTATATCACTATGAGGATTTTTAACATGTTGAAATTGCCCTGCCCGAAAAAAGCCATTGTTCCGTCCATACTTGGACTTACCTTAGCCTTGTCAAGCCAGTTCATTGCCGCAGAACAAGCTAGTAAGCCATTAGTTACAATTCCACCGGACGTAAAACAATGGCTGGATAGCAATAATGCCAAAATCATCTTAATTCTTGATGCAAATGGTAGACTAAAGTCTGTCGGTACTGACGGTAAGGAATTTACATCATCTCAACCCAAGAAAGCCGCACAACCAAAAGAGCAAACCTTTGGCGCAGCTCGGCCAGGTCAGATTTGTTGGAATGGCTGGTGTTATCCGTGATTGGGGTTGATGCCTAGAACACCGCCTTACTCGCTGGGGATGCCGGTAATCAGTGCCAATGATGGCATCCGTGTCATAACCGCTCACCCCCCAGGGAGCGCTGGCGTCCCGCCCGCCAAAATTGCGGCCAAGATGGCCGCGCTCCCAGGAAAAGGCAGGGGGGCTGAACGGTTACTCCGTGTCAAGTAAGACGATTTCCTAAAATGTTTATACCAAGTAGAAGCGGCAGGATGCCGCTTCTACTTTTAGGGTTTTAATTTTCGAAAATCGCCTAATGCAAATTGCTATCTTTTTCCTCAAACTCCCCTTCCCACTTGGCAATGACAACGGTGGCCACGGCATTGCCAATTAGGTTGGTGATGGCGCGAGCCTCGGACATGAATCGGTCCACACCCAGCAACAAGGCCAATCCGGCAACTGGCAACACATCCATTGAAGAAAGCGTCGCCGCCAAGGTGATAAACCCCCCGCCAGTCACTGCCGCCGCGCCCTTTGAAGTCAACAGCAACACCGCCAATAAGGTCAATTGCTGGGTCAGGCTTAAATCAATGTTAGTCGCTTGGGCAATGAAAACCGCCGCCATCGTCAGATAAATCGAGGTACCGTCCAAATTGAACGAATAGCCAGTTGGAATCACCAGACCCACTACCGGTTTGGCGCAGCCAAAAGTTTGCAGTTTTGCCAACAGCCCCGGCAACGCCGCTTCGGAAGACGAGGTGGACAGCACCACCCATAATTCATCCTTGATGTGCTTGACAAGACTCCACAGGCTAAAGCCACTGTACCGGGCGATCAAACCCAGCACCACAATGATGAACAAGGCACAGGTGAGGTAAACCCCGGCCATCAACTTACCCAAGGACAACAACGCCCCAGAACCATATTTGCCTATCGTGAAACTCATGGCACCGAAAGCGCCTAGCGGAGCCAAGCGCATAATCATGGCGATCATTTTAAAAAAAATAGTGGATAGCCGTTCCAACAGTTCAGCAATGCGAGCGAGGAGACAACCTCAAAGTAAAGTAAAGCCTTGAGCCCCACCCTGCCCACCTTGCGCATGTCGCCAGTGTGGGCAATGCCTAAGGAAACGGTGAGAAAAATGATGGGCGCGATGAGCATTTTGATCAATTTGATGAAGCCGTCGCCCAGCGGTTTCAGCTTAGTGCCGAACTCAGGCCACAGCAAACCGACGGCAACGCCAAATAACACACCGACAATGACTTGGAAATAAAGCGTATGAAATAAGGTTATTTTTGCCTTGGTCATCGTTCAACCCGCCGGGTGAGTTTGTGGGTGCGACGACTAGTCGCCGCATGGTTCGGAAAGCATTGTAGCCGTTAATTAGGATGATGTTTCAGCTATTCCGTGCGAATGGAGGGGTTTCCTCATTCAGCGGTTTGCCAAAGCGCCCGGTGGAGATTTGCCAACTTTGATGGCAGCCATTTCCAGGGTTGCCATGGGGCTTTCGGCATTTTGGCGGGCGGCTTTCGCATAAAACTGGGTCGGACCATCCTCGGGGAATTCGTGTGACAAGGCATCGAAGGCACAGGCCGCAGCTTGCCATTCGCCAACTTGGAATTGCGCCAAAGCCTCGGAGAACCGGGCGACCATCTCCAACAAGCTTGGCTCGGACTCGTCTAGGGGTGCAATCAGTTCATGGACATTGACCGGATGGGCTTTGCCCGCCAACATGAAATCGCCCATCGGCCGGGTGACAAACCCAGTTAGCCCATCAATTAGTGGCAAAGAAACCAAAATCCGGGTTCCCAACAACTTATTAAGGCCCTCCAAACGGGCGGAGGTGTTTACCGTATCGCCCACGGCGCGATAAGCGGCATTTTCTTTGCCTCCGACGAAACCCACGCGCATATCTCCGCAATGCAATCCCATGCGGATGGGAAGCCGGACTTGGCATTTCTCTTGAAAATCATCAACGGCGTTTAGAATCTCCAAGGCTGCGCGCATTGCGCCAATGCGGATGTCGGTCTGGAACGTGGGGACCGTCCAGATCGCCATCATGGCATCGCCAGTCACGTCAGAAACCCAACCGCCATTCTGCCTGACAACGGGAAAAAGGGTACTATAGTAATCATTCATCAGTTCGCCTAGTTCCATGGGGTTCATTTTTTCCGCCAAGGAAGTGTACTGGCCGGCATCGGTGGCGAGGCAAACTCCAAAAGAAACTTTGCTCACCCATTGATTGTCATCTTCCAGGCGTTTTGCCCGGTTAGTGGCCTCATCAGGAATGAAACGGTTCATAACCGAGTGGATTTTCTTGTTTTCCTGAGACCTCATCACATAGTTATCAATCAAGCAAACGATCATCGCCAGTGGAGTGGCCCAAAAGAACGGCAATATTAACGGGAGCCAAAGCGAGAGTTCTGTGAATAGCCAGTAAGCAGAGGCTAAATAGGCTATTGCCAACATTAGAATGAAAGACAAGCCCACCCGCAATCTCCTTGAGGACAGCCAACCGAGCAAACTGCCCCACAAAAATAGCCAAGCAAATTGGCCCCAACGGTCAAAGACTGGGTGTATATCATTATGCTCAAGCAGGTTCGCAATCGCCGTACCGACAAGTTCCAACGAACTTACCGGGGAATAGGGTGAGAAAAAAATGTTTTCAGGTTTGTCAGACTCAAAGTCCTCGTCAAAGCCAACCAAGACCACCTTACCCCTTAAATCAGGCGTTCCATCGGCGTTTGGCCGAAGCAGCAGACTGTGGTATGGAATCCGGGGAATTGCCCCTGACGCACCGTAATGATTAAAATAGCGGGGTTTTTCTTCGGCGAGTGTTTCGATCAAAGAGATGATCGAGTTCCGCTGAGTGGGCGACAAGGTTTTTCCGCGCAAGCGCTGTAGCGTTCGTTCAAGCAACCGAGGCTGCTGCCCGAACCGGCTTTCCAATTCACCAAAATAATGCTCATAGACGGTCAAAGGCCGACTAGGCAAGTAGGCATCACGAGGCGAGTATTCGCCATCCCTCAACAAACTCTCCAATTCGCCACCCAGCAATTTTAAGACGAAAAGCCGCAGCACAACCAAAGGGAATGTGGGGCGTTCGCTGCTTTCTCCATAACGGATCAGAAACCGGTCCGTCTCCTCGCCTTGGGCCAGCAGAAAAGGAACCGTCGCCAATGCGGATTGGGCTAGTACTTCCGGCGGTTCATCCAGTGCCTCAACATAAGCATCCCCTTGCAGATGTTTCAATTTCAGGTAATTCGTCAAGACCACCGTGCCAGTCTCGCGCATGGCCATGGCCATGGCCTCATCGTCCTGGGGCTGGGGGGAACTGAAAAAAATATTAAAGCCAATAAGTTCCGCCCCTGCCGCATTCAAGCGCCTGATTAAATCGGCATGCAACCGCCTAGGCCATTGCTCTGGATTGTCCGAAACGGACAGAAGATTGGCCGAATCACGGTTAATGTTTACGATTACCACTCTAGCGGGAGCTTGCTGCTCTCCGCGCAAGACAAACAGCAAACCAAGCCCAATTTTTTCCTCAAGCAGGGAAAAATAAGGCAAAAGGCTGAGCAAGGCCAAGCCTAATCCAAGGATCATGCCGAACAAACCCCGTTTTGAGTGCCAGCTTCTCCAGAATCCTCTCATTTATTTTGGCGCACCATTATGCGAAGTGGGTGTAAACAGTCGAAACAATCTGGTTTCGCTAATGATAAACTCGATGCCTGTCATGTTGAAACCGGAAAAGGTCACACATTCAAAAAAATGGTGAATAGTTCACAGAATTTTTTCTCCCCAGTTGTTACGCTGATTTGGCAATAGCATACGGGTGCGATTAAAAGTGATGCAGAAGAACCGGGCAGTCTTTGAATTTATACACGGAGCGCAAGGCCTGCCTTGCCTTTAGATGCCCTAGCAAGGCAGGCCTTGCACTCCCGCATCACTTTTAATCGCACCCATAGCATACAGCAGCCGCCATTGCGGTTGCTGGCTTCTGAGGCTAAAAAATCGAAACTGGCGGAAATATGAACGCATCATTGTCGAAAAACATTGAATACAAGTCGGTGACTATCCTTCCAACATTCGAAAAAGTCCATGCCCTATTAGCCGACATCCATCTCTATCTTTTCGGATCCGAAGGCAACCTCATCATGGAACAAGCTGTCCGGCGGGGCAAGGCGACGCTATTCGCAACCGAAGACGAATGGCGCAATGGACGAATCGTGCTCGCTCCGCAACTTGATGACTTTGTTGACAAACCCCTGACTTTGGAAGCGGCGCGGGGCCACCTTGTCTTCGAGGCTGTGTTAGGCTATGAAAACACACAATCAAGCTACGAACTGCCTCCTGTGCCAGAAGACGTTTGGCGCTGGTGGCTGGTGCATAGTTTGTGGGAAAGCGTAGGCGGAACCCTTAAAAAAAAATCCAGGCTATCAATATGGTGAACCCACTACCGCTTTTACGTTGCGTCGTTGCGCCGTTGCGTGAGAAAAAATCTTTGCCAGACTCCACAGCGGTAGGGCGAGGAAACAAAAAGAAGGTCTCACGCAACGGCGCAACGACGCAACGTTAAGAGCAAAACATTGTGGGCTTTAAACGATAAGGTGATTTCCAACAATGAATCCACCAAAACCGAAATGAATTGTCCACGAAAATCACGAACAATTCCTCCGCAAATCACCTTGCCAAGCTGGGGCTTGGCGTTCCTTCTGGGAGCGCCAAGCCCCAGCTTGGCCTTTGGATGGGATGTTCTTTATTGGATATCACCTAAGGCGATAACGATGTCCAAGTACACGGTTTGTCTCGGCGGCAAAAGGTTGCCGCCCTACGATTTGGTACGTGAGTGTGCTTAATTCAACAGTATTGCGACCGGCCGGTCGCCCCTACTTGTGTGTTCGCCTAACCCGACCCACGCCCCTAGTCCTTGCAAAACCCAGCCGAATGCTATAGTTTAGCGGCTATACAAAAAGGCTGGGGGTGCTCGGGTGTTGATCCGGGCTGAGAGACACCCTTCGAACCTGATTCCGGTTAATACCGGCGTAGGAAAGCCGTTTCGAGCCTAAAGGTGATCGAAGCTGATGCCGAAGCAATTGTCTCCCTAGCGCCCCCTTTTCCATAGTCCCATACCAGGAGAAAGCGATGAGCGCTGTTCCAAAACAAATGTTACACGAGGCGGTCACCGCCAAGAAAGCCTCCATACAGCCGTTCACGGCCTCGGAGAAAATTTACGCTCAAGGCACTAGCCCCGATATCCGTGTCCCATTTCGCAAGGTTACCCAATCGGACACACCGGCCAGCTTCGGCGCGGAAAAAAATCCCCCCCTATTTATCTACGACACGTCTGGGCCCTACACCGACCCTAAGGTCTCCATTGACCTGCGGCTTGGCCTTCCCGCTTTGCGCGAACCTTGGATCGAAGCGCGGGGCGACACTGTCCGGCTAACTGGACCTAGTTCGTCTTATGGTCACGAGCGTCAGCACGACCCCAAACTGGCAGAAATGCGCTTCGAACATATCCGCAGTCCCCGCCGAGCCAAACCCGGTGCCAATGTTTCCCAGATGCATTATGCCAAACAAGGCATCATCACCCCGGAGATGGAATTCATCGCCATCCGCGAGAGCCAGAAACTTGCAGAAGCGAGCGAAATATACAATTTCCAGCATCCCGGAGAATCCTTCGGCGCAGCCATCCCCAAAATAATCACCCCGGAATTCGTCCGCGATGAAGTGGCGCGAGGCAGGGCAATCATCCCCAACAACATTAACCACCCGGAATCCGAACCGATGATCATCGGGCGGAATTTCTTGGTGAAGATTAACTGCAATCTTGGCAACTCGGCAGTCACTTCCTCAATTGAAGAGGAAGTGGAAAAAATGCTGTGGTCCATCCGCTGGGGGGGCGACACCGTAATGGACTTGTCCACGGGCAAAAACATCCACGAAACCCGCGAATGGATCATCCGCAATTCGCCGGTTCCCATTGGCACCGTGCCGATTTATCAAGCCTTGGAAAAGGTCAATGGCAAGGCCGAGGAACTGACTTGGGAAATTTTCCGCGACACACTGATTGAACAGGCCGAGCAAGGCGTGGACTATTTCACCATCCATGCCGGTGTGCGTTTGGCCCACATCCCATTAAGCGCCAAGCGCGTCACCGGCATCGTCAGCCGAGGCGGCTCGATCATGGCAAAATGGTGTCTGGCCCACCACAAGGAAAGCTTCCTCTACACCCATTTTGAAGAAACCTGCGAGATCATGAAGGCGTATGACGTGGCTTTCTCGCTGGGCGACGGCCTGCGCCCCGGCTCAATCGCCGATGCCAACGACGAAGCCCAGTTTGCCGAACTGCGCACCTTGGGCGAACTGACCAAAATCGCTTGGAAGCACGACGTACAAACGATGATCGAAGGGCCAGGCCATGTGCCCATGCATATGATTAAAGCCAATATGGACGAGCAGTTAAAACACTGCGACGAAGCGCCGTTCTACACCCTAGGCCCGCTGACCACCGACATTGCCCCCGGTTACGACCACATCACCTCCGCCATCGGCGCGGCGATGATAGGCTGGTACGGCACCGCGATGCTTTGCTATGTCACGCCTAAAGAACATTTGGGCCTGCCCAACAAGCAAGACGTGCGCGATGGCATCATCGCCTACAAAATCGCCGCCCACGCCGCCGACCTTGCCAAGGGCCATCCCGGTGCGCAGGCGCGTGACAATGCCTTGTCAAAAGCCCGCTTCGAGTTCCGTTGGCAAGACCAGTTCAACCTGTCGCTAGACCCGGAAAAGGCACTGGAATTCCACGACGAAACCCTGCCGCAAGAAGGTGCCAAACAAGCACATTTCTGTTCCATGTGCGGCCCACACTTCTGCTCCATGCGCATCACCCAAGACGTGCGCGACTATGCCAAAGCCCACCAACTAAGCGAAACAGAAGCATTGGAGAAGGGCATGGAGGAAATGTCCGAAGAATTCGTCAAGCACGGGGCGGAGATTTATCAGAAGGTTTAACTAGTAGGGTGTGCTGAGCGTAGCGAAGCGCACCAACTTTCCGATGGTTCCCTCGCTCCGGTGCTCGTCGTTATACACGAGTCCGGGCAAGCCGGAAAAGCCGTCATTTCGGCATGGATGCCGAAATCCAGGCCATGGACGGTAGCCAGTCGGTTGTGCAAGTGCTTGATCCAGGCAACTTGCCAAGCCTTGGTTTCCCGTCCGTGGATACAAGGGCATCTGTTGTGTCCCACAGTTTGCCATCCTTGGACGCTGGATTTCGGCATCCATGCCGAAATGACGGGCCTCCAACACTTGTGTATAAGGACTAGCGCTCCGGCGTGGGAACCTGTTAGATGATATTTCTGCTTGTCGAACTCAAACTAATAAGTTATTAAAATAAAGGTAAATCAAGATGGCTTACTCATTACCACGCGATGTTTTTACACTTTTAGAAGAGGCTTTCAATCAAGATAAAGGTAAGGCAGAAATTTTCGCTAAGGCCATAGAAGATTCCATTAAAGCCATTGAGGTCAAAGCGGAGGAAAGGATCGTAGACAAAAAAGAGGCTATAAAATCCGAGTTATACAATGAATTGCGCGCAGAATTAGCGACCAAAGAATTTGTCCGGGCAGAGATAAACGAGTTGCGCTCGGACATTAAGCAAAACGCCTTGTTGTTAAAGTTTTTGTTAGGGATCGCTGTATTTGGATTGACCTTGTTTAATCCGGCATTTGTCAGGCTGGTTGAATTGTTGATCAAATACAGCGTTTTCAACATCAAATAGTTACTAGATAGAACTTCGCCATTGTATAATGTTAAATTGGATCAATAACTTGTATTTACAGCATTTTCAACATCAAAGAGTTACTTTGTAGTGGGTATGATAGCACAGGTTATTCGGTTAACCTGAAGGTTTAACGGAATGTCTGTTTTAGGTATATTTTTAAGATGAAAATGCTGTATATCAAGATTTCTCTATGCTTCACATACCTTTTGCAGAAATGTATGCCAACCAATCATTTAAACGCGTATAATAATGCACCTATGGGCTTCCCTCAACGCGGTAGGGCGCAACAGGCTTGTTCCGTCGTTTTGGCAACGTCTTTTGTTGACCGTCAAA
>QJPH01000279.1 GCA_003242955.1 Candidatus Methylumidiphilus alinenensis
CATGTTCTGGCATTTTGAACGCTAGAATCGAATTTTTGGTTTTCACACAACGACACATAGGCACAAAACCTTGGCAATGCAAAGTAAACAGTTACTCACCCTCGTATTGGCCGCGCTGGACGACGGCAAGGGCAACGACATCAAGGTCATTGATGTCAGGGATAAAACCAATATCACCGATTACATGGTAATCGCTAGCGGCACGTCTGATCGGCATGTGGTGTCTCTTGCCGACCGCGTGGTGGAAAGATTGAAGGATAACCATCTGAAGCCCTTGGGTGTGGAAGGTGAAAACACCGGTGAATGGGTGTTGGTCGATTTTGGCGATGCCATCGTCCATGTCATGAAACCACAAACCCGTGAATTTTATCAACTGGAAAAGCTTTGGCAGGGGGATTTTCCCACGTCTGCCTCAGCCATGGCAAACCACTAAGGCCACACTTTAACTCATAAAGGTAGACCCAACATGAGCACGACGACCAAACTGCGCTGGGGCATACTCGGCGCGGCCCGCATCAACGAACGCTTGATGCCCGCCATTGTGCAGGCATCCAACTCCGAACTAGTCGCCATTGCCAGCCGCAGGCCCGGTGCAGCCACTGAAACACTGGCGAAATATGCGCCTGATCAAACCCATGTTCGAGCTTATGACGACCTGAACGCCCTACTAAACGATGATGATGTCCAGGCGGTCTACCTGCCCATGGCCAATCATGAACACGGTGAATGGGCGTTGCGGGCCATTCAACACGGCAAACATGTGCTGGTTGAAAAGCCGATGGCGTTGACGGTGACGGATATCGAAGCCATTGAAGCCGCCGCACAGGAACATCATGTCACCGTCATGGAAGGTTTCATGTACCGCTTCCACCCGCAACATGGTCGGGTGCAGGAACTGATCCGCTCCGGCATTATCGGCGAAGTCCGTTCGGTGCGATCCAGTTTCTCGTTCATCATGCGCCCTGCCCGGTTGTACCGGCTGGCCGAAGACGTATCGCGGGGCGGCGGGGCGATGTGGGACATCGGTCCCTACGCCATTCATTCCGCCCGCTGGTGTTTTGACACACAACCTGTCGCTGTGACAGCCATCGCCAAATACGTCGCCAGCGGCGCGGACATCACCACTAGCGGCGTGATTGATTTCGGTGACGGCAAACACGCGCATTTCGATGTCAGCTTTGAATGGGCCAGGCAATCTCTTTACGAAGTGACCGGCACTCAAGGCGGCATCAAATGCCATGCGGCTTGGCGCTTGCCCGAGGATGTGCCGGTGATTTCCTGGTGGACCGAAGACGGCAAGGGGGCTGAGGAAAAGCTGCCCCTAGCCGATCATTTCGTGCTGGAAGTCGAGCATTTCAGCGATTGTGTGCTGAATGGCAAAACCCCCCTATTAAGCTTAGACGATGCCAAAGCCAATTGCCGGACGATAGAGGCCGTATTGCAATCGGCGGCTAGCGGGCAAACGGTGAAACTAACGGGGTAATTCCGACTTTAGGGCGAAAGCAATTCTTGAAGAATGGCCTATGTTGGTATACGATGCGCATAAATAGTCCCCATCAGGAAATCATCCATGCCTCCAATGCTTGCCACCCCCAAGAAAGCCACCAACATCACCCTTTCTGCCGATGTGCTAAGCGAAGCCAAAGCCCTAGGCATCAACCTATCTCAAGCCTGCGACCAGTTTCTGCGGGAACTGGTGCGCCGTGAGCGGGAAAAACGCTGGCTGGTGGAAAATGCCGAATTCATCGCCGCATACAACAGCAGCGTGGAAACCGAAGGGCTACCGCTGGACGAATGGCGGGGCTTTTGACATGGCACGCTTCGATGTGTACCGCAACAGTGGCGCACACCTAGGCACCGTACCCTACCTGCTTGATGTGCAAAGTGATCTACTGCACGGCTTGGAAACGCGGGTCGTTGTGCCGCTACGCCGACGGGACCACTTCGCCGCCGAGCGCATACCCGAACGGCTGACTCCCGTATTCGAGATCGAAGGGATTGTCTGTCTCATGGAAACCCCCAAGCTGGCCGCCATACCCTTGCGTCTATTGAAAAACCCATTGATTTCCCTTGCAGACAACCAGACAGTCATCACCGACGCGCTGGATTTTCTGTTTCAGGGGTACTGACGTGGAAACGATGGCTATCAGCTTAAGGCGGGACAGGCGCAAAGCTTAACCGTTCGCCCTGAGCTGCGAGCCTGTCGAGCAGTCGAAGGGTGGACGGTTGAGACGTTCATGGTTCGACCCTTCGACAAGCTCAGGACTCACCACGAACGCCCTTGAACTGTCCCGCCTTAAGTTTGTAGCCTGTTACGTTTATCGACACACCCGCACACCATTCACCCAATAGCACCTTGATCTACCGCGACGATGGTGGCGGTGAGGCGAGCCGCACACCCAGCGACCATTTATCCACGCACAATTATTACGATGGTGGCTGCGGTGGTGCGTTGAGCCGCACACATAACGGCCATTGATCCAAGCACAATTGGATCTGCGTGAGTGGGCATTGGCATCCACAAACACAAGCATCAGTAAAGCAGCTAAAATAACGAGCAGAGGGTTTTTCATGATTTTTCTCAAATATGTTTGCTTGAAATGAACAATTTAAGGATAGGGTCGAAAATAACTTCCGTGTTGCTCGTACCCAATATCCCGCTTAGTAATGTGGTTTTTGAAGCTCCTGCTTCCCGAAAAACAGCCAAGCAGGGACTTGCAATAAAAGGGTTCCCAAGCCGGAGATATCATCGTTATACACAAGTCAGGGAAAGCGGGGAAAGCCGTCATTTCGGCAGGGATGCCGAAATCCAGGCCATGGACGGTAATCAGCAGGTTGTGCAAGTGCTTGATTCAGGTGACTTGCCTAGCCTTAGTTTACCGTCCGAGGATACAAGGGCATCTCTTGTACCCCACAGTTTGCCATCCTTGGACGCTGGATTTCGGCATCCCTGCCGAAATGACGGGCCTCCAACACTTGTGTATAACGATGAGAGTCCGAGCTTGGGAACCTGCCAGAGCAACGATTTAAGGATAAGTATAGATTCAGATCGTGGAAAAATCCATTTGAAAACCGTAGTATTGTCGCTGAACGAAGGGCGGGGTTTCTGACATGGAGCCATTAACCTTTGTCAACATCCAGTGGGTCAAGCCGCTGCTGCAAAAGCTGAACGATATCCGAGGCCAACGGGCCAAGGACGTGACGGCCTTGGCCGATGTGTTTGGCGACCCCAGGGTGTTGTTGAATTATTACGTCGTCCCCAACTGCCAACACCACAACCCGGCGGACCACGACGAGGACGAACGTTCGCGTTCCTATGTAAAAGCACCGATTGATGCCACCTTGCAAGCGTTTCTCGGCGCGGAGACCTTGCTACGGGACGGGCGCAACCAACTCTTCATCCTCGCCGATGCCGGCATGGGCAAGACAACCTTGCTGTTGATGCTAAAAATGTGGCATCTGTTTTCGTTCTGGCCCAAAGGGTACGACTGTTTGTTGCTAAAACTGGGCGATGATAGCTTGGAACACATCGCCAAACACGAAAACAAGGCCAACACCGTGCTATTGCTGGATGCGCTGGACGAAGACCCGAAGGCGCATGGGCGGATTGACGAGCGGTTGAAAGAACTCTTGGAAGCCTCGCGCAATTATCGCCAAGTGTTGATTACCTGCCGGACCCAGTTCTTCCCTGCCATCGGCTTGGACCCGTTAGGCGATGCTGGCCGTGTGACCTTGGGCGGCAATCGTTGCCCGATGTTGTTTTTGTCCTTGTTCGACAATGACCAAGTGGATGAGTATCTGCGCAAACGCTTCCCCAACCCTTGGCATGCAAGATTTAGCCACCGTACCGACCCGCGCCGGATTAAAGCGCATGAAATTCTTGGTTCGATGCAATCCTTGCGTTTCCGGCCCTTGCTATTGGCCCATGTGGACGAATTGCTGAAAGCCAAAGACCGGCTGACCAATGCCTACGAGATTTTCCAAGCCTTGGTGGGGGTTTGGCTGATACGCGAAATTGGCAAGATGGAACGGCAAAAACTCAACCCCATCCCGACGGCGCAGCAACTTTGGGGTGCTTGCCGCTTGCTGGCGGTGTATCTGCAAATTCAGGGCAAGCGCGAAATGACCGAGGCGGAAATGGGCGAATTGATGCGGCATCTGCCTGCCGTCGCCCATCTGGAAAAGCTAGATTTCGGGGGACGTTCTTTACTGAACCGCAATTCCAAGCGCGAATACCGATTTTCCCATTACAGCATCCAGGAATTCCTCGTCGTCCATGCGCTGAAAGAAGGGGCTTTGCAGCGCGATCTGGCACACTGCCCTAAAACTGTGCTAGGTGGCAAATTGAAACTGACCGCGCAGATGCTGAGTTTTTTGGTAGCCGGTTCAAGCGTGGCCGTACTTGAAAAAAGTTCGGCCTTTTTGGATTGGCAAGATTTGTTCCCAGCCAAACTGTTGAATTGGATGGGCAAAGGGGAATTAAAACCTGATGATTTTTTGGGTTTGGGATGGCGCAGTGAATTGACAGTGGGCGGCTTAGGCCCGGAGATGGTCATCGTACCCGCCGGAACCTTCTGGATGGGTTCCAAGAAAGGCGAGAAGGATGCGCGAGAAAACGAAATGCCCCGCCATTCCGTGACAATAGCCAAACCTTTCGCGGTAGGCCGTTATCCGGTGACGTTTGATGAGTATGACCGCTTTTGCGAGTCCACTGGCAGGAACAAGCCAAATGACCAAGGCTGGGGACGGGAAAATCGCCCGGTGATTAACGTGTTCTGGGAAGATGCCCAGGCGTATTGTGCTTGGTTGGCTGAACAGACCGGACAGCCTTACCGTTTGCCCACTGAGGCGGAATGGGAATATGCCGCCAGGGCAGGCACGGAAACGGCGTATTGGTGGGGTGATGACATCGGTGTCAACCGGGCGAATTGTGATGGTTCTGGTAGCCAATGGTCCGGCAAACAAACTTCCCCGGTGGGTTCATTCCCGGCCAATCCGTTTGGGCTGCATGACACCTCGGGCAATGTTTGGGAATGGGTGCAAGACAATTGGCGCGACACTTATCAAGGTGCACCAAAAGATGGCAGGGCTTGGGAGTCAGGTGACAGTGATTATCGGGTTTTTCGCGGCGGTTCTTGGTACAATCAGACCGGCCTCGTCCGCTGTGCGTTCCGCGTCAGGTTCCATTCCGACTATCGGAACTTTAATTTCGGCTTTCGGTTGGTGTTGGGTTCTCCCTGGTGATTGCTGAATTCTGTCTGCTGATTTCTGATTGCTTTTTTCTGTTTTCTGCTCTTTTATCGTTCCCACGTTCCTGCGTGGGAATGCAGCCTTTACCGCTCCTGCGGTCCGATTCCGACGCTGGAGGCATTCCCACGCAGAGCGTGGGAACGATCAAAAACCGAGTCGGTCTATAGCCTAATCCGTAAGCGATGTAGCCCGGATGGAGCCGCCCACGGCGCAATCCGGGGTTTGCGGCTCGGTTCACCCGGATTCCACCCGCAAAAGCGGGTTTCATTCGGGCTACGCTTTGAGCCGCACCCTTTGTCGGGTTTTTATCGTTTTATCGTTCCCACGCTCCTGCGCTCGTCGTTATACACAAGTCCGCCCGAGTGGAAATATTCCGAGGGATACGGGGTTTACCATCGTTACTGGAAAAAGAAGTTTCACGCAAAGGCGCAAAGAAGAGCGATTTTCTTTGCGCCTTTGCGTGAAACTTGCTCTTTGGAATTGTCGAACATTCATGTGTTCTAACAGGTATCGCCACACTTGTGTATTAAGGATGAGCGCAGAGCGTCACTGCCATTAAGTTAAGCCGTCATACCGGCAGGGATTGCCGGTATCCAGTCCACAGGGATGTGAAACTGTGGGCTGCAAATTACCAAAATCAAACACTTGCTCTGCAACGAGTTTGCCCTCCATGGCTTCTGGATTCCGGCAATCCCTGCCGGAATGACGGCGTTTTTGGTCCGAAGGGACTTGTGTATAACGGAGAGAGCAGGAGCTTGGGAACCAGCCAGACTTCTTTCGGGAAGTTGTTTTTGACCATAGCCTATCATTACCGCCACCATGGAAATCGCAATTCTTTTTATCATTGGAACAGTCGTTTGGTTCTGGTTTGACAGCCTCAAATCCCGCGAGGCCGGCATCCGCGCCGTGCGACACGCCTGTGAGGAAGAGGGTCTGCAATTGCTTGACGAGACGATTTCTGTCATCCATATGAAACCAGCAAGGAACGAGTATGGACGGCTGGTGTGGTTGCGAGTGTACCAATTTGAATTCAGCGATACGGGTGAAAACCGCCGACGGGGCAGTGTGCATCTAAAAGGCCAGCAGGTGGTGATGCTCAATCTGGGGCTGAGGCTGGTTAAAAATGACATGACATTGTAAATGATGTTACGCATGGAGTGGCAAAGCTCGCTTTGCCTGTCAAGGCGAGCCTTGACACTCCAAATCAAATCGCCGTTCGGCAGGGATGCCGAAATCCAGCGTCCAAGGATGGCAAACTGGGGATCACAGCAGATGCCCTTTTATCCACGGACGATACCCTAAGGCTAGGCAAGCCTCCTGAATCAAGCACTTGCACAACCTACTGATTACCGTCCATGGCCTGGATTTCGGCATCCCTGCCGAAATGACGGCTTTTCCGGCTTTCCCTACACGGACATCCTAATTTCATGGCAACCCTCCCGATGGGCTAAGGTGTGCATACGTCAGCCCGATGGGAGAGGGGCTTGAATTGCCAAAGCACAAACCACCAACACTAAAGCCTCGGCAATTTCGATGCTGGCGCCCAGTGTGTCGCCGGTACATCCACCGATCCGCTTAAGCATCAGCCGTCTTAACCACCAAAAAGTCAAAACCGTGGCCAATATCGGCCATGGACCTAGCATGATGAGTGCGCAAATTAGATAGATCAAAGCGGCCAGCCAAGCAGGTTTGCGGGGAAGGTTTTCAGCCATGGGACGCCCTAACCCATTTTCCCGGACATAAGGCGTGGTCAGCAACAGAATGGGGACTAGGCTTCGTGCTAGCATAGGTGTCCACAACAGTGGCATCAGGTTGGATCGTCCGGCTAATTCTTCCAACGCAGCAAATTTCATCAGCAATAGCAAAATCAAGGCGACCACCGCAATCGGGCCTGAATTGGGGTCTTTCATAATCCTCAAACTGCGCGCCTGATCGCCCTGCCCACCCGCCCAAGCATCGGCGCAATCGGCCAAGCCGTCAAGATGCAAGCCGCCAGTAATTGACACCCAAGCCGTCAGCAACAGGGCGGAAGCCAACGGCGGTCCAACACCAACCAAAAGGCTCTGTATTGACAGCAGCAAAGCCCCAATTAACAAGCCCACCAAAGGATGCCACAGCAGCGACCAAGCTTGCCCCTTGGGGGTGAAATGGATTTTAAAGGGAATTGGAAGGCGGGTAAGGAATTGCAAGGCTATGGCGAAATCGTTGAGACCCTTCATAGCCTTCCCCCATGAAAAACCAGCCGGGAAGGATAGTCGTCATTCTGCTCAATCCGAGTCAGTCCGGCATAAGGCACATGGAGGGAGAATAAGCGCTCCTCGGGGAAGCCCAGCACCATTCGCAAAACGGCCCTCAAGACGCCGGCATGGGTAACCACCAGCCAATGCCCACCCCGTGCATTGGTCAGCAGATCATTCCAGGCATCGGCAACGCGAGCCTCAAAATCTTGGTAATCCTCGCCACCCGGCGCGGGATTCAAGCCGGGGCAGCGCTGGAACTCGATTAACCGGTCACCTTCTTGTCCATATAAATCAATCCAGCTTTTTCCTTCCCAAGAACCAAAGCCTAATTCACGCAGTCGCCCGTCGAACTTCAACGGAAGGCCGTGAAACTCCGTTAGCTCTTCGGCGAAGGCCGAGCAACGAATCAAGGGGGAACTGATCACGCCATCCCATGGCGGCTGCGCCCACGCCAGAACATTGCGAATCTGCAACCAGCCTTTTTCGGTCAGAGGCGCATCGAATACTGCTCCTAGGCAACAACCTGGAGCGGCTTCACCGTGGCGCAATAGGTCAATGGTTGTCATTTTGTGGGAATCCCTGCCTCGGCGAAGGTAGCCATTTCGCCATGTAACAAACAAGCAGCGCGAAGGATAGGCAAGGCGACTGCCGCACCGCTGCCTTCTCCCAATCGCATGGAAAGGTCTAGGATAGGCTGGGCATCCAGTGCATCCAGCACTAGCCGGTGGCCGGGTTCGGCTGAACGGTGAGCATAAATCAGCCACTGCGAACATACCGGTTGCAACCTCACCGCCAACAGCGCTGCGACACTGCTGATAAAGCCATCGACTAGCACAGGCAATTGCAAAGACGCTGCCTCCAAATAGGCTCCAGTCAACGCGGCAATTTCAAAGCCACCCAAGTGGCGGAGGATTTCCATAGGCGTTTGCAAACCGGCGGCGTGGTAATTCAAGGCCCGTGCTATCACTGCGCTTTTATGCGCTACGCCCAGCTTGTCCAACCCCGTTCCTGGCCCAACGAGCAAATCCGGCACTACATTGAGCAAGGCGCAGGCCATGGCGGTGGCAGAGGTGGTGTTGGCAATGCCCATCTCCCCACCTAGAAATATTTCAGCACCGTATTCAACAGCCCGCCGAGCTGCCGCCGACCCGGCGGAAAGGGATGACAGCAATTGGGTTTCGTCCATGGCCGATTGCTTGGTGAAATTGGCTGTGCCTTTGCCGGCGCGGGCAATGATGATCTCCTTGCAGTCTTCCAAAGGTTCGGCAACGCCTACATCCACCACTTCCAGCCGGGCATCCAAGTGGTGGGCGAGCACACTAATTGCTGCCCCGCCTTGGACAAAATTTCGCAACATCAACCGCGTCACCGTCTGGGGAAAGGCCGAAACGCGTTCTTCGGCAATGCCGTGGTCGGCGGCGAATACGCTAATCCAAACCCTATCCAAGGTCGGTTTTGCCTTGCCTTGCATGGCCGCAAAGTGTACGGCCAAATCCTCCAATCGCCCCAACGAACCGGGTGGCTTGGTCAGTTGGGATTGGCGCTCCAAAGCTTGGCGGCGGGTTGCCGGGCAGGGCGCATTAATTTCCGGCATTGTCCAATCCATCACGTTTCCTTCAAAATTTGCGGCAAGCCCGCAGCAATCCAGACGACACGCTCACATAGTTGCGCCAAATCTTGGTGCAGCCATCCGGCCTCATCAACGAAGCGGCGCGCCAATGGGTTGATGGGGACTATCCCTAGGCCAACTTCGTTGCTGACGAGACATAGGGTCCCCGGCAAACTAGGTAGCGTATCCAGCAAGGCCCCCCGTTCTTGTTGAAATCGCCCGTCTCCTTGCTCCAAAAGATTGGCAAGCCAAAGGGTCAGGCAATCAACGATGAGGCAACGGTTGACGGCGGCGTGGGTTTGCAGCGCCTTAGCAAGAGCGCAAGGCTCTTCCACGGTCAGCCAAGCTTGCGGTCTTTGTTCGCGGTGACGGGCTATCCGGGCAGACATCTCCTCGTCGCCAGCCCAACCCGTGGCAATGTAAACGGTTTCTTTTCCAGATTCGAGGGCAAGTCTTTCGGCATAACGGCTCTTGCCAGAACGGGCACCGCCAACGATTAGAATGCGCAAGGGACGGCTCCGATCATCCAGAAGTTTTGCCGTTGGTTTTTTTTAAGGCTTATCTTTCCCATATCAGTCCATTCGTTAGTAGGCTTTGGTCACACTGCCATTAAGTTAAGCGTTTATCGGAACGCCAAGCTCCAGCTTGGCATCGGCAATCTAACCCCAAGCTGGGGCTTGGCGTTCCGTCAAGGGCTGATTTCACGCTCAATGTATTTAACTTAATGGCAGTGAGGCTTTGGTCATCGTTCAGCCCGAAGGGTGAGTTTGTGGAGTGCGGCGACTCGTCGTAGCATGGTTCGGAAAGCGGCGACGAGTCGCCGCACTCCACATTGGGTGGGCTGAACGATGACCAAGGCACGTTTGTAACGTGTTGGATTATTATATCAAGCATTACTACTCCCAATTTACTCATATAATATACACGAAAGTAGGTCGGGTTAGCGTAGTGTAACTCGACAAAGGCAAGCGTTCACTCCCCCGCTTTTTCCTGGGAGTGCGGCCATCTTGGCCGCCCTCAACGGGCGAGACGCCCGCGCTTCCAGGGGTGAACGCTTACCGACAAGAACTGCCCATCCATGTTGGGTTACGGCGCAAAACGACTCGCCTAACCCAACCTACAGCGCTAATATGATCTGGAAACAAACCCCATGCATGAGCAACTGAATCGCCTATTGGCCTTGGCAAGCACCATTATCCTAGGCAAAGAGCGGCAAATCCGCCTCGCGGTTTGTTGCCTGCTGGCAAGGGGACATTTGCTTATAGAAGACATACCCGGTGTCGGCAAGACCACGCTTGCACACACACTGGCTCATTTGTTGGGCTTGAATTACCAGCGCATCCAATTCACCAGCGATTTGTTGCCAGCGGATGTGATCGGCTCGTCCATTTTCGACGGCCTAAGCCATAGCTTCAGATTTCAGCCCGGACCCATCTTCCACCAAATGGTCTTGGCCGATGAGATCAACCGCTCCACTCCAAAAGCCCAAAGCGCACTGTTGGAGGCCATGGAGGAACGCCAAGTGACGGTGGAAGGCGAGACTCGTCCTTTACCTGCCCCTTTTTTCGTCATTGCCACGCAAAACCCTCTTACTCAGATTGGCACTTTCCCTTTGCCCGAATCCCAACTTGACCGCTTTCTGATGCGCATTGAGCTTGGCTACCCTGACCGGCGTTCCGAGCGGGGATTGCTGCAAGGCGAAGAGCGGCAAATCCTTCTGGAAAGGATACCGTCTTGCCTAGATACCGAGATGCTCAAATCAATGCAGGAGGAAAGCCGGACAGTCCATGCTTCCGATGCCCTGCTTGATTATATTCAGGCATTAATCCAACATACCCGCGAATCGGGAACCTATCAAATTGGACTGTCGCCCCGTGCCGGTGTGGCATTGCTCAACGCGGCCAGGGCTTGGGCCTTCATGGACCAGCGCAAATCCATTCTGCCCGAAGATGTGCAGGCGGTGCTGTCTTCGGTCGCAGGCCACCGCCTGAGACTCGCCATGAGCGGTGCCACAGACTCACGGGCAGTGGTTGCCCCATTATTGGCGGAAGTGGCTATCCCATGATTTCACTGCCATTAAGACGGCCCTTGGTCATCGTTCAGCCCGATGGATGAGTTTGTGGAGTGCGGCGACTCGTCGCCGCATGGTTCGGAAAGCGGCGACGAGTCGCCGCACTCCAAATTGGGTGGGCTGAACGATGACCAGGGCCCATCAAGACCGACTCGATTTTCAAAACCGCGTCGGTCTTGGCTATATCATAACTTTATCGCTGTGAAGCACTGACATGGCAAAACCTAAGCTATACGAAAGCCTAAACCTGCGGCGTTTTATTCAAGGCGAAAAAGCCACCGACGGGCGAATTATCCTAACCCATAGACGTATATTCATCATTCCGAACAGGCGTGGATGGGGATTGTTTCTATTGTTGTGTATCCAGCTCATCGCATCGATCAACTACAACAATAGCTTGGGATTCATTCTAACTTTCTTGGTCGGGAGCATCGCCACCCTCGGCACACTTTACGGTTTCCGCAACCTCTCCGGGTTAAGCCTACGAGTAGGCCACCCAAAACCGGTATTTGCCTGCGATTCGGCAAATATCATGCTTACCATAGACAATCCAACCCAAACGCACCGTATCACCATTTATGCCGGTTTCCGCGATGGGCAGCAGCAAGAGCTGAATCTGCCTCCTGATAATAGCGCACCTGTCATTTTAGCTTTTCAAGCTAAGCAGCGCGGTTGGATGGCCCTGCCCACAGTGGTACTATCCAGTGAATTTCCATTAGGGATATTCCATGCCTGGTCACCGGTCAGGTTTGAACAACGGGTGCTAGTGTATCCCAGGCCCGCCCAGGATCAGATTCCATTCCCTTCGACACCCGGCGGTGGGGAAAGCGGAACAAAACGCGCCACTGACGACGACTTCCACGGCTTTCAAAGTTACCAGCAGGGGGATCCCTTGCGGCGGATTCACTGGAAAGGCGTGGCTAAAGGGCAGGGTGTGCATGTCAAGGAATACCGGGGGGAGGAAACCACCCATCTTTATTTGGACTGGTTGCAAACCCCTGGTTTCGATGCCGAGGCAAGGCTAAGCCGTCTTTGCCGATGGGTGTTAGATGCGGAAAAGATGGGGGCCGTTTACGGTCTTCGCCTGCCAGGAACCGATATCAAGCCTTCTTCGGGGCAGACGCAGTTGCGCTTATGCCTAGAAAGCCTTGCGCTGTTTGGAATTAACGGATGAGCATTGAACGATGTTGAATTTCTCACCTCTAGCCCTCTCGAAGCCAGACATTAGCCTGCTTTATACAGGTAGCCATACCTTTTATTTAGTAATCCTTTCGGTGGTGCTGCCGATCTTTGCCTTTTATGCAGCACTAAAAGTTTCCCAGCGAGCCACATTTTCCTCATCGGTTACGACACGGCGCCTTTGGATTGGCATCGGCGGGGTGTGCATGGGTTCTGGCATTTGGTCCATGCACTTTGTTGGCATGCTGGCTTTCGCCTTGCCATGTGCAACCCGTTTCGACTTGAGGATTACGTTGTTCTCGATGATTCCAAGCATCTTGTCTAGCCTGTTGGCCATGACTCTGATCAGCCGCCAAAGCATTTCCCCGGCTAGGCTTGCAGCCGGCGGAGGGCTTTTCGGAACCGGAATTGGAGTAATGCATTATTCAGGCATGTTAGCCTATCAGTTTGATGGCCTGATTCAGTTCGATGCCAAGTTGTTTCTTGTATCCATCCTTGTCAATGCTGTTCTTGGGATGCTTGCCATTTGGATCAAATTTAATGTCCAAACTTGGAGTGGACGCTGGCGAGCCTATGCAACCCCAACCAGTGCGTCCGTCATGGGTTTGGCGGTTGGGGGCATGCACTATACTGCAATGGCAGCAAACTATTTCGTCCACCAGAACGGCATGTCCGCCGGTAGTCATGAACTGGCAAACGAGTTTCTGGCGGTCATTGTTTTAATCATCACAAGCGCAATCATCGCCGTTACGCTCGTTGCCGTTTTCTTTAACACATCGCATCTCGGATCATCTTGGGGCATTTATAGGCTGGCAGTCATCTCGGTGCTGGCTTGGGCCGCACTGGCCTGGTTGGGTTCTTCTTACTACACTGACCATATGTCCGACCTCGCCTATCGGAACGCGATGGCGCAAGCGCACCAACAAGTCAATGGTGTCGCTGACGACATCCAAGATGCGATCACGATCTTGCGGGGCATCCCACAAGTGCTGGTTACCGAAGAAGTGGTGCGCAAACAATTGGAACGCTTCGGCCCGGAGGTCAAGGCATCAGCGCTGGATTATGAAGTTCGCAAGCGATTATGGAGCAACGACACGGACCTCGGCAAACTCAACGCCTTCCTCGCGACTGCCGCACATGGATTCCAAGCCGACATTGTCTGGATAATCAACGCGGCGGGGGACTGCATAGCCGCCAGCAATGCCGATAAAATAACCAGTTTCGTCGGCACCAACTACAGCGAACGCGAGTACTATCAGATGGCACAAGCCGGGCAACCAGGCCGGCAATATGCGATTGGGAAAGTTAGCAAGAAACCCGGCCTATTTTATTCGTATCCTGTCAAAGACGACCAAGGTCGCTTCATAGGCGCTGTAGTGGCCAAACGCGATATAGCGGATTTCTCCCATTGGACAAAACCGGCTAATGCCTTTATCACCGATTCTGAGGGTGTAGTCGTATTGACTGAGGACAAGGCATTCGAATATCGCAGCTTGCCTGATGCCGCTCAGACCTTCCTCGTCACACATGACCGGTCATTACGCTACGAGCAAGCGACCATCACGCCACTAGACATCCGGCCTTGGAAAGATAGACGCTACCCAGGGCTGGTCACCATAGGCGACAAGCCGATGCCTATTGTCTTGGCCTCGCAGACCGTCCCCGACGGGGGCATTACCGTCCATATACCACTGCCACTGCCCGAATTCATTCGTTTCGAAACCGAACGCCCCTGGCTTTTCCTATTAATCACCGTTGCCGGTGCAATGCTCATTGTCGCAGTAGTCGCCGTGGCGCTCTACATGAGCGCCAATCGCACTGCACGGTTTGCCGCTGAGAGTGCCAACCGGGCCAAGTCGGAGTTTGTGGCCAATATGAGCCACGAAATCCGAACGCCGATGAACGGTATTATCGGGATGGCGCAACTGCTACTCGATTTTCAGCTCCCTGACGAGGCTCGCGAGTTTGCAAAAATCATCAACGACAACGGCGAATCCCTGCTAAAAATCATCAACGATATTTTAGATTTCTCAAAGATTGAGGCTGGCAAGCTTGATCTGGACAAAATTGAATTCGACCTTGATTGCGTCCTCGACCAAGTCACCGACATGATGTCCCTCAAGGCATACGAAAAAGGCCTTGAATTTATTTGCTTGTTTCAACCGGGGTTGCCGCAACGTCTGCGAGGCGATCCAGGGCGCCTACGCCAAATCCTCACCAACTTAGTAGCCAACGCCATCAAGTTCACGGCCCAAGGGGAGGTTGTCGTAGAGGTCACACAAATTGCGCGGGGCAAAGAGACGATTACCCTGTGTTTCGAAATTCAAGATACCGGCATTGGCATTCCGTCCAATAGACTTCACTGTCTATTCACGCCCTTTACCCAAGTCGATGGCTCGACGACACGAAATTTTGGCGGCACTGGCCTTGGCTTGTCGATTTGCAAGCGATTAACCGAGGCAATGGGAGGCGAAATCAACGTCACTAGTGTGGAGGGGAAAGGATCTGCATTCCGTTTTACTGCCGTATTTGAACGGGTTGCCGACAACGCAGAGGGCCTCCCTTCATTGGCGGAAGCCGACGATCTACAAGGCTATCGCGTATTAGCAGTAGATGACAACGCCACGAACCGGAAGCTGCTTTCCACCCTGCTGCAAATATGGGGCTGCAAGTTTTCTGAAGCGGTCAGCGGAGCCGATGCGATCGAGAAATTGCAGTCGGCGGCAGCCATTGGCGAACCGTTTGAACTGGCACTCATCGACATGAATATGCCAGAAATGGACGGGGAGGCGCTAGGAAAAATGATCCGTTGCAACCCGTCGTTTGCTGCGACACGCTGCGTATTGCTAACTTCGTCACCCCAGCGCGGCGATGCGGAACGGATGCGCCGCGTAGGCTTTGATGCTTATATGATAAAACCCATAAAAAGGGGATTGCTGCGAGGTTGCCTAATCGCCCTGCGGGGCGGCATTGCGGCGGAGAGTCCGGCCCAGCCGATTTTGACGCGCTTCACTATTGAGGAAAAGCTACGCGACAGAAGCCGCATCCTGCTGGTCGAAGATAATATTGTAAATCAGAAGGTTGCCACCGCCATGCTGGCAAAGCAGGGCTATCGTGTGGATGTCGCAGGCAATGGTAAAGAAGCGCTTGATGCGCTGCCCCAAAAAACCTACGGCCTAGTTTTGATGGATTGCCAAATGCCAGTGATGGATGGATTCGATGCAACCCGCCGCATCCGTGCCGGCGAAGCGGGCGAACCCAATCGAAACATTCCTATAATAGCGATGACAGCCAATGCCATGACGGGCGACCAGGAGCGATGTCTCGCGGCAGGAATGGACGATTATTTAGCGAAACCGGTTTCCAAAGACAAACTCAACGCCATGATCGCGTCATGGTTGTCGAATGACAGAGGCGAAGAGTGATGGCAATGTTCCAATGAAAACCGACAGCCTTTTCTACTGCTTGCTGTAAGCCGAACCAACCTTGGCTTTTGAGTTCGTGGGGCTGGTCGTTCCGGAACCTGACGGGTATGGATGCATGGCCTTGAAATAGTTCAGCAGCGTCAGCATCGCGGCGGCTTTGTGGTAGCACTCTTGGTATTCCTTCTCGGCATCCGAATCGGCGACGATGCCGCCGCCTGCCCAGAAGCGGATGCGGTTTTCGGAATGGACCAAGGTGCGGATGGCGATATTGCTGTCCATGTTGCCGTCGTAGCCGATGTAGCCAATTGACCCGCAATAGATGCCGCGCCGATGGGGCTCCAATTCTTCGATGATTTCCATAGCCCGGATTTTTGGCGCTCCAGTTATCGATCCGCCAGGGAAGCTATCCCGCAGCAAATCCAAGGCATCGCGGCCCGCCGCCAACTTGCCGCGTACCGTGCTGACGAGATGATGGACGGTGGCATAGCTTTCGGTGGCAAACAAATGCGGCACATGCACGGAACCGGGTTGGCAATTTTTGCCGATGTCGTTGCGTAGCAAGTCCACAATCATCAGGTTCTCGGCCCTGTCCTTCAGGCTTTCTTGTAGCGCCTGTAGGCTGTACATGTCTTCTTCAGGGTTTGGGGAACGTGGGCGCGTGCCTTTTATCGGCTTGGTTTCCACAATGTTGGCCGTGACCTTTAGGAAGCGCTCGGGCGAGGAGCTTAATATCTGCACCATGGGGAAGTTAAGGAAAGCACTGAACGGGGCGGGGTTGATATGGCGCAGGGTTTCGTAGGCAGTCCAAGGGTCGCCTTGGCATTTGGCTGAAATACGTTGCGCCAGATTCACTTGGTAACAATCGCCCTCGCGGATGTAGTGTTGGATGCGGTTGAATGCTTTGGTGTATATCGCACGGTCCATATTAGACTGAATTTCACCCGCTACCCTGAAGCCCTCACGGGGCCAATTGATGATGGGGATTTGGCTGAAACTTTGGCACAGATGCGGCCAGCGAACGAGGGTTGCCGGGTCGCGCCCTAAACCCACTAGCCAAGAGCGGCGTTCCAGATGGTCAACCACCACCGCCCAATCGTATATGCCGACCACCATGTCAGGAATGTTTTCCCCATCGGCGGCGATGGACGGTAATTTTTCCAGCCGACGCGCCAGATCATAAGCAAAATAGCCAATGGCCCCGCCATAAAAAGGCAATTGCGAATCGGTCTCAACGCTTTCGCCCAACGCTTCCTTGAGCAATTGGAATGGGTCGTCGGGAGACAGCCTGACATTATCCCCTTCCCGAATTTCAGTGATGTCGCCCTTGGTGACCAAGGTGCAAAAGGGATCCGCCGCGATGATGTCAAACCGGCCTTGCCGGCTATGGGGGAAGCCGCTGTCTAGGAATATCGCCCAATCCTGATCCGCCCAAGGCGCAAACAAGGCCGCGCTGTCCTCAAAAAAATAAGGCAGTTCTTCGATTTTGGGCTTTTTATCCAGCATCGGTTTGCCTCGAAAGACAGGCAACCGCCAGCGCGGGGGCGCAATCCGCTAAGTTGAATTGTGATGCAGACGATTTCATGGGGTACAAGTCGGCGAAATCCAAGTAGTTGAGTCCAAGTCTTTTGGCTAATTCTTGCACTAGAAAGCGTCCGACGCCAGCACCGATTATAGAAGCGTCAAAATCCAGCCATCCAAGGGACAATTGTCTCATGCAGGCTTCCATAAGAAAATCCAATTGCCGTTCGCGAAAATAACCAGCTAACTGTTTCCATGCCTCTTGCGTTGAGGGTTCCAAGTCCCGCCCCAGCAACCGGGCAATGCGCCTTGCACTGGCGGTGACTGTCTTTGCCCCACCATCGGCAGTGGGCGACTGGTCGGCATATTCGGGCAGTTCACCGGTCAGGCGATAGACATCTGCAGTGGTGGCGAAATGTTCGGCCATCAATCCAATCCAATCGCCTGCAAAGGGTGCTCGTTTGGTCAGTGACATTAAGGAGGTGCGGACCACTCCAGAATAAACCAGTTCGCCGTGTCGCAGTCGCTCAAAATCGGAATAGCCGCGACTCAGAACCTCACCATGGCGCAAAACCAGGAAATCACTAGTGGAGCTGCCTATGTCGATGAGCAGCCCCTGATCGAGCCTGGAGGCGGCATAGAACCCTGTGGCAAGCCAGTTCGCGGAGGCGATGACAAGGACATCTTTTGCTTTTACACTGCTGGCAGGCAGAAAACCGACAAACCCTGCAAATACCAAGACGTTTTCAATCGGCACATGATCGCCAAACGCATTTAACAAGCCAAACACGCCTTCTTCGCGATTGCTAAACATGTCTGCCAATTCTCCGGTCATGGTAACAGCATGGCGGCAATCGGCGACCGGTTTTAATTCACCCAGGATGGCATTTAAGGCAGTGTGGAAATGATCTAGCCCCAACCATAAAGGACAGGGCTTTTGTAAGACGTTGATGATCTGCTCCCCCGCCATCGCCACGGCTTTGAGATGAGCGCCGCCTATGTCCCAGCCGATGAGGTCAATTGCCATGCGAATTTCCCCAACGGATGTCAATTGGCTTGCCTTTGTGGTCAGGCAATGTAGGTAATTCACCCGTTGTTAGCAATTGCAAAACCCACGCCGCCGGATTTTCACCCTTGGCCAAGCATAGGCCGGCATAGGAAGTCGTCAAACGGGGGTTTATTTCCAGTATGACTGGTCCGTCGCCCGTCAGGACTAGGTCTATGCCTGCATAGCCCCAAAGTTCGGGCATGGCGCGGGCTACGCTTTCAGCAAGGAATTGCAGGCTTCCATCTTGGTCAGGCATGGCGTTGACTGTAACCCCCTTCAAGGCAAATCCCCCGCCAATCCGCTCAATCTGCTGCAAGTTACAACTTAACAGCCGTGCCCCGCCATTGGCGAACAGAACGCAAAGGCTGATGGCTTCACCTTCAAGCAGCGGTTGGACGATCCAGCCCTCCCTATCGGCCAGTGTTTGGAATTGGACCGGATCGCGAATGATTAAAGTGCCTTCGCAACCCGCCCCATCGTCAGGTTTGACCACTGATGCAGGCCAAGCCGGAAGGGATGTCCTGTCCAGTATTTCAGTAGGCACAACCGGCAAGCCAGACTCGGCAAGGCGTCGTGCGGTTTTAAGTTTGCTGGCGGCGAGACGGACGGCGGAAGAGGGGCAAGTCAACAGGTTTTTTCCGGCGGCTTCCACGTCTAGGCAGAGTTGTTCAAGAATCCCTCCAGTCTCAGGGGCGATGGGCCAAATGAAGTTGCAACGACCGACCCATTCCATCCACAAGGTCTGGAATGAATCGGCATCAGTGACCATGACTGTTTGAATGCCGTCACCTTGAAAAGGCAGGGGTAGCCGGTTGTCGCGGAATATTGTCAACTCTAAATCAAGGGATAAGGCACGAAGATCACTGATAAGCGCAGACAGCATCAGCTCGCCCTCGCTCGCCAATGAGGCAGGCAGGGTTTCCCTGCGCATCCCCCCGCCGGTAATATATTCCAACACCAATAACTTCAAGAGTGTACCTCATGCAAATTATTCCCGTGATCGATCTGATGCACGGCTGCGTCGTCCACGCCAGGAAAGGCCAACGTGACCATTACAAGCCCATACAAACACCCTTGTGCAGCGGGTCTTCTCCGCATGCTGTGATTGACGGTCTGATGGCTTTGCATGGCTTCAAAACCCTCTATGTCGCCGATTTGGACGCGCTGATGGGGGTTGGGGACCACCATGAATTGCTTGGGTGCTTGCAACACGACTATCCCGGCTTGCAATTTTGGATAGACCAGGGTTTGCCCCCATCCCGGCTGCCAGCCTCCGGCTTGAATTGTAGGCCTGTCATTGGCAGTGAATCGCTGGTCGGTAAAAGTCCGTTGTTGCTTACAAGCTTAGGCAGGGAGTTCATCCTCTCGTTGGATTTCATCGGGGAGGATTTAGTGGGAGGAACAGGGCTACTAGAAGATTCCGGCCTTTGGCCCGACACAGTAATCATCATGAGTCTTTCCCTCGTTGGTTCGGGCGAGGGTCCTGATTTTCTGCGTTTGGAACAGTTTCGGACGCAGATGCCTGAAAAGAATTTCATCGCGGCAGGAGGTGTCAGGGATGTGGATGATTTGTATCGCTTGGAGGGGTTGGGCGTTGGCGGCGTATTGCTTGCCAGTGCCCTACATTTGGGAAAAATGGACACATCAGTTCTGCGCAGTTTCGGATGAGTTTGGTATTAAAGCAATCGCCCTAACGCCTACTCAAGGTAGCACTGCCCCGTGGGGGCAGCGCTTTGCATCTCTCGCAGCTTAAGTTATTAATTGATGTTACGCACTGTAGGCCGTAGCCCGGATGGAGCCGTTTACGGCACAATCCGGGCAACGATAATGGGGTTCAACAGCAAGGGTGCGTAACGTCAGTTATTAATTAGGGGCGAAGGGGTGCTTGAACGAGCCTTTTTGCGCCACTACCTCTGCGGCCGTCGGTGTACCCTCAACGGCGCGTTTGATGGCTTCGCGGGTGGCTTTGTAGTTGAAGTCTTGAATCTTCGCATCGTCTTCAGCCAGCCAGTGAATGAAAACGCCTACGCAAATGAAAACATCGTCGGCTTCCTCAGCTGGAATAGTGCCATCTTCAACCGAATCGGCAACAGCCAAGGCAACGCCGCGTTGCGCTGGGCCGAACATCTGCACAGCCTGCTTGCCGTTATTGATAGTGACCTTATTGAAAAGGATGGTGTTTGGCTTAACTGCCAAATTAGGCGCAACCACTGCCAGCAGAGTGCTGAAGCCATCCTTGTTGTTGACCAAGGCGCTGGCGAAGGCCGTTTCTGCGCTGCTGCCACGGGGCCCCATAATCAGGTCGATGTGAGCAATTTCATTCCCATCACCCACCAAAGATTCGCCTACCAGCAATTTATTAATTTTCGCCATTTGCTTTTCCTCTTGTAATTTAAAAATGGTCAGTATTTTATAGTCAACGACATTGCCAAGTCTTCATTTTATTCTAAGAAAAAGACAACGTCTTAGTTTGGCTTAAAGCTAGACCCGTGAAACGGTTAATTAGCTAGCCTCCAGTAACCTTTCTAGCCTTACCGCTAGAAGACAGGCCACCGTTAGGTCTGCAGTCGTACCGGGATTGATCCCGGCTGACTTGAGTTCGGCATCCACCTCCCTAAGAATCCGCATGACTTGCTCTGGACTTTCGAAAAGGTCCATCGCTTGCTCGACCCGCTTCATTCTGTCCGCCACCATTTCGGTGAATTGATCCCCGAAGTTGCGTTCTATGTGGCTATCTGGGAACGCCCTGAGCAATCCCGTAAAGACGCCCAAAGTAGCCCATTGTTCATCACCCCATAGATGTAGCCGACTATGATAACGTGGAATTGCCAAATCAAAAACATTTGTGTAGTAATTAGTATATTGCCAAGCGATGCGATCCCGCCCCTCGGCGATTTTCATGGCCTCCAGAAGAGTCACCGTGGGTTCGGACTGTACATTCTGTTGCTCGGATTCGCCCAATCCGCCAGGTGAAGCTAGGTGGATGGCTCGAAAAGCCCAGCAGGCATCTTCACGAGTGGTGTGGTCCAGCACATGCCGCAAATTTTCCCTCAGCGCCGTACCCTTTGGGCTATTCAAACAGGCATGTATCATTGGCGCAGCCAACAGCACGATGCCCAGATTAGTGTTGCAGCCAACGGCATCTTGGGTTGCAGCAATAGCGCGGAAAATTCTCTCGCCCAAAGACAGCACCGGATCGCAAAGGGGCGGGGTGCTGGCTTTGGCGCTTTCGCGGAAATCCTCCACCGACAGATAGTTTCCTGTTGAATGGATGCTGACATTGCCCGGCTTGAACGCCAGCAATTCGGCTTCGCAGGCTTCCAGATAGGCTTGTTGCAGGGCTTCCGGGTTAATTGGCATTAAGGTGACACCGCTTGTATTTGAGGCGCAGGGGATGCGCACAATGAAAGAAAATCGTCCGCCAGCAAGTCGGCAATGATGGCTTTGCTGACACTTTGCAAACCCTTCCAAGCCGGTACGCTGTTGACCTCAATGACGGTGTAGCAGCCTTGGGCATCGCGGATGATATCCACCCCGGCATAAGCCATGCCGATGGATTTAACCGCATCCTCGGCGAGACTGCAAAGCAGCAAGTCATCCAACCGCATTGGCTCGCAACGACCGCCTTGGGCTACATTGTTGAGCCAGCTTTGCCCGCATCGCCGCATCGCAGCCACGGTCTTGTCACGGATGACGAACACCCTAAAGTCATGGGATTGTTGACCGCAATGGACGAAACGTTGCAAATAGAAAATCCCGTTGCTTTCGGCTAGGTAATCCAAATCTTGCAGATTTTGATGGCGTTGTAGCCCCTCCCCTTGCGAACCGAACAAAGGCTTGCTGACGATTTGGTGGCCGTTTTCCATCTCCCGTTTAGCCAAGGCCAGCGCGTCTTCACGGTTGCTCAAGACCCAGGCGGGGGGTGTGGGCAGGCCCGCCTGGCGCAACAAGAAGCTGGTCATGCCCTTATCCACTGTGCGTTCGATGGCATGGGCATCGTTGTAGACCGGAATGCCGAGTAGTTTAAGACCGTGCAAGATGTCCAGATAGAAAGTCACCTGTTCCAGCGACCCCCCCGGAATGCCGCGCACGAACGCGCCATCCGGCAAGCTTTCCGCAAAACCAGGTATGCTGATGGGTGGGCCATTGCCGTCCAGATTGAGGCGGCAGGCGGTAAGGGACACATAACAGGAGTGAAATCCCCGCGCTGCAAAGGCGCGTTTGAGCCGTGCCCCGTGCCAGCCGGGGTCGTCGGTGAAGATGGCGATTTGGGTCACAGCGTTTTCAACCAGCGTTTTCAACATCGAATAATTGCTTGATAGGCTTATGGTTGTGCAGGATATTTTTTTTAATCAGAGATTGTTTGAACATTCATTTTTAGTTAGTTTATTAACATGAAAACGCTGTATATTGCTGGCTCCCTCACGGTCTTGAAAACGCAGTAAGAATATTTCAATAGGCGGCATTCATCATGCCGCTTTTAAATGCTGCAACGGCAGGTTGGGCAGAATGACCGACTGGATGTCAGCCCTCTCGCTGGCATGTTGCACGTCTATGCCCACCAATGCGCCGCTTGCGGAAAAATCCAGCACGATGCCATCCGCCACTTCGTCTGAATCCGCTGATGGGGTTTCCGATAAATGAATGTATAGCGAATCGGTCTCTATGTCATAGCTTAATTTCACGGTTTAAACCACCTGCCTGGAAAGGCGTTGTGCAGAGTCTTGCCGTCGTCCAAAGTGACCACGCGCAAATACTTGCTTAATTCAGGCACGAACACCCATTGCCGGATGCGACCGTCTGGCCGGCCTTGCCAATGCACTGGGCTGGCAATCGCCGCAACGCACCATTCCAGCCGAAGATAGGGGCGCTTGACCAATACATCATTGCGGAAGTAGGGGGTCGTTGGCCAAGTGCTGAATTCGTCGGGCTTGGCAGTGAACATGTTATGAATGTTACACCACTGATAACAGCAACACAACGCAGGGTGAAGGAGGGAACAGGTTCGTAGGTCCAAGGCCGCTATTGCGCCTTACGGCCTTGGAAAAGAACTGAAACAACAAAGTTCTTGACAAAACAATTCGCAGAATTAGAGTTGTTTCAGTTTTTTTATAAACAACTAAATAACAACAGGAGATTAAATGATATGCAAATTGTTCTTGATATTGACGATACAGCCGTTTCTGATGCCTTGCAACTAGCGGTAAAGGAGGATATCACTTTCATCCAATTATTGGAAAATCTGATTAGGAAAGCTGTGGATCTGACTACACCTATCGAAACCGTCGAATTGAGCGAAAAAAAAATTAAAGCAACCCTTGAACAAATGCTGAAAGTCGCCGTAGGTTCAGATATCGATAAGCTTTTCCAAGTTTCCGAACTTTACTTTACCGCGACAGGGCAATCTTGGAAGGAGTTGTCACCTAACACGAGAAAAGCCATAGGACGACAATTCCGGAAACGTGCCAACGTGCATTACAAAAGCGCAGACGAAGGTGATATTGTTGTCAACTTTGAGGGGCGTACTCTGCAAAATGCAGCTATGTATAGGGTTATACAACGCGACCTTCTGACTTAGAAGTTGTTTCAGCTAAACTCAAAACACCGTCATTCCGGCAGGGATCGCCGGAATCTAGGCTCCATGGACGGCGGGGTTTTTGGCATCCCTGCAATCTGGATTCCGGCGATCCCTGCCGGAATGACGAAATAGCTAAAATCTCTTTCTAATTACAACTATATAAGTTCAGCTTTTCAGGTCCAAGGGCGCAATAGCGGCCCCCGCCGCGTATTGCGCCGAATGGGAACCGTCCAACATACGGCGAAAAACGACTTACGCCTATTGCGACTACGAATGCGCCTTACCGCCTTAGTTGTTAAAACCGAATCCTTAGCATAAGGAGCTTGGGAATCGGCAAACCGACGGAATATTAGCCGGGTAGGTCGGGCGCATCTCTTTGCGGTGCGCCCGACATTCCGGTTCGTCGGGCAACGATGGAGCCGTTGCCTGACCTTGGTTAAGGGAAAAACCGGTAGATTTCTTTTCTGTGCATGACTAGCCTGACGACACTAGAGTTCCATCGCTTTCGAGCTTCATACCGACCCGGTAGGAACCGAAGCGGGCTTTATAGTAGCCATCGTAACCCTGCATTTTCTCGATGATTCCCGCATCGGCTAGGGAATTGTACCGGGGCAAATCAGTGAAAACGAATTCTTCGATTACGCTGCGGATATCACCCGGCAAATCCCTCAATTGCTTTAAAAACTTTTTCTTGAACTTCAGTTGCATCGGCTCTGGCCTAAAGTTTGGTAATGCTTTACCGCGTCATCTAGGTTGAGTTCCTCGTCACCGTCGTGAGCCTGCATCAACTGATAGAGCGCTTGGTTTTCCAGGATTGTTTCAATTTTCTCAAACGTTTCGATGTCCAGTTGGACGGCTATTTTTCGGTTGTTTTCATCGACGATATAGCGGCGTTCTATGTTCATGGGGTGTTCTCGGTTGGCCTGTGAGGCATGATTGGGGTGGCCGGAACTGAATTATAACCAACATGGGTTAGATTGGGTTCGTGGACTCTTTTTTCCTACGGAATAACCGGGTCGGGTGCGTCTCTTTGCTTTTCGCCCGACATTCCGGTTCCTGATTAGGAAGATGTTTCAGCTAAACCCAAAACGTCGTCGTTCCGGCATGGATCGCCGGAACCTAGGCTCCATGGATGGCATGGACTTTGGGGCTTCCCTGCAATCTGGATGCATGAGGGACATCCATGTCCCTCACCCTTCGGACGGCGGAGCCGTGCAAATCGGCTTTCCTGCCGATTTGTCCGGAGATCCATGCCGGAATGGCGAAATATATGACCAAAATACTCACCCCCCAAACGACTTCTCCAACAACTCTTCATCCAATTGCCCGGCATGGAAGCTATTGCCGGTGTCGATATTGGTGACGATGACCTTGGCAGGGCTGAACAGCATGGCATCGACTTTGAAAAAGTCGTAGCCGTAGTCTTTGAAAACGTTGGCAAAGGGTCTGCCGTAATCTTTTGAAACCGAACTGGGGAGTTCATTGGCTAGGTTTTCCGCCGCTTCGTCCCCCCCTTTGACAAACAAATGCACCGTGCCGCCAAACAAGATGGCATCGTTAGTGCGTCCCATGGCTTGGACGAAATTAGGATGTGGCGGCGGAACCGGGGCAGAGGCCACGCCGTCAATGATATTTTCCAGCGGAAAGTGCAACGAGTGTGCTTTGTGCAAGGCGACCTCCAATACGCGGGAGACGACCTGCATCCCGCCGGCCAAGCTGCTGGTCGGAGTCAGGATGACGCTGATCTTGGACGGGTCAAGTTGGCAGGCTTTGGCGACGTGGTCGATCAGTTCCACAGGCGGAATCTTGTCCACCTCCAGTACGATGGCGGTTTCGCCACTGGCATCGCGATAGCCAAGTTCTTTGTACAAATCCTCCACCGGCACTTCAACACCGTCTCTGGTTTTGACCGCCAGCGCCCGCGCCGGACCTGAACCCAAGGCGTAGAAAGCCGCCTTGCCTTCCCCGTGGGACAGGCTCCAACCCGCGTATTGGCTACCTAGGCAAGAAATGACCGGGTTGGTGGAGTGGACATTAACCATGGTCGGCCATCCGCTGAACGGCCCCCCTTGCGTCAGGGTGACAGTGCCTAGCCCCCCCATGCAGATTTCTCCAATTAGCCGTCCGGCTTCCAAGCTGCCCAATGTTTCGATACCTGCGTCAATTAGCGTCGCACCATTGGCAAACGTGTCAATTTTCAACCTTAGCTTGTCGGCGTTGGCGATTAGATATTTGACGATGGGCAGTGCATGGGCGTTGACGCTGACGGGTTTTGTCATGGTTATTCTCTTATCAAACTATTGTTTTTAATCCCCTACCCAAAAACCAGCGAAGACCGACTCGGTTTTGTAAACCGTGTCGGTCTCACATCGGGGTTACTGTGTAGAGTTAGGGTTAGGGCGGTCAAACAGGCCACCTAAAATTTCGATTTCCAGCAATTTTACCAATTTTTCGGCCTCTTGCCTGTTTTCACCTCGCACAAGCAAACTGCAAAGCGGCTGACCGGCTTCTATTTTTGCACCTGGATTGGGAATGTCCGCACATTCCTCGGGCCAATGGAAGTCAACCGGTATCAAGGCGGCACTCTGGCTATAGACTATCCACAAAGCCCGTACTGGGCCGTTGTGGCTAACCGGCGGCGGCAACTCGCCACGACAAGCGGCGATATGCAAAGCCAAAAGCCCTTGGGTAAAATCCTCGTCGTACAGTGCCATGGTTGCGCTGGGCCTTGGGTTGACCTCCAGAACCTGGCACACGCCGCCCGACAGCACGAAATCCAGGCTATTCAAGCCGACCAGCCCCGATGCAGCGGTAAGCTTCGTTGCATATTCCTCTACGGCGGAACGTTGTAACTCGGTCAAATCGGTTCGATTGATTGCCCCGGCAAATAAGAACGGCTGGGCAGGTTCATGCTTGGCAGTCCATTGTGTATTGAAGCCAATCGCCCGGTTTTCCTTGCCATTGGACAAAAAAAGCAAAGAATAAGCATCGCCTTGCGTCAAGCGTTGGTAATAAGCGCCATTGGCCGATTGCGGATTATTTGCGCAAAAGACTACACCCTTGCCGCCCTCACTGCAACCGGGTTTGATTAGCCAGCCTTTGGCCTGATCGGGGGGTACAAAACGGGTTTCCGGGTAGGGTATGCCCAATTGTTCCAACAGCCCGAAAAAGGCTTGCGGATGGTTAATTTTTTTAAGCGTCGCAGGGGTATTGCCGAGTAGTTTTCGCTTCTCCGCCAATTTTTCCACCAGCCTAGGACGGGAGTCGATGCCGCTACCGAAAATCAATGAAAACTCTTTGTCTGAGAATGCCAAATCTTCGACAGTCACGAGAAGGGCGGCTTCATCAAAGCCGTCCGCGCCCGGCGTCATCGGGATGCATTGTCCGGCGTAACGGCGGGTATCGGAGTCCGCAAAAAAATCAATGGTACAACAACAAAATCCCCCTCGAGCTGCGGATTGTGCCAACATCCTGGCAGATTGGGCAATCAGCAGTAAGTTCATACAGCCTAAGCCCTTAATATATCGACTTTGGTAAATAGGGTTTCCGGCAGTATTTCCGCACCTTGGTTGCGGGCGGTGGCGACGAGGAAATCCAGCCCGTCGAAGCGTTGGCCCGCTAGGCTAGAAAGTAGGAGGGCGTGCTCCGGGTTCTCCACCATGCAAAAACCGGTAGGGCCCCATGACGTTTGCCCTAATCCCACAGCCCCCTGCTTTTGTAGCCAGTCCAAAGCCATTCCCACTACGGGGCTGGTGAAACGCCCCCCTTGGGCCGGGGCAAAGTGGTCGCCCACGGCATTTTGCAATTCGGTGATGACCGCGCCAAAACCCTTGATATCGCCCTCGGCAAGCGCGGGCAATGCCTGCATCATCAACAAATGGCACAAGCGGGCGGTTTCCGCGACTGGAAAGGGCAGCAGGGTTTTGAAGGCTTCCACCTCTTGCTTGCCATGCAAACCTTGGCCGCGCCGGTCAAAAACGAGGATAAATCGCCACGCTGGCGGAATTTCCATGCGGGAAAGCAAAGGCGGTGTGGCCGTACCGGCTCCCCGGCCACCATCTACGACCAACCCACCCTGTTCGAACACGGCGATGCCTATCCCCGAGCGCCCCCCGCGTTGAATCAGTTTTGCGATGTCGCGCACCCCGAGTTCCAGCCCACGGTAACGCGCCATCCCCATTCCAACGGCTAACGCAAGCTGAGTGCCTGAACCCAAGCCGATATGTTCCGGTATGGCTTCATGGATGCGGATGGACAGACTGCAATCCACGCCTAATTTTTCCGCGATTTTTCGTGCGTATTTGACTGCCCGTTCGCAGGAAGGCCCAGTCGCATTCAATTCATCGGCACCGCTAATACTCAAACGGGTGGCGATTTCATTGACACCCACGCCGATGCTGCCGAATTGGCGTCCCAGCGTCCCGCCCAAGTCGATGAAGCCCATGTGCAGACGGGCAGGCGCAAACACGCTAACAGAATATTGATGATCGCAGGGAAGGTCGCCGGCCATGGGTTGTCTGGATTGAAGGGTTGGAGGGCTACGGAGTATTGTAGCCCGGATGAAGCCGCTTGGCGTAATCCGGGGGAACCAGGACGCAAACCCGGATTACGCTGCGCTTCATCCGGCTCCGGCCTAAGCAGCAATGTAGCCCCGGAATGCACAGCCAAGTTGGATGAATCCGCATTAAGCCTGCTTCCCACGCAAACGCTGATAAACCTGTTTAGAAATCCATTCCCCCACTAACTGCTGAAATTCCTTTTCGTTCATAAACCGCGCAAAGATGTCTTCGTTTTGTTCCATGCGCTCTGCGAACAAGGTTTGCAGCAGATTGCCAAACAACAGGGCGAACTTGTCTTCCGGGTTGGCATCGGCGGCTTGCTTTAAGTCATCATCAAGCATTGCCGCTTCGATGATTTGGTCAAAAAATAGTTGGTCGGCTTCTGTGAACTCTGTGCCAAATCGGTCATTGATTAAGTCAATCAGCCGCGAAAGGGCGATCTTATCTCGTGAAACGCCGCTGCCGGTTTCGTTAGGCCCATCCAGTGGCTTGGCTTCACCTTCCTTCAAACCGATAGCCCCTTCGCTAATTTTTTGTAGCCGGTAATATTCCAGACGGATTTCTTCATCAAAATTGTATTGCTTTTCTCCCCGGCGTTTACGCAACTTAGGGGCAAGATGCCGCAAGAAGGTATACAGCTTTTCCAAGTCTGAATCTTGGTAAGGGATGATTTGCGAAAGAAAGGCATAGAGATTGCGGAAGGCAAATAGTTTTCCGCGCCAAAGTTCGGCGTCCTCCTCCTTTTCATCCAGCCAGTGGGCAAAGCGGTCCACTGCCGGATCAAGCGCTGCATTCATAGTTTGATGGTCTGCGGCACTTTGGCGCAATTTCGGCTTGAAATATACCGCAATAAACCGCTCCACTTCTTCGGTCAAGTAAATGCCGGTCGCATCCAGTTCTGCCTTGATTTCATACATTCTGGCCGGTGCGACTTCTTCGCCCATCAACGCGCCATCGAAATATTGTTTGAAGGCTACGCGGATTTCCTCTCTGTCGTTGACGAAATCCAAAATGAAGGTGTCCTCCTTCAGTGGATGGACACGATTAAGCCGCGTCAGCGTTTGTACAGCCTGAATACCCGCCAACCGCTTGTCTACATACATCGTATGCAATAAAGGTTGGTCAAAGCCCGTCTGGTACTTTTCTGCCACCAACAAGACTTGGTAATCCTTAGAGGCAAATTTATCAGGAATCTCTGATTCTTTGATCCCGTCATTCATGCCAATTTCGGTGTAGGCTGTTCCCGGAAGTTTATCGTCCTCCACAATCCCGGAGAAGGCCACCAAAGTCTTGATCCAGTGATAGCCCTTGGCTTTGATATAAGTGTCGAAAGCTTGTTTGTAGCGCACGGCTTCAAGCCGTGAACCAGTGACAACCATGGCTTTTGCTCTGCCGCCAATGCGATGGCGTGTGACCGAATTGAAGTGTTCCACCATCACCTCGGTTTTTTGGGCGATGTTATACGGGTGTAGGCGCATGAACCGGGTCAAGGCTTTGGCGGCACGTTTACGCTCGACGTTGGGGTCTTCCTCGCAGGATTTCAGCAGCTTGTAATAAGTCGCGTAAGTCGTGTAATGCTTCAACACATCCATGATAAAGCCTTCCTCGATGGCTTGGCGCATCGTATAGCGGTGAAATGCCAGTCCCGGTTTACCGTCCTTTTCTCGCCCAAAGACGGCGAGCGTTTTGTGTTTGGGCGTGGCGGTGAACGCAAAAAAACTAATATTGGCCTGTCGCCCTCGTTTGGCCATGCTACGGAAGAGTTCTTCCAGGTTCTCCACGCCTTCCTCAAGGGCGTAACGTGCCGCTTCCTGCCTCAAGTCGTACCCACCTAGCAGCTCCTTCAAATCGGCTGCCGATTCGCCCGACTGCGAACTGTGTGCCTCGTCGATAATCACCGCGCAGCGGCGAGTTGGCAACACGCCATCACTGGATTCCCCGCGTTCCTCTGCCAGCTTGTTCAATTGCCGGGTAACGAAAGGGAACTTCTGCAAGGTGGTGATGATAATCGGGATGCGTGATTCCAAGGCTTCGGCCAATTGACGCGAATCCTCATCAATCTTTTGCACTACGCCCTTGCGGTGTTCAAATTGGTAGATCGTGTCCTGTAATTGGCGATCCAACACCCGCCGGTCGGTGATGACGATCACCGTGTCAAAAACCTTTTCATCCCGTTCATTATGCAAGGATGCCAGCCGGTGGGCGATCCAGCCGATGGTATTGCTCTTGCCACTACCCGCCGAATGTTCAATCAAATAATTATGCCCCGGCCCTTCAAGCCGTGCTTGAGCTTCCAATTCACGCACCGCCTGTAATTGATGCCAACGCGGGAAGATTAGGGTTTCTTTCTTGATCTTGTGGCCTTCGTCCGTGAAGTATTCATCCACTTGCAGATGCAGGAAACGGGCGAACAAATCCAACAGGCTTTCCCTTTGCCAAACCTCTTCCCACAAATAAGCCGTGCGGCAACGGCCTTCCTGTCCGGGCAATGTTGTTGAATTAAGAATAACCCCGTCGTTCCGGCAGGGATCGCCGGAACCTAGGCTCCATGGATGGCATGGATTGGTGGCATCCCTGCAATCTGGATTCCGGCGATCCCTGCCGGAATGACGGCTAATTTCAACGGTATTGTCCTGTCTGGGTGGGTTACCCGCACCGCCCTCATAGCCTTGGTTGAAAGGCAGAAAATGTGTCGCGTTGCCCGCCAGTCGTGTCGTCATGAACACGGCTTCGGTGTCCACGGCAAAATGCACCAGCGCCCGCTTCTTGAACTCAAACAGCTTTTCGCGGTGGTCGCGGTTCTGCCTGTATTGTTCCAACGCATCTTCCACGGTTTGCCCGGTCAAGGGGTTTTTCAATTCAGCCGTGCAAACCGGCAAGCCGTTAATCGTCAGCGTCAAGTCCAGTTCATTGGTATTGCGGCTGCTGTAACGCAACTGCCGGATTACGCCTAGCCGGTTGGCGACATACCGCGCCGATAATTCCGGGTTCATGCCATGGGCGGGTTTAAAGAAAGCCACGCGCAAAGTCCGACCATAACATTTGAAGCCATTGCGCAACACCGCCAAAGTGCCGTAAGTGTCCAGCCATTGGGCCAAATCAGCCAGTACGATTTCGGAGGTTTTCTCTGCGTGTAGGGCTTCCAACCTTGTCCATTCCTTGGGTTGGGTTTTCTGGATGAATTCCAAGACAACGGAGGGGGAGAAAGCGCGGTCGGTGTCGTAGTCTTTGGAGGATAAGGATTCGTAACCGTGCGTGATTAAGTGAGCTTCGATCTGGGATTCAAAGGCGTGTTCACGGGTTTGATCATTCATAATCCTTAATCCCTAGCTTTCCCACGCATACGAGCCGCTTGTCTTTCTTCGCGTGAAGCATATTCCTCAGCGACTTGCGATAGTGCCAGACAAAACGCGGGAAGGTGTAAGTTTGCATCCTTTTGTAAGCACTCTTGTATTAAACGACGTGCCATCATTGCGGATAATGGTTTATCGCTAGTGCGAGTCAGTCCCGCCGCTTCAATAGCTGCTCTGCGTAACTCGATAAGCTTAGGGTTGTCTAGCCTCAATAGTTTTATCGTGTTAGTCGCTGCCCCGTCATTGGGCGAATTAGCGGCAATCCCGCCATTCCGCGCATATTTAAAACGCTGTTCAACTTTGGAATGAGTTGGCGAGACGAAATTAT